>JAABSV010000042.1 GCA_011390165.1 Desulfobulbaceae bacterium
GCTGTTCCAGCCAGTCGAGGGGCAGCGGCAGCGCCTGAAAAATTATGTAGACCACCAGCAGCAAAGGGATGGCGGTGAGCAGCGGTTCGAGAAAGGACGGTTTCGCCACTTGGGCGGACAGTTCCCCGGCCTGCCAGTCCCAGACCAGCCAGCCGCCAAGACCGGTGAGGATCACCAGCACATAGATGCCGAGGACAATGGGGTGGACGGCACCAAAGAGCAGGGGGACGGTGGTGACTATCCCGCAACTCAACAGGGCCGCCAGACGGCGCAGAACGGTTTTCCTTTTCACAGTGTGCAGCAGGCCTCTTTTGGCTACCGTTGCGGATCTTTGAAGGTCATCCCGGTCCCCATGAAGCCAAGCGAGAATCCGGCGCCGGAGAAGAACTTGCCGGAGGCGCTGGACTCGGCGTAGATGATATCCTGGTCTTTCAGGATCAGGGTGTCTCCGACTCCGGCCTGCAGGTCGCTGTAGCTGAGGCTGACCACCTGCCGCTCCTTGCCCCGGCCCATAAAGCGGACCAGTTTGATTTTGTCGTCATCGGCGTAGCCGGCCAGACCGCCGGCAACGACGATCGCCTCGGTGATGGTCATGTTGTTTTCCAGCGGGTAGGTACCGGGGTTGCGCACCGCCCCATCGACAAAGCACTGCCCCGATTCGGGGACAAAGATCACATCCCCGCCGCGGATGATATGGTTGTGGGCCATGTTGCCGTTTTTGACCAGATCCTCAAGGTCGACCATATACGTCTGGGTCTCTCTGGTTTTCGGGTCTTCGCGGGTGATAAAGGCGTAGGCGCCGGCCTCTTTCTTCAACCCATTGCCGACGGCAAGAACATCGAGGAGCCGGCGCCGGGAGACGTACTCATAGGTTCCCGGTTTCTCTACCGCCCCGACCAGAGTGATCTGTTTGCTCAACCGCTCCTTGATGTAGACCGAGACATGCGGGTCGTGCAGGTAGTCGCGCCGGTAGAGTTCGGCGATCTTTGCCTCGGCCTCGCCGGCGGTGAGGTTCATGATACTCACCTCGCCAAGGAGAGGGACGTTGATCGAACCACGGGAGTTGACCCGCGCCTCGGTATTGAGGCCGCTCTCTTCAAGGACCTTGATCACCAGCAGATCGCCGTTGCCGAGCAGATATTCGGTATCGTCAGCGTCGTCGGCCAGCACCAGCGGTGCCAGGTTGATTCTGTTCTGCGTCGAGTCGTCCTCTTTCTGCTGGGCATGCAGCTGCTGGAACTGCTCGACACTGGTGGTGACGGTAAATTTTTCCTTGTCACCGCAGGCAGAGAGAAAGAGGGCAAGAAGTGTACAGCAGAAGAGGCCGGTGACTCGTAAGGGCGTTACGGAATTCATGGCTGGCATCGGCACGGTGGCGACGGTGGGGAAACGGAGAGGGCTATCTCCCAGATAGTTCTGAAAGATAGCCCTCGCAGACAACAGGCTGGACTGCTTATAAGGCAGGGCTGGCAGGGGTTCCGGTACTGCCACCGCCGCCGACCGGCACTTCCGGCTCCGGATCGGTGCTGCCGCCACCACCGCCGCCAGCGCCACCGTCGCCATCGCCATCATCCTGGGTACCGGCCGCCATGATACCGACACCACCCACTACCGCTGCCGAGGAAAACATCAGGGGCAGCAGCGCTGATTCCCCGCCAGTCGGGGTGACAGCCAGGACGATCCGGTTGTTGGCGTCGACCGTCTTCATCCCCTCGGCGGTGGCAAAGACCATCCTTCCTTCGGTGACGGTGATCTCGGTCTTGCCGGTAGCGTCGACCTCGACATAACCCTTCACCGCACTCTGGCCGGCGGCGTTAAAGACCACCTCGGCGACGGTATAGGTCCCCTGCGGGGTATAAAAGGCAATGGTCCGGGTGTTGCTGGTGATATTGTAGTCGACCCGGCCCTCTTTCACGTAAAGCTTGAAGGTATCGGCTTCGTTGGTCACCGCCACTTCGGCGTTGTCGGCGGCGATCAGCGAGATTCCCTCCGACTTGATCATGCATTTGCCGTCACAGACGAGAAGTGCACCGTCTTCAATGGGGTTCTGCCCGCTGAGCTTGCTGACCAGTTGGCCTTCCTTGTAGACCGAAAGGTTGCCGTGGCCGATGCTGCCACCGGCGGCAAAACCCATGTTCGCCGTGCTGAGTGCCATAACTGCCGCTAGTGCCACAGCCCGCAAGAAGGTCTTCTTCATCTTTTTTTCTCCGTTTGTTGAAGGTTGTTTACTGGCCGGAAGAGTACCATGCCTCATACGCTATTCCGAACTCAGTACAAAATCCTGTACTCGACTTTGATTGGGAATGTATATGAAAAAGATTCTTAATACAAGTCAAATGTTCATTTTTGGGGAATCAATTGCTGAAATATCAACTGCTTCATTTTGTCAACATCGCTCATTCAGAAAAAATACCTGAATTTTCGCACCGCCCACGGGTGAGGCGATAAAAAAGGTGGCGGCCGGAAGCCGCTGTTATTTTCAGAATGGCAAAAAGGGTGTATCCTCCCTTCGAACGTGCATGGGAGGCTGCCGGAATGGAGAGCAAAAGGTCCAGACGCCTGGAGATCAGGCTGGTTGTCGGGGTGGTGCTGGTGAACCTGTTGCTGGCCGGCCTGGCCATGCTCTTTCTGGCCGAAAGCCGGGCCCATTACCACGAACGGCACTCTGCCAACAGCAAAAACCTGGCCAGGCTGCTGGCGCAAAGTGTCAGTGACAAGGCCCGCATGGTCGACGATGCGGTGGTCAGGGTGCGTCGGGAACTGGAACGGCAGCTGTACGGGGGGTTCCTCGATTTTCAAACGCTCAGCCACCTGCTCAACTCGGAAGAGAGGCAGTTGCCGGATATCGACGGGATCCGCATCACCAACGCCGCCGGCGAGGTGGTCTTCGGCAAGGGCTTCGAGCCGGGGATGGCCACCAGCTACGCCGACCGCGCCTTCTTTGTCCGGCACCGTCAGCACCTCTCCCGGGAGGTGATTGTCACCGAACCGCTCAAAGGGCGGTTATCGGGGATCTGGATCATCGCCTTCACCCGCAGCTATACGGCCCCCGACGGCAGCTTTGCCGGCATCGTCACTGCCGCGGTGCCTGTGGATACCTTCAACCGCCTGCTCGCCCTGCCCAGCCTTGGCCGCACCGGCGCGGCAATGCTCCGCGGCGCCAACCGGGAACTGATCGCCCGCTTCCCCCCGTTTGCCGTCGATATTGCCGAACCGGGGAACAGTGCCGTCTCCGCCGAGTATGTACGCGCTGAAGAATCGGGGGAAGAGACAGCCACCTTCACCACCACCGAGACCCCGGACGGGGTGCCCCGGATGGTCACTCTGCAGCGGGTTCCCGGCTGGCCCTTCGTCCTCGGTGTCGGCCTGGTGAACGACGAGCAGTTCGCCCCCTTTGCAAACCAGTTGTTCGGGATTGTCACCGCTCTTGCCCTCTTTCTCATCGGCTCCTCCCTCTACACCTGGCGGGCGGTGGTCCATCTGCGCGAGAGGGCGCGGCTCGACCGGCTCCACTTCGAGGATCTGACCAGAAGGCGAATCCTCATCGACCAGTCCCGGGACGGAATCGTCGTCCTCGACAAGCACGGCAAGGTGTGGGAGGCCAACCGGCGCTTTGCCGAGATGCTCGGTTACAGCGCCGAGGAGGTTGCCCGGCTGCATGTCTGGGACTGGGAAACGGTGGCAACCAGGGAAGAGTTGCAGACGACCATCGCCGAGATTGGCCCGGCCGGCGACCACTTCGAGACGATCCATCGCCGGCGGGACGGCTCCACCTTCCCGGTCGAGATCAGCACCAACGGGGTGGACACCGCCGGCGGCAAACTGGTCTTCTGCGTCTGCCGCGACATCAGCGAGCGCAAACGTGCCGCCGAAGCGCTTGCCCGCAAGGATGCCCTCCTCGAAGCCATTCTCCGCAACATCCCCTTCGACTTCTGGGCCCGTGACACACGGGGAAAGATCATCATGCAGAGTGAGGAGTCGGTGCGCTTCTGGGGCGATCTGCTCGCCGACCCCAGTCTCGATCTGCCGGTGGAGGAGAACCTGGCCCGACACTGGCGCCAGAACCACCAACGGGTACTGAACGGCGAGATCATCGCCGAGGACTACAGCCTGGCCGACGCCAGCGGCAACGAGCGACACTTCCACAAGATCCTGGCGCCAATCCGTGAGGGGGAGGCGATTCTCGGCATCCTCGGCATCAATATCGACATCACCGAGCGCAAACTGGCCGAGGAGGAGCGGCACCGGCTGCAGGCGCAACTGGTGCAGGCCCAGAAGATGGAGGCGATAGGCACCCTGGCCGGGGGCATCGCCCACGATTTCAACAACATCCTCATGGCAATCCTCGGCTATGCGGAAATGGCCCGCAACGACAGCCCGGAAGGCTCGACGGTGTCTATGGATCTCGACAAGGTGATCGAGGCGAGCCGGCGGGCCTCCGCCCTGGTGAAACAGATCCTCGCCTTCAGCCGTCAGGCCGACACCGAGCGGATCCCCCTGGAACCGGGCCTGCTGGTCAAGGAGGCGATCAAGCTCCTCCGCCCCTCCCTCCCTTCCACCGTGGTGATCAGGCAAGAACTTGCCGCCAGCGGCTGGGCCATCGTCGCCGACCCGACCCAGGTGCACCAGATCGTCATCAACCTGTGCAGCAACGCCTTCCACGCCATGGAGGAGAAAGGGGGGAAACTGACCATCGGCCTGCGCGAGTGCCACCTTACCCGGGAGGAACTGGTACAGTATCCGAAAGTCCAGTCGGGCCCCTTTGTCGTCCTCAGTGTCAGCGATACCGGGCCGGGGATCCCGCCGGCGATCCGCGACAAGATCTTCGAACCCTATTTCACCACCAAGGAGGTGGGCAAGGGGACCGGCATGGGGCTGGCCATAATCCATGGCATCGTCACCACCAGCGGCGGCTTTGTCACCTGCCACAGCACCCTGGGCGAGGGGAGCCGTTTCGAGGTCTTCTTCCCGGCCATCGAGGGTGGGCCGTCACTTCCCGAAGGCGACGCCAGGGAACCGCTCCCCACCGGCAGCGAGCGGGTGCTGCTGGTGGACGACGAAACCGGGCTGGCGGCCATGGAAAAAACCATGCTGGAAAAACTCGGCTACCAGGTGACCGTCTGCACCAGCGGCAGCGAGGCCCTGGCCACCTTTGCCAGAGAACCGGAGCGCTACGATCTGGTCCTCACCGACCAGACCATGCCCGGCCTTACCGGGCTGGAACTGGCCCGTTACCTGCTCGAGATGCGCCCCGACCTGCCGATCATCCTCTGTACCGGCTTCAGCAACCTGGTCGACGAGGAGCGGGCCAAAGGCAGCGGTATCAAGGGCTATGCCCTGAAACCCCTCAGCCTGCTGGACCTCTCCCGGCTGCTCCGCCAGGTACTCGATTCCTGACGCGCTAATGCTGCGCCCGTCAGAGAGGCCAACTTTAATTTCCAAGGAGACTCGCATGAACTGGTCAGCCATGGCTCGAACCACCACGGTGTTCACCCTGCTCTGCCTCGCCCCCCTCACCCTGCTACCGGCGCCGACGGCCGGCGAAGAGCTGCCGGTGGTCCGGGTGGTGCTCTACAAGAACGGGGTTGCCTATGTCGAGCGGGGCGGTGAGCTGGCCGGCGCCGGCAGCATCACCCTCGCCTTTCGCGCCGAAGAGATGGCCGACATCCTCAAGTCGCTGAGCGTCTCGGTGGACTCCGGGGCGGTGGAGCGGGTCCGTTTCAGCACCGACGAGAGCCTCGAGGAAAAACTCCGCAACTTCCCCTTCCGGATCCTCCCCGGGCAGGGGCTCACCCCTCTGCTTGACACCCTGCGCGGGGCCCGGATCAGCGCCAGGCGTGGCAGCGAGACCATCGACGGGGTGATCATCTCGGCCCGGGAGGTGCCGGCCAGTGAGCGGCAGCCGGCACAGAACCTGCTCACCCTGCTCACCACAGGTGGCTCCATCGACAGCCATGAACTCCTCTCTCTAGACGAACTTCGCTTTGCCGACCCGCGGCTGCAGCAGCAACTGGCCGACTATCTGCAGATCGTCACCGAGGTGCGGAATCAGGAGCGTCGCATCCTCCATCTCGACCTGGCCGGCGGCAGTTCCGGCCGTCTCACCGCCCGCTACCTCACGCCGATGCCGGTGTGGAAGTCGAGCTACCGCCTGCTCTTTCCGAGCGAAGGACAGGCACTCCTCGAGGGGTGGGCTGTGGTCGACAACACCTCCGGCGAGGAATGGCAGGACATCTCTCTCGCCCTCGTCTCCGGACGGCCGGTCAGTTTCCGGACCAACCTCTACCCGCCGGTCCACGTTGAGCGCCCCCTGGTGGAGTTGCCGGGAATCGCCGCCCTGGCCCCTTTGACCTACGAGACCAGGCTACGGGGCAAATCGACCCTCGGGGCCAGTATGGCCCGGGGTGGGAGGGATGCCGAGGCCGATACCGCCGTCTTCGCCGAGACAATGCCGGCCGCTGCTCCGCTTGCCCAACTCGCCCCGCCCCCCCAGAAAACCAGCGCTGATGGCCTGGAAAAACTGCTGGCCCGGGAGAGCGCCTTCGCCGCCACCGCCAGCGGCAGCGAGGCCGGGGCCCTGTTCGCCTACAATTTTCCCGGCCGGGTGACCGTTCGCCAGGGGGAATCGGTGATGCTCCCCTTCCTGCAGAGACCAGTCACCGCCAGCCGGCTGCTCATCTACTCCGAAAGACAGACGGTACGCAACCACCCGATGCTGGCCGTGGAACTGGCCAACGACACCGGCCTCACCCTGGATGGTGGGCCGGTAACCCTTTTTGACGGGGGGGAATATGCCGGCGAGGCCATGTTCGAGACCACCTTGCCGGAGGAGAAGCGGCTGCTCAGCTACGGGTTGGACCCCGGCACCACCATCCGCCTGGAGCCCGGCAGCGGCCAGCGCCAGGTGGAGCAGGTGCGCATCCACCGGGGGGTGATGAGCATCAGCCTGCGCTCCCGGCAAATCAGCCACTACAGGGTGAGCAACAGCGACCGGCGGGCCAAGTCCCTTCTTCTTGAGCGACCGCTTCAGGCCAACTACCAGGTAATCTCCCCCACCCCCAGTGAAACCACCGCCACCAGCAACCGTTTTCGCCTCGAGCTGCCCGCCGAGGGGAGTGCCGAACTGCGGGTGGTGGAAGAGTACCCGCACACCGAGATCGTCCGGCTGGCCAATCTCGACAGCAACCGGTTGCTGGTCTACAGCCGCAACAGCGAGATCTCGGCGGCGGCCCGGGCGGCGATCGACAGGATCATCGACCAGCAGCGGCTGATCGACCGCGCCGGCAGCGAACTGGCCGATGGCGAGGAGCGGCTGGCCCAACTCGGCACCAGCATGGAGCGGCTCCGCCACAACCTGCAGAGCCTCAACCAGATCCGCGGCCAGGAGGCGCAGGTACAGCGGCTGGCCGAAGAGCTGGGTCGGCTGCAGAGTGAGGCCGACAACCGGGAGAAGGCCAACACCCAGCAGCGCGACCGGCTGCGTGGCCTGCAGGAGGAGCTGGCGAAATTGATCGAGAATACCGCCGTCTGATTTTTTCGACTGCTTGATTTTCAGGGATGTGACAGGGATTTTGGCTCCCTTGGGACTCCCTGCCGGCCACAACCATTCATAGTATTTTCCCACACGAGATCGCCATGCTCTCTTCTACTGAAAAGATACTGCTGCAAGAACTGCTCAGCCAGGCTCCGGTCCCGGAACAGACCATGAGCTACGATGAACTGATGGGCTTCATGTTCGGCCTGGCCATCACCCCGGTGCAGATCCCCGCCGACGAATGGATGGTGGCGATCTTCGGCGACGATGCCTCCGGCATCTCTGCGCTTGACCAGGCACGTTCGATGGGCGCCATCCTCAACCAGGTGTTCGCCACCTTCATGGCGGCCAGGGAACGCGGCGATCTGCACTTTCCCTACCAGTTGGAGGCCCTGCAAGAGGAGGAGATCGAAGAGCTCCTCGCCTGGGTTTTCGGCTTCGAGGATGCGCTCGGCCTGCGGCCGGAGATCTGGGAGCCGGAACGGGAGATTGCCGGCTCACCCACCGAAGAACTGTATTTCAGCCTGATGGTGATCCAGGGCCTGGTCGATCCCGAGGAGGCCATGCCCTTCTTCGACACACTGCCAGACGAGATCCTGGCCCAAGCCTTCGCCCACTTCGACCCCACCGAGGGGGACCGGCAGCTGCAGATTCGCGCCTTTCTTCTCGCCACCCTGCCACTGGCGGTGAAAACTCTGCAGAACCATGCGACGGCGATGGCGGCCACCCTGCCGGCCAGCAAGCGGGCCTCCTTTGCCGTCGCCTTGACCCCGGCGAACTTTCCAGCCCCGGCGCCTCCTTGGGCCAAACCGCGAGGCAAGGTGATCAAGGTCGATTTCGGCAACTCGCGAGCCCCAGGCAAGGTCGCCGCGAAAAAGGTCATCTACCAGCTCAAGATCAGTCTGCAGGGGGCAAAGCCGCCCATCTGGCGACGGGCCCAGGTGCCCGGTTCTATCACCCTCGACGAGTTGCATGAGGTCATCCAGCACTGCATGGGCTGGATGGACTATCATCTGCACCAGTTCCAGATCGGCGACTTCCTTTACGGCCCGGAACTCGATGACAGCTGGGACAGCATTCCCACACGGCGCGAAGAGACTTATACCCTGCACCGCCTGGCCGATTCGCTCGCCCCGGCCTTTTATTACACCTACGATTTCGGTGACGACTGGCGGCACCGGATCGTGGTGGAAAAGACCCTGCCGGCCAGTGACGGCAAACCATACCCGGTGCTGGTCAAGGGTAAGCGGGCCTGCCCGCCGGAAGATGTGGGCGGCATCTGGGGCTACCAGCAATTCCTCGAAACCTACCAGGACCCCGATCATGAAGAGTACGCGGCGATGCGCGAATGGGCCGGGCCCGATTTCGACCCCGAACAGTTCAGCAAAGAGGAAATCGAGGAGATAAATCTCGGCCTCCGGCACTTCTTCGACCGATGACCTGACCTCAGGCTACAACGAGTTGCCCCATGGCAAGCCTCAGTTGCGCCTGGCCGGCAACCAACTGGAGCTTGGATCAGGCAGCCTTTGGCAGAGGGGGGGCGGCAAAGGGTGGCTCATCCGGAGGCTCGATGGGCAAGGCCCCGCTCCCTCGCTGTTGCCCAGCATCCAGGGCAAGGGCGATACCCACCTTTTGCAGGGCTTCTAGCAGCGCCCCGTTGATCGGCAGACGGATGGTTCCCAACCCTGGGTGAAGTGCGGTTATCCGCATCCCCGCTTCACTGAACAAGGGCAGCAAGGCCATCACCTTCTCATGCGAAGAGGAAGGATTTGTTCTTGGCAGCCCGGCCTGCCGCATCACCCGACACAGGGCCAGACGCGGCGTCCCGGCCCGATCAAGGTTCCCGGCAAAACCAAAGAGCCGGCAGACCACTGCCCGCTGGCCGTAGCAGGTACAGGACCAGGCGCCCGGCCCGGCCAGATCGGGGCGATGCAGGAGACACTCCCCTCGACCATCGATCTTTTCCAGTCGCTTGAGCAGCAATTCCGCCCGGTCGTCGGCAAACAGGACAAAGGCCAGCGGCAGCATCTCCAGCACGGTCGCCTCGACCTTCTCCGAAGCACAGCATTCGCCACACCCCTCTGGGCAGTACAGACCGGAGGCGGCGGCAAAGGCTGCCACCTGGGCATCGAGTTCCGCATATATCGACAGCACCTCGGCTGCCAGGGATTTGAGCATGACCATTAGTTCTCTCTTCCAGCCCCCGCCAAATTCTTCTGAAGCTATTGATATCCAGGATATGGGCCATTTCCATTGGAGTTGTCTGTCCCTGACCAGATCGTCACCGAGAGCAACTGAACCGGAAATTAATCCTGCTATGAGTTTATGTAGGAGTAGATTGCTCAAGCAACATGTCAACTTTTAAGGGCCTCCCGCAGTTCTCCATCCAGGTCCTTCATTGAGAACGGTTTTTGGATGAAGTGTATCCCTTCGTCCAGAACGCCGTGATGAGCAATAACATCGGCGGTGTAGCCGGACATGAACAAAAGTTTGAGATCAGGATACAGAGATAACAAATTCCTTGCCAGATCACGGCCATTCATCTCCGGCATGACCACATCGGTCATGAGAAGATGAATTTCGCCGACATGTTCCCGAGCCAGACGGATGGCTTCTCCCGGTGAAACTGCAGGCAGGACAGTATACCCCTGGTGTTCGAGCATCACCTTGGTCATCTCAAGAATCATGGGTTCATCTTCCACCAGCAGGATGGTCTCGTGTCTGGTTGCAGCGGTTTTTGCCGCGCCAGGTTCGGGTGACCGATCACCCTTGGGCAGGTATCGAGGCAGATACATTTTGAAGGTGGTGCCCTGACATGGCTCGCTGTAGACAGAGATAAAACCATTGTTCTGTTTGACTATGCCATAGACTGTCGCCAGCCCCAGACCCGTTCCCTTACCCATCTCCTTGGTGGTGAAAAAAGGTTCGAACAAGTGTGAAAGCGTCTCGCGGTCCATGCCGCGACCGTTGTCGCTTAACGCCAGTAATACATACTCGCCGGGGACAAATCCTGCGTGTCCGGCGCAGTAGGTTTCATCAACAAACACGTTGTCAGTCTCGATGGTGACCTTGCCTGCCACCCCGATGGCATCACGGGCGTTTATACATAGGTTGGCCAAAATCTGGTCGATCTGGCTGGGGTCCATTTTGATTGACCTCAGGCTCTTACCGGGTAACCAGACCAGATCGATATTTTCGCCGATGAGCCGTCGCAGCATGTTGAGCATGCTTGCCACGGTCTCGTTGAGGTCCAGAACCTTGGGGGCCACGGTCTGCTTACGAGCAAACGCCAGGAGTTGCCGGGTAAGATCTGCTGAACGTTGCGCGGCCTGTTGGATGCCTTGCAAAGCCGGATATATCGGCTGGTCTGCCCCCACTTGCTTAAGAACCAATTCCGTGTAGCCCAGAATCACCCCCAACATATTATTGAAGTCATGGGCGATACCACCGGCCAAACGGCCCACCGATTCCATTTTCTGCACCTGAGTCAGTTGACTTTGCAGTTTGTCGGCCTCGGCCTCGGCCCTCTTGCGTTCCGTGATATCAAAACCAATCCCCATCAGATAGAGTTGCCCCTGTACCGCAAATTTGATACCGGTGAGGATGAAAGGCACCGGACATCCGTCTTTTGTCAAAAGAGCCGCTTCAATGGAAGCACTGCCCTGCGTCATCGCTACTTCAACTGCCTTCAATACCGAGTCGTTGGCTTCGGGCACATGCCAATCTGTAATATGACGCCCTTTGATCTCGCCAATCCCGTAACCGAGGAGCGATTCGTGCTCCCTGTTCCAAAGAATCAATTTCAATTCTGGATACGTGTACAGGTAGAAGATGCCGGGCAAACTCTCGATTACTGATTTCGAAAAAAGTTGCTCCCGTCGCAATGCCTTCTCGGTCTGCTTGTGCTCTTCAATCTCTTGGGCAAGTTTCTCGTTTGTCTGACGCAGGTTGTCGTTTGCCTCGGAAAGCTGAGTCGTTCTTTCGGCGACCAGCTTTTCCAAGAACTGGTTCCGATCCACCAGTTCCTTCATCGGATAGATTTCACCTTCCCGAACCAGATGGTAGGGAATGGATATACTGCTATGCGAAATTTTCCAACCTTCTAATTCTAAACGAAAAATCAAGACAAGACGGGCAATTTCATTTGACAGGATATGGTCTTTGATTGGCAGATGTATGGTAAAAAAGCCGGTCGTCACAGCAATCGTATCGGCCAGTGACTGGATGGTTAGATCCTTAAGTTCGATGCGGATCGGCTCTTTTATCTGGGCGAAGTCCTGGCGGGTAATCGCAACCCATTCTTCTCTGTTTTTTACCAGAAAATCCCCGCCTCCAGTAAAGCCTGAAAAATCCTCACTGAAATGCGTGGTGAGTCGATCATCGCGGCCTGCATACATCCGCAGGTAGTCATCAAACAGTTGACGAATTATTTGGTAATCCTTTGTGTCCATTGATCGAATGTAGTTGTTTCAAATGGGATTTTCGGATGCCGATACAGAAGTGGTACCAAAACTCAGACCACCAGGCCCGATTTTATAGTTGCGCCAAACGGTTCCATCACCGCCCTCCTCTGTGTCAATGTGCTTACTCAGTTCTTCCCCTGAATTTTGCTGGACAGACCAAGCTCAAAAATTACCCGGCTGCTGCCAGAACAAATAAATAATTGATTTAATTAATTTAATTGATTTTTTGCCGTTTTTCAGACCATAAAGCATTTTCTTAGCTGCCACCAGAGGGCATTCGAGTTCTTCGGCGTTGTTTACCAGGGGCTGCAGGAGAAAAAGTTTCACCAGTCCGAATCTAAATAGCTCCCAGCCCATTGCGTCGGATTGGAGGGCAGGCCGGCTTCCTCTAGTTTGAAGGCAAACATCGTCCCGCCCGACGGCCGGGTGATCGCCCCCAAGGTGGGCATAATATCCTCCATCAGGTTTCCATAGAGCAGCCAGACGTCCACCGTATCGCAGAGCCGCTCGCGATAAAGGTGCCGAAGGAAGGTGGCGGCGTAACGTCGTTCTGGCCGTGCGCAGCGGAACTCGACCACCTCCCAGGAGTCCGGCACCACCTTCACAATTGCATATCCAGCAATCTCGCTCTTCTCCCACAACAGGAAAACCCGCATGTCGTCGCGCGGATTGTCGCAGACACGCCAGTTGAGGAATCGGGCCGAGCGGTCGCCGCAGACCCTGCCCTCGGGGTTGAAGCAGTTCATGTCGGTGGGAAAACGCTCGACCCGTTTGACAGTGATGGCGTCATCCGCGCCGGCAAAGAGTGCTTTGCGTATCAGGCCCCAGAATGGGGTCAGAATCGACACCAGTATCGCTCCCGCTTTCAGCTTGCGCAGTTTGTGCGGAGTTAGCAGGTAGGTCCTCAGATAGAAGTCCGCTAGCTTGCGCCAGCCGGCATTCTCGAATGCCTTCTTGCTACCGGGCAGAACCGGGTAGCCTAGATAAAAGCAGTTATCCATAGCGCCATCCGGGCGTGTTCCGATGACGAACGCCATCACGTCGTTGAACAATCCCTTGCCCCGGATGGCGTGGCCCATAAGGGCGTCTACCGCCTGCACGCACGTTAGCTTGCGGCCGCCGTGCCTGAACGGCTGAGCCATCAGCGCCACTGTCCCGACCAACTGATCGTCCTCCACGAGCTTGAAAACTAGCTCCTGGCCAAAAGGATTTTCCAGGTGCTTCCAGTCGAACCAGCGCCGCTCCTTCAGCGCGAAATCGTACTCGCGAAAGAGAGCGATAATAGCATCATACTCGTCTGGGCGCGCTCGGATAATCTCCATTCCTAAAACCTTTCAACAAGCAAGTGGCGGTTGATCAGGAAGCGGGTCACATCAAGCGATGTCATAGCCACCCACCATGATATGTGACAGACGGAAGGGGGCATGAGCCGGACCTATCAGTTCCATGTAACATTCAATAATTCGTATTTTTGTCGAATCGTGTATAATGTCAGTACCATCCATCAGGTGGCTGCCATGTCACCACGATATCGAGTTACGCTGACTGAAAAGGAACGCAATAAATGAGAAGCTTTCACCCGAAATTGCAAAACGCCGGCCAAAAAAATCATCCATGCCCGGGCGTTGTTGCTCTGTAATGCGGGTGAAAACGACCCCGCCTGGAAGTTGCTGACATTGCGTCGGCTCTTGGCATTACCAAAATGGTGTAGCGGAAATATTCATGGAAGTTGAACGTCTCCTCGTTTCAACTCAATCATGCTGTCACCTCACCTTGATCAGTAATACCATGATCTTTCAACGGACACGACAGGTTTATGCCGTGCCTGCTGAAGGTTCATGTTTGCCTGATTCTGCCGCATACTATCAATAACTCCAATCCTTTCAATAAGATGCAACGGAAAGGTGTCATATGCCAAGAACTCTGCCTGTTTACCTTCCTTGATGAGAGAATCCCAAAAGTCAGTTGCCGAAACAGCATCCCAGGCGATTTTGTAGCGCATGATGGAGCGGGGACAGAAGTAAAATGGAATAGATTCAGCAAACTTGGTAGCCGGGGGATTGGGTACCTCGATATCAGACAACCGTCGTCTTTTTATCTCGGGCATGCCGATGGCTTTCTGGTCCTGTCCCTGTTTGAACCGCCGCCCGTCCGATCCTATGCACTCCGCAGCAAGAATGGAGACTAGGTTCTCTATATGAGTGATATGGCAAATTTAGGGCCGTACCGGGAGGTGGTATCATGATGCTGTCGTACTTTTTATCGGCAAAATAACCTCATTTATGAGGGTCTAGATTTCAGCCGCGACTGGACCGGGACAAGCCCAGGCCAAAATTTTTGAAGAGGCTTGGATATCTCAAGCCTTAATCTCTCTGGCACCATTACACAGAAATTATACGGAAGGAAAACAAGGGGTTGCAAGCCAAAGCCGGCAACCCCTTGTTTTAATTGGTACCCTCGGCGCGAATCGAACGCGCGACACCAGGATTAGGAATCCTGTGCTCTATCCCCTGAGCTACGAGGGCTGATTGTTTGGCGAAGAGGCCGGGGTGCCGATGCACCTGGGCACGCCGATCAGACATACCTGGCCGCTTGATGGCGAAGCCGGGTAGTGGAATCGGCGGCTATAATACCTGGCCGGGAGTAAAGCGCAATCATTTTTCACCGCCGTCCTTCAGCCTGCCCCTACCCGGCACCGTCTGAGTTTTCGAGCGGCATTTTCGGCGACTATTTTTGCCGGAATTTTTGCGGCAAGTTCCTCAGGCCCTTATTCAGTCGCATTCTCAAGCCCATATCCAAGCTTCCCCCAGGCCCATTTCCAGGCCCATTTCCAGGCCCTTTTTCAGGTCTGCTTGCCGGCGGCCCTTTCGCCAGCCTTTCTGCCGGCGGCATCAATTCGAGCCGGCCGCCACGAAGAGGGATTCGCCATCGTCGATCATTTTGCCGGGGTAGTCGCCGGCCTTGATCTTGCTGTTGATCACACAGTTTCGGCCGATCTTCTGGCCGGGGGGAACCACCGCCCCCTTGCCAACCAGACTGATGCCGGTGTAGAGGTGGTCCGGTTTGCTCCGGTTGGCGATGGTGTAGTTCTCGCCGCAACCGACAACCGCCCCTCTTCCCACCTCCACCCGCTTGTCGAGGATGGCCAGGTCGACCGTCGCGCCGGCGTGGATTACCGAGTCGGCAAAGATGATCGAGTCCTTGATCACCGCCCCCTCTTCCACCACCACCCCGGGGGCGAGGATGGAGTTGAACACCCTTCCGTGGACGATACAGCCGGCGGAAACCATGCAGCTGTGCAGGGAGCAGCCGGTGCCGAAGCGGGCCGGGGCCCGGTCGGCGAAGCGGCCCTCAGTCTCGATATTGGTTCTGATCTGCCACTTCTGCGGTGAGATGCCGCTCTCCTTGCGGAGCACATCCATATTGGCCTCCCAATAGGCCTGGATGGTGCCGACATCCCGCCAGTAGCCGTAGAAGGGGTAGGCGAAGACGTTGTCGTCGGCGATGGCCCTTGGCAGGATATGCATGCCGAAATCGATTTCCACCCGGTCGCGGGTGAGCGTGTCGACCAGGTAGCGGTAGTCAAAGACATAGATGCCCATGGAGGCGAGGTTGGTGCGCGGCTCCTTCGGTTTCTCCTCCCACTCGACGATCCGGTCGCTCTTGTCGACGATCCCCGCCCCGAACTGGTGGATCTGGCTTTTCGGCACCACCATCATGCCGACGGTGACATCGGCCTTCTTCGAGCGGTGGTAGGCGATCATGGCGTCGAAATCCATGTGGTAGATGTGGTCGCCGGAGAGAATCACCACCTCCTCGGCGGGGTTCGACTCGAGAAAATCGAGATTGCGGCGCACCGCATCAGCAGTCCCCTGGTACCAGTCCGACTCCTTTTCGCCGGTGCGGGGGGGGAGAATCTTTACCCCCCGGCTCCGCCCGGTAAAATCCCAGGCCTCGCCACCACCGAGGTGGCTCATCAGCGACAGGGGCTTGTACTGGGTGAGCACTCCCACCTTTTTCAGCCCCGAGTTCATCACGTTGCTGAGACTGAAGTCGATGATCCGGTAGATGCCGGCAAAGGGGACCGCCGGCTTGGCCCGTTGCTGCACGAGGATGTTCAACCGGCTGCCAACCCCGCCGGCCAGGATCAGGACCAGTGCTTCTTTGGCTCGTTTCATCGCAGCACCTCCCCGGCGGCAACGCGGGCAGGCCAGGTTTCGGCCGCCACCTGCGGGTAGATCGTCGCCCCCTCGCCCACCACTGTCCGCGCCGGAATGAAGTTGTTCCAGCCAATCAGGGTGACGGCAGTTTCCGGGCCGCAGCCCCCCTCCGGGCCGAGCCGGACATGCTCGCCGAAGGTGTTGTTGACGTCGGAGACCACCTTCTGCAGACGGCAGTTTTCCCCGACCACGTTGCTAAAAAAGAGAATCGAATTCTCCACCACCGCCCCTTTTTTCACCGTTACCCCGGGGAAGAGGATGGAATTGCGAACCGTGCCGCCGATCTTGCAGCCATTGTAGACCAGGCTGTTATGGATCACCGCCTCTTCGCCCATCAGGACCGGCTGGTTGTCACGGATATGGCGGTGCTCCAGGTTGGTGCGGAACAGCCACTTCTCCAGATCGATGGTGGGGGTGTCACCCAGCATATCCATATTGGACTGCCAGTACTCGTTGATGGTCCGGGTATAGCCCCAGTAGCCGCTGAACTTGTAGCCGTATACCCGGTAGTTCTCGGCGAGTAGCCAGGGGATGATATCCTTGCCGAAATGGTAGGAGGCGCCGGCGTGGTTATGGGCCAGGGCCCGGTAGAGCACCTTCGGTTTGAAACAGAGGACGGTCATCGAGGCCCAGTCTGTTTGCGGCGCGGCCGGCTTCTCCCAATAGGCGGTGACCCGGCCGCCCAGCTGGGCATCCTCTTCGTCAAGGCTGGCCACCCCGAAGCGGTGCGCCTCGGCCAGCGGCACCCGGGTAAAGGCCACGGTCAGATCGGCATCCTTGGCGGTGTGGTAGGCGATCAACTCCTGGTAGTCCATCTTGTAGATGTGGTCACCGGAGAGAATGAGGATTTCCTCCGGGTCGTGGTAATGGATATAGTCGAGATTTTTATAGACCGCGTCGGCCGGTCCCTGATACCAGTCGGCGTCTTCGGTGCCAAGGAAGGGGGGGAGAATCGATACATGGCGGTAGCGGCCGGTCATATCCCAGGCGGCACCGGTGCCGATATGGTTGATCAGTGAGTAGCTGCGGTACTGGCTGAGCAGGGCGATCTGCTCTATCCCCGAGTTCATCAGGTTACTGAGGGAAAAGTCGATGACCCGGCCGACCCCGCCGAAGGGAACCGCCGACTTGGGCCGGTAGTAGGTGAGCACATCGAGTTCATCGACCCGGCCACCAGCCAGGATCATTGCCAGGGTGGAGGGTTTCAGCATAGGAGCACCGTGGGAAGAGGCTGTCGAAGAGGCTGCCGGTGCAGTGGGACGCCGACCGGCTACCGGCAGGCTGCCTGTTGCATCCATGGTACGGGAAAACCGCCCCGGACGCAAGCCCGACCGGGTGGTGAGTCGGGAAAAACTTATATATGCCGCATAATAAACTGCTTCAAGGTATCAGCGGTGAACTCCTTATCACCAAGATTGAGGTTCTTGATGGGGATCTCCGCCCGTGCCGCCCCCTTGTGGCCACCGGCGGAACCGATCACCCCGAAGATCTTCTCGGCCAGTTTGCCGGCACTCTTTCGGTAGCCGTCGCAGCGGAAGATCACCACCAGTTTCTCACCGTGCACCCCGGAGACGAAGACCCAGTCGATATCAGCGACATGGTTGAGAAAATCGGCAACAATGACAAGCACATCCGGGCTCCTCACCCGACCGAGGTGGGTGTAATAGCGCCCTTTGGAAAACTTCAAGGCGGCCAGGGCGATACTGAAGTACTTCAGTTCGGAGCGGCGCAGATCGGTCAGTTCGAACTTGCGCACCAGATCGCGGTTGGCAATGTTGAAGAGGTAGCGGAAAGAGATGCCGTCGGCCAGCACCGATTTCTGTTCGAAATCCTGGGTATCGACCTTGATCCCATAAAAGAGGGCGGTGGCCAAGGCCACCGAAGGGGTCATCCCACCGGCCCGCAGGTATTCCACCAGCATCGACGAGGTGGCCCCGTATTCCGGGCGGATATCGAGATACTGGGCATCGGTGTTGCCGCTGATCGGGTGGTGATCAATGATCGCGTCAATCTTGATCTTTTCGAAACAGGGGAGATGATCGGGCTGTGAGTCGACCATCACTTTCTTGTTATAGGCCTCAAGCTTGATGTCTTTGAGCCGCTTGATGGGAATTTTCAGCCGCTCGACCATCGCCTGGTTACTCAACCGGCGGATCTCGTTGGGATGAGCGATACTGACGCTTTTTACCCGGTAGCGGAGCAGGCGCTTCACCGCCATGGCCGAGGCCAGGGCATCCGGGTCGGCGTTGATGATCACCAGCACCTCATCTTCTTTGTGGAACACGGCTAAGAGGGCCTGCAGACGATCCTTGGCCGTCCCCTTGCAACTCTGCAGACTGGGTGGAGGAGCAGCTTTCTTTCGTTTTGGAGCCATGGGATTAGCGTGGGAATAGCGTTGAATTCGCGTTCGTTTGGCGTTGGGTGAGCGTACCTTTCGCTCTACCCGGCTGTGGATGCACCTGGATAAGAGGATACCGGCGAGGGTACCGGCCAGGACCGGGTACCGACCGAGCGACATTGTCTGACGTGCCTCCCCGGCCTTACCCCGGAGGGACCGACTATACCACAGGGGGAAGATTCAATGCAAGGGGGGCAAAATCGGCCCCGCCGGGGCACGGTACAGTTGACGTCGCCGGGTGATAATGGTACCAACAGCGGAGAGCCCTGCCGGGCCGGTCTACAAAAAAGTACGGGGCAGGAGCGGAGAGAAACGGGGCAGGCAGGGGCTGCCGCCAAATAGAGCACCGATCACCGAAACCAACGCCGAAACCAGCGGCGACGAACAGCAGCCATGAAGCAACTCATCGCCATTGCCTTCATCGGCTTAGGAGGCGGTCTCGGTTCCGTTGCCCGATATGGGCTGGCAGTGGCGGCGACACGGTATACCCCGGTGGATTTCCCCCTCGGGACACTGGCGGCCAACCTCCTCGGATCACTCTGTATCGGTATTCTCTGGGGCTATTTTGACCGCGTCCATATCAGCCACGAATTCCGCCTCTTTCTTTTCACCGGCTTTCTTGGCGGCTTCACCACCTTCTCCTCCTTCGCCCGTGAGGCGGTCCAACTGGCCCGGGCCGGAGAAGGGGGAACCGCCCTGGCCTATGTACTGCTCACCAACTTCCTCGGACTGGCTTTGGTCGTCCTCGGTTTCTTTCTCTGCCAGCGTCTTTCCCGCCCCTGGCTGTAAACGGTGGCTGTCGTGAATCTTCTCAACCGGTACCTGCTCACCCTTTTCGTCAAATATTTCTTCACCGTCAATGCCGGTTTTGTGGCCATCTATCTGCTGGTCGACTTCTTTGAAAAAATTGACGACTTCAACAATGCCGGCAAGCCGTTCAGCCTGGCCCTGCAGTACTTTCTCTTCACCATCCCCTTCATCGTCGACCAACTGGGTCCGGTCTTCATCCTGCTGGCCGGGGTGATCAGCCTCGGCATCCTCAACCACAGCAACGAACTGACCGCCCTCAAGGCGGGCGGAATACCCCTGCGCCTGATCACCCGCCCCTTCCTCGCCGCCGCCCTCGCCTTCACCCTCCTCTTCATCGCCGCCGCCGAACTGCTTCTCCCCTACTCGGTGGGCAAGACCAACAACATCTGGTTCGAGCAGCTGAAGGGCAAAGTGCCGCTGGGGATCATGCGCAACAACCGCTACTACTACAGAGGTGGCGACGGCTTCTACTCCTTCAGCTGGCCGGACCCGAAGGAACACAGGTTCCAAAACTTTTCCTACTCCCGATGGGATGACAACTACAACATCCACTCGCTGGTCATCGCCGAGTTTGCCGGCTGGAACGAGGCAGAGGAAAACTGGTGGCTGACTAACGGCCAGATTCAGGAGCGGCGGGATGAGGAGTACCAGATCAGCAACTTCAGCGAACGGACAATGTACCTCCCCGAGCGCCCGGAAGACTTCCTCATTCCGGCCAACAGGGAGGCGGAGCTCTCTTTGAGCGAACTGTTCCAGGAGTACGAAAAGAGCGAGGTGGAACACGAAAGGCGTACCATGCTGACCACCTTCCTCGGTCGGATCTCCTACGCCTTTCTCGGCCTGCCCCTGCTGCTGCTCGGCATGCCGATCCTCCTCTACTCCTACCGGAAATGGGGTCGGGATCTATCGGTGGCCATCCCGGCCAGCTGTGGGCTGGCCTTTCTGGCCTGGGGACTATGGGGGGCGCTGCAGTCGCTGGCGATTGCCGGCTACATCCACCCCCTCTCCGCCGCTCTCAGCATCCATCTGCTCTTTGCCGCAACCGGCTTTCTCCTGTTGCGCAGCAGTGACCGCTGAGAGCGGCTGCGAGCGGGGGGAGGATGGCGTCTCACCCCGCAGTCTGCCGGGGGGCCGCCTTAGCGCCCTTCGATCCCCAGCAGTTCGACATCGAAGAGGAGCACCGAATTCGGCTCGATCACCGGCGCGGCACCGTTCTCGCCATAGGCCAGCTCGGATGGAATCACCAGGCGCATCTTGCCACCGACCGACATGAGCTGCAGCGCCTCACTCCAGCCGGGAATCACCTGATCGACCTGGAACTGCGCCGGTTTGCCGTGCTTGGCGGTGCTGTCGAACTCGGTACCGTTGATCAGGGTACCGGTATAGCTGACGGTGACCGTGTCGGTGGGGCCGGCCGGCTCTCCCTCCCCCTTGGCGACCACGGTGTACTGCAGGCCGCTGTCGGTGACCACCACCCCTTCCTTCTTGCTGTTCTCGGCGAGATAGGCATCCCCGGCAGCCTTGTTCTCCACCTTCATCTCGGCCAATTGCTGCATCTGTTTGGCCTGCATCTTCATGGCAAACTCCTGCTTGACGGCCTGCATCTCCTCGGTGGAGAGAACCGATTTGCCGCCGTTGAAGGCGTCCTGGATACCGATGATCAGGTACTCCTTCTGGATATCGCCACCGGCCCCCTTAAAATAACTGCCCACTTCAAACCCCATGCTGTAACTGAGTTTCTCTTCAAATGCGGAGGGGGGCGCGGCCAAACCGGCCACCGGAAGGGCCAGCAGCGCTGCCACTGTCGCTGCGACATAGAACTGTTTCATTACCTGCTCCTGTAAAAAATTTATCTGGATATCCGAGCCGGGACGGCAGCCAATGCCGCCAGGGCCGGACATATCGCCATCAGCACAACGATGGCAGTAACAGCCCGGCCGCGCGGCTCAGCGCGACGAGGCAGAACAGCCAGGACGACAGCAGGACCAGAGTGACCCCGCGATTGCCCCGGTTGAGATTATGGTCCCGGGCCAGGGAGGGATAACGCTGCAGCAGTGCCTTCACCTGGCCGGAACGGCGATCAAATTCCTCGCCGGCAATCACCTCCCGAACCACCCCTTTGTCGCGCAGGAAGGCCAGGGCCTTCCGACATTCGTCGCGGATTACCCCTCCTTTGCCCGAAGAACCGTAGCCATGGATCAGGGTAAGGAAGGTAACCCCCTGGCGGGCCGAATCGGCTATGGCCTCGGTCATCCGGGCCAGAGCCACCGAGGCCACCGGCAGACCGGCTTTCAGGTTGACGGTCCGCTGTTTGAAGGGGCGCCCGCCGCCCACTTCCTGGCCAGAGTGGGCATGGCAGCAGAAAGGACAGGGGCCGGGTTCGCCCTCCCACTCGTTGCCACAGACCTCGCAGACCGGCATGGTTGCCACCACCTCCGAAAAAGCGCCGTCACCCTACAGCCGGCGAACCGAAATCACCGCCGGCAGATGGCGCAGATGCTGCATCAGGGTGTGCAGATGGGCGAGGTTTTCCACCTCCAGAAATATGGTCATCTCGGCAAGACCTGTGGCCGTGGTATGGGCGGAAATGTCGGCAATGTTGGCGTTATCCTGGCTGATGGTGGTGCTGATCTCGGCAAAGACCCCCCGCTTGTTCTCGGCACTGATATGGATGCCGGCCTTATAGGTCTTTTCGGCTATCCCATCCCAGGAAACATCGATCCACCGCTTCGGGTCGGAGTTGAGCAGGTTGGCGCAGTCGGCCTTGTGCACCGAGACCCCCCGCCCCATGGTGATGAAGCCGACAATCGGATCGCCGGGCACCGGCCGGCAGCACTGGCTCACCTTCACCAGCATGCCGTCCACCCCGTCGATGCTGATCCCCGCCTGACCCTTCGCCTCGCTGCTGCCGTGCTGCTGGCCAAGCATCATCTCGGCCAGCTCTTCCGGCGACAGTGGTACTGCCGGGGGATGCTCCTCTCCGCGCAGTTCCGGCGGTTGGAGGGCCTTGACCAGGCTGTCGACGGTGATGATGCCGCTGCCGACCTTGACCAGCAGATCGTCAAGCGAGTTGCAGCGCAGCTGCTTGAGGAGCAGCCGAATATGGCCGCTCTTGATGATCTTCTTCAGGGAGGTGTCGTGCTTCCTGATCTCCCGTTCACAGATCTCCCGGCCGAGTCTGAGGGCCTTCTCCTTCTCGGCCCGGCGCAGCCAGGCACGTATTCTGGTCCGTGCCCGGCTGGTCTTGACCATATCCAGCCAGCCACGTCTGGGTACCTGGTTCGGCGAGGTGATTATCTCGACCACATCGCCGGTCTGCAGCTGGTATTTCAGTGGTACCTGGCGGCCGTTGACCTTGGCGCCGACACAACGGTCTCCCACCTCGGTGTGGATGGAGTAGGCGAAATCGATGGGGCAGCTGCCCAGGGGAAATTCCTTGACCTCCCCCTTCGGGGAAAGGGCGTACACCTCCGGGTCGTACAGCTCGCCCACCAGGCTGTCGAGAAACTCCCGTGGGTCCTCGACGTTCTGCAGCGAGGTGACCAGTTTTTTCAGTTCGCGGAAGAGCCTGGCATCGTTCTGGTTAACCTTCTGCCCCTCCTTGTAAGCCCAGTGGGCCGCCACCCCTTCCTGGGCGACCCGATCCATCTCCTCGGTCCGGATCTGAATCTCGATGAAATGGCCCCGCGGCCCAACCACCGTGGTGTGCATCGACTGGTAGTTATTGGTTTTCGGTACCGAGATGAAATCCTTGATTCGCCCGGGCACCGGCGACCAGTCGGCATGGATCGTTCCAAGGGCCTCGTAGCATTCGTTGACCGTGTTGACGATGATCCGGAAGGCGACCTTGTCGTAGACCCGCTCCAGGGGAATGTCCTGGGCGATCAGTTTTTTGTAGATGGAGTAGAGATGCTTCGGGCGACCGATGATGCGAATCGGCACAATCCCGTTCACCGCCAGTTTCTCCTGGAGGATGTTGATCACCTCGTCGACATAGCGCTGCCTCTCGTCCAGCGAACTCTCCAGGCGATGCGAGAGATCGTAGTGCTCCTCCGGGTGGAGAAACTTGAAGGCGTGGTCCTCGAGTTCCCGCTTCAGCCACTCGATACCGAGTCGGCTGGCCAGCGGCGCGTAGACGTCCATGGTCTCCCGGGCGATATCGAGCTGCTGTTCGTGGTCGACCATGTCGAGGAGAAACATGTCGAGCAGCCGGTCCACCAGCTTCACCAGGAGGACCCGGATATCCATGGCAATGGCCAGGAGCATCTTACGCAGATTTTCCGCCTGGCTGGCCAGCTTGCTGTTGTACTGGACCTTGGTGATCCTGGTGGAGCCCTGGACGATATTGGCGACATCCTTGCCGAATTTTTCGGCCAGCTCGTCGTAGCCGATCCCCTCCTTCATCACCCCGTGCAGCAGACCGGCGAGGATGGTGTCGAGGTCCAGCTGCATCGAGGCAAGGGTCGATGCCACCTCGAGGAGGTGGACCACATAGTACTCGCCGGAAAAATGACGGCTGCCGCCATGGACCCGGGTGACAATCTCCCAGGCCTCGTCAATCCGCGAGAGATCGACCCCGTGCAGGTAGTTGGCGGCCAGTACCTTCAGGCCGTCCGGATGTATCGCCGCTGCTTGCACCATGGGGAGGCCCGCCGGCTCAGCGGTTCAGCTCCGCCTGAATGCTCTGCTGCAGGAGGGCCACCGCCTCGGCCGGGGCCAGTTCCTGACTCTGCCCGTCGCGGCGCCGGCGGATCTCCACCGTCCCCCGGGCGGTGAAGTTCTTGCCCACCGTCACTCGGTAGGGGATACCGAGCAGATCCGCGTCCTTGAACTTCAAACCGGGACGTTCGTCGCGGTCGTCGTAGAGCACCTCGATTCCCGCCGCCAGCAGCTGCTGATAGAGCTCATCGGCGGCGGTGGCAATACCCTCGTCCTGCCCGAGGGCGAGAAGGATCACCGTGCGGGGGGCAATGGGTACCGGGAAGATGATCCCGTCGTCGTCGTGGTTCTGCTCGATGGCGGCGGCCACCACCCGGCTCACGCCGATGCCGTAACAGCCCATGACAAAATGGCGCTGCTGGCCGTCGCGGTCCTGAAAGGTGGCGTTCATCGCTTGCGAATAGCCGGTACCGAGTTTGAATATATGCCCCACCTCGATTCCCTCGGCCATCCCCAAGCTGCCACCGCAGGCCGGACAGGGGTCATCGACGGTGATCCGGCGGAGATCAGCCACCGCCTCCGCCCGGCAGTCACGAGCCAGGTTGACATTGGCCAGATGGAAGTTCTTCTCGTTGGCGCCGGCATGGAAGCTGTCCATCGCCGCCACCTCCTGGTCGGCGACCAAACGCAGGGAGAGGCCGACCGGACCAAGATAACCGGTGGCCACACCGGTGGCGGCAAAGACCTCCTCCTCGCCGGCCAAGGCCAGATCGGCCACCCCGAGCAGGTTCTTCACCTTCACCTCTTCCACCTCCCGATCGCCGCGGAGAAGGACCGCCACCAGCTGGTCGTCGGCCCGGTAGACCATGGTTTTGACCAGCCGGTCGGGAGTGATACCAAGATGGGCGCAGACCGTCGCCACCTTGCGCTTGCCGGGGGTCTCCAGCCGGACCATTTCGGCCGGCACCGGATTGGCGGCAGGGATAGGCGCTCTGACCAGGGCTTTTTCGGTATTGGCCGCATAGTCGCACTGCCGGCAGTAGACGATGGTATCCTCGCCGGTGGCGGCAAGGACCATGAACTCGTGGGAGAAGCTGCCGCCGATGGCCCCGGAGTCGGCCTGCACCGCCCGGAAGTCGAGACCGCAGCGGGTGAAGATCCGCTTGTAGGCGGCATGCATCTTCATGTAGGAGACCTCCGCCGCCGCATCGTCGACGTCAAAGGAGTAGGCATCCTTCATGATGAACTCGCGGCCGCGCATCAGGCCAAAGCGGGGGCGCACCTCATCGCGGAACTTGGTCTGGACCTGATAGAGATTGACCGGCAGATCGCGATAGGAATGGAGCGATTTGCGGGCAATATCGGTGATCACCTCTTCATGGGTCGGGCCGAGACAGGACTCGCGTTGGTGGCGGTCAACGAAACGGAGCAGTTCCGGGCCGTACTTCTCGTAGCGGCCACTCTCCTGCCAGAGATCGGCCGGCTGGACCATGGGCATGAGCAGCTCCTGGGCCCCGGCCCGATCCATCTCTTCGCGGACAATCTGTTCCACCTTGCGGATCGCCGCCAGCCCAAAGGGGAGGTAGGAGTAGATACCGGCGGTGAGTTTGCGGATAAAGCCGGCCCGAAGCATGAGCCGGTGGCTGACCACCTCGGCATCGGCGGGATTCTCTTTCAGGGTTGGCAGAAAGGTCTGTGAGTAGCGCATGACAATTGCTTCCGTTCAAGGTTAGTCAAAAGGGGCCCGGCCACGCTGCGGGCCGGCCGGAAAACAGCCTATCTTTTAGCAGATTTTCGGTTTTTCCGCCCCTCTTCTTCCATCTTTTTCAACTCGGCGGTAAAGAGGGGAAGGAGCTCCTCCTCCGCCACTTTCTTCCAGATTTCCCCCTTCTTGAAGATGATCCCCACCCCGTTGCCGCCGGCAATGCCGATGTCGGCCTGGCGGGCCTCCCCCGGACCGTTGACCACGCAGCCCATCACCGCCACCTTCAAAGGGGTCTCCATGGCCTGCACCAGTTTCTCAACCTGCTCGGCCAGCCCGAACAGATCGATCCGAGTCCGGCCACAGGTGGGGCAGGAGATCAGTTCCGGGCCACGCTCGCGGATGCGCAAGGCGCGGAGGAGCTCGAAGGCGACCCGTACCTCTTCCAACGGGTCACGGGTCAGGGAGATACGCAGGGTGTCGCCGATCCCCTCGGCGAGGAGGATCCCCAGGGCGACACTCGATTTCACCGTCCCGGCAATCAGCCCACCGGCCTCAGTGACCCCGAGATGCAGGGGATAGTCGGTGGCCCGGGAGAGCCGGCGGTAGCCGGCGATGGTGGTGAGCACATCCGAGGACTTGAGGGAAATTTTCAGCTCCTGGTAACCGTGCCGCTCAATCAGACGGACATTGCGCAAGGCGCTCTCCAGAAGGGCGGTGGTGTTCTCCGGGGTGGGGTAGCCGTGGGCGGCAAGAAGATCCTTTTCGATGGAGCCGCTGTTCACCCCCACCCGGATCGGTACCCGGTGGTGGCGGGCGGCAGCGACCACCCGGGCAACCTTCTCCTCGCCGCCAAGATTACCGGGGTTGATGCGGATTCCTTCGGCACCATGTTCCATGGCGGCCATGGCCAGCCGCGCATCGAAGTGGATATCGGCAATGAGCGGCACGGTGATCGCGTCGCGGATGGCCGTTATCGCCCGGGCGGCGGCCATATCCGGCACCGCCACCCGGACGATATCGCAGCCGGCGGCGGCCAGGGCGTTGATCTGGGCGGCGGTGGCGGCCACATCGCGGGTGTCGGTATTGGTCATCGACTGCACCGCCACCGGCGATTCGCCACCCACCGGCACTCTTCCCAGCCGAATTGTTCTGGTTACTCGTCTCGTGATCATGGGCAGGAATGGGCGCCGACCGGGCCCTTGCCGGGCAGCGTGGCGTCAGCCCGGCGGATATAGAGAGGTACTCCCTGCTGCAGATCGAGGGCCTCACCGGCCAGCAGCTGTTCCGCCGCCAGCATTCCCAGCCAGACCGCCGAGGGCTGGTGGCAGGGGGCGGCGGCCAGGGCAAAATTTTCCCCCAGGCGGGCGGCAAAAAGCTCGGCGTAGAGCAGGGCACCGTCGCCGACCAGCAGCACCGGTTCCGCCAGGGCGGCGGCGCAGTCCTCGGGAGAGAGGGCCTCGGGTTCCCCCAGCCGGCGCAGCCACCCCGGCAGCTCAGGCGACCCTGCCAGCCCTGCCAACCCCGGAACCTGAAAAGGCTGGTGGCGGTAGCGGGCGGTGTACACCTGTCGGCGACGGGCATCCAGGACGCTGACCACCAGCCGCTCACTCGGACAGGCCGCCGCCAGGCTGTCCAGGGTCGAGACCCCATGCAGCCCCACCCCGGCGGCCACTGCCAGCCCCTTGCCGGTGGCCATGCCGATCCTGAGGCCGGTAAAGCTGCCCGGGCCAAGGCTCACGCCGATACCGTCAATGTCGCCCCAACCGGTTCCAGTCTCGGCCATCAGACTGTCGATGGCGGCGAGCAGCCGCCGCGAACAACCGCCGGCACCGGTGAGGGTGATCGCCCCGAGCACCCGGCCAGCGGCGATGGTGCCGGTGGTGAGGGCGACGCAGCAGCTGGCAGTGGCCGTATCTAAAGAGAGGAGGAGAGGTCCGGCCATCAGCTGAAGAGCCTGAGGATATCGTTATAAAAGACAAAAACCATCAGGGTCCCGAGCAGGCCGATACCGATCTGTTGGGCGACGATCTGGGCTCGCTCCGCCATTGGCTTGCGCCGTATCCCTTCGACGGTCAAAAAGACCAGGTGGCCGCCATCGAGCACCGGGATCGGCAGGAGGTTGAGTATCCCGAGGTTGACGCTGAGCAGCCCGGTGAAGTAGATCAAATTGAGCCAGCCGGCCCGCAACTGCTCGCCGGCAATCTGGGCGATGAGGATCGGCCCGCCAATTTCGGAAGCGGGGACAACCTGCTGGAAAATCTTGATGATGCCAAGGACGGTAAGGGAGATGTAGGTCCAGGTCTGCAGCAGCGCATCGCGCAGGGAGCCGAACAGTCCACCCCGTTCGTAGGTGAGTTCCTCGGCCTTGGCGATGCCGATCATATGGCGCTGCTCGACCTCCTCGCCGAAGAGATTTTTCACCGTATCAATCGCCGGCTGGACGAGAAACTCCAGTTCCCCACCCTGGCGGTCGACCGTCACCCGTATCGGCTCGCCGCCGCTCCCCTTGACGGCCTCGAGGACATTGAGCCAGCTGAGGGTCGGCTGGCCATTGATCTGCATGATCACATCGCCGCTCTCCAGCCCGGCCCGGGCAGCCGGCGACTCGGCATTGACCCGGCCGATCCTGGTGGTGTCCACCGCCGTCGGCACCCCGATAAAGGTGAAGACGAGAAAGAAGAGGAACACCGAAAAAGCAAGGTTGAACACCGGCCCGGCGAGAATGATCAGGAAGCGCTGCCACACCTTCTTGTGGGCAAAGGAGCGCTCGCGCTCGCTGGCCGCCCCCTCCTGCTCGTCCGGGTTCTCGCCGAACATCTTGACAAAGCCCCCCAGCGGAAAGGCGGAGACGACGTACTCGGTCTCCCCCACCACTCGACCGAACAGCCTGGGGCCGAATCCGAGGGAAAACTTGAGAACGCGAACCCGGAAGAGCTTGGCGACAATAAAATGGCCCAGTTCGTGAACAAAGATCAGCAGGCCAAGGACAAGAATAAAGGAAAAGATGGTATGCATAGGGGCTCAGGCAGAGTCAATCGGCATTTTTTCAGCCGCAGTGCAGGATCCGCTCCGCCGCCAGCCGGCGGGCAGCGGCATCGGCGGCGAGAATGTCGTCCAGGGAGGAGTCGTCACCGTCGGGTACAATATCCATTGTTCGGGCAACTGTCTCGGCAATTTCCGGAAAAGTGATCCGTCCGGCCAGAAATGCCGCCACCGCCACCTCGTTGGCGGCATTGAGCACCGCCGGCAGCACCCCACCGCCGCGTAGCGCCGCAAAGGCCAGGGCAAGGGCTGGAAAGCGCTGCAGATCGGGGGCGTGAAAATCGAGCCGACCCGCCTGCCAGAGATTGAGGGGGGGGAGGTGCAGGGCAAGCCGATCGGGATAGGAGAGGGCGTAGGCAATGGGGCCGCGCATGTCCGGCAGGCCGAGTTGGGCAATCAGCGAACCGTCGTGGAACTCCACCAGGGAGTGGACAATGGACTGGGGGTGAACCAGCACCTCGATCGCCTCGGCTGCCACCGCAAAGAGCCATTTTGCCTCGATCACTTCCAACCCCTTGTTCATCAGGGTGGCTGAATCGATACTGATCTTTTCGCCCATCTGCCAGTTGGGGTGGTTCAGGGCCTGCTCGCGGGTAACCCGACGGAGGGAGGCACTGTCCAACTGCCGAAAGGGCCCCCCCGAGGCGGTGAGGATGATCTTCTGCAACTCATCCCGGCGTCCGGCAGCAAGGGCCTGAAAAATGGCCGAGTGCTCCGAGTCCACCGGCAACAGCTGCACCCCGGCGCAGCGCACCGCCTCCATGACGATCTTGCCGGCCATCACCAGGCTTTCCTTGTTGGCCAGGGCGACATCCTTGCCGGCCCTGATAGCCGCCAGGGTCGGCAGCAGGCCGGCGGCACCGACGATGGCGGAGACGGTCATCTCCGCTCCGGGGCAGGCCGCCACCTGGCAGGCGCCGTCACTGCCGTGGACAATCCGCTGCCGGTAGGGTCGGGGAAGGAGGGAGGCCAGCTGATGCGCCTTCTTTTCGTCGGCCACCGAGATCAGCTCCGGGGCAAACTCCACCACCTGGCTGGCCAGCAGGTCGACGTTGCCACCGGCAGCCATGGCCACCAGCCGGAACCGCTCCGGAAACTGGCGGAGAACAGCGAGGACATTGACCCCGATGGAACCGGTGGAGCCGAGCAGGGAAATTGCTTTCATAGCCATCCCGGCAACACCAGGAGAAGGTAGAGGGAAGGGGTGACAAAGAGCAGTGAGTCGGCCCGGTCAAGGATGCCGCCATGGCCGGCAAGACAGCGCCCGGAATCCTTGCTGCCGGTTCCCCGCTTGATGATCGACTCGGTCAGATCACCGGCGATGCCGACCAGAGCGAGAACAATGGCGGCGGGCACCAGAAAGTGCCAACTGACCGCCGGCAAGAGCAGCCAGCCGAACAGGAGGGTGGCCACCACCCCGGCAACCACCCCGCCCGCCGCCCCCTCGACGGTCTTGTTGGGGCTGATGTTGGCGCAGAGCTTGCGCCGGCCCAGGGCCCGGCCGACAAAATAGGCGCCACTGTCGGAGGCGGCGGTGATCGCCGAGGCGATGATCAGCCAGGGCCCTCCCTCGGGAAGAAAGCGGAGGAGGACCACATGCGCCCCGAGCAGACCGATGTAGACCAGCCCGAACACCAGCCGGACAAAAAGACCGTACGGGTCGGCAAGATCCCGGTAACGGTAGAGAAGGTAGGCGGTGAGGGCAAAAAAGGCAGCCAGCAGGGCCGGCAGCAAAAACACCGGTCGGGGAAAGAGCGCAACTACAACTACCGGCAGGGCCAGGAGCAGGTTGATGGCCCACCGTTCCGGCAGTGGCGGCGAACGGCCATCAACCATGCGGGTGTACTCGTCGGCGGCCAGCAGCACCGCCGCCACAACCACCAGGCAGAAGAGCCAGATCGGCCCGAGAAGTACCAGGATCAGCCAGAGTGCGGCGATCAACAGCCCGGGGACAACTCGTTTCATCGGCTAATCCGTCTGCAGTTGCTCACCGGTACGCCCGAAGCGTCTTTCCCGGGATTGGTAGTCGGCCAGGGCCTGGTAGTAGATTTCCCGGCGGAAATCAGGCCACATCACATCGGTGAAATAGATCTCGGCATAGGAGAGCTGCCAGAGGAGAAAATTGGAAAGCCTCGCCTCACCGCCGGTGCGGATGAGCAGATCGGGGTCCGGCATCCCGTCGGTGTCCAGTTCCTGCCCGAGCATTGTCTCGTCGATCGCTGCCGGCAAAAGGCTGCCATCCTGACAGCGCCGGCCGAGTCGGCGCACAGCCCGAAGCAGTTCGTCGCGGCTGCCGTAGCTGAGGGCCAGGGTAAGGGTGAGGCGAGAGTTGTGGCTGGTGGCGGCGATGGTCTTCTGCAAACGGTTGCGAACATCGGCGGGCAGACGGTCGCTGTCGCCGATGGTCCGCAGCCGGATGCCATGCTCCAGCATCCGCGGCAGTTCTGCTTCGAGATAGCGCTGGAGGATAGCCATCAGACCGCTCACCTCAGCCGCCGGCCGCCGCCAGTTTTCTGAGGAAAAGGCGTAGAGAGTAAGGTAGGGAATGCCGATCTCCCGGCTGGCCTCGACAATATCACGGACCGAATCGGCCCCCGCCTTGTGGCCAAAGAGACGCGGCTGCAGCCGGCCCCTGGCCCAGCGGCCGTTTCCATCCATGATGATGGCCACATGGCGTGGCAGCCGTTGCCGGTCTACTGCGACATCTGCCGCGGACATCACACTTCCATCACTTCTTTTTCCTTATTGGCGGTCAGCTCGTCGATCATCTTGATATGGGTATCGGTCTCACTCTGCGCCTCATCCTGGTACTTGAACAGATCGTCCTCGGAGATCTCCTTATCCTTCTTTGCCTTCTTCATCATGTCGATGGCATCGCGACGGACACCGCGGATGGCCACCCGGTACTCCTCGGCAATCTTCTTCACTGACTTGACCAGTTCCCGCCGCCGCTCCTCGGTCAGTTGGGGGATGTTCAGGCGGATCACCTTGCCGTCGCTGATCGGGTTGAGCCCGAGATCGGATTTCTGGATCGCCTTCTCGATGGCCGGCATCATCTGCGGATCCCAGGGCTGGATGGCGATCAGCCGGCTTTCCGGGACCGTAATCGTCCCTACCTGGTTTATGGGCATGGTGCTGCCGTAGGCATTTACCGAGATGCCATCGAGGATCGCCAGAGAGGCCCGGCCGGTGCGCACCCTGGCCAACTCCTTTTTGAACCCGTCGATAACTTTCTCCATCTTGTCGCCCATCTCCAGTACCACATCGTCCATACTCATCGCATCATCCTCGGTTAGCTGTGCTCAAGCTCTCGGCTTGGCGGTTATCAGGGTGCCGACCCTCTCCCCATCGATGGCCCGCTTGATATTGCCGGGAATCGCCATGTTCAGAACCATTATGGGAAGATTGTCCTCTTTGGCCAGGGCAATACCGGCGGCATCCATCACCCGCAACCCTTTTTGCAACACCTCGTCGTAGTGCAACTCATCGTACTTCACCGCCTCCGGGAAAAGAAGCGGGTCACGGTCATAGACCCCATCCACCCGGGTCGCCTTGATCACCACCTCGGCATCGATCTCCAGGGCCCGGAGGACACCGGCGGAATCGGTGGTGAAGTAGGGGTTGCCGGTACCGGCGGCAAAGATTACCACCCGCCCCTTCTCCAGATGCCGGGTGGCCCGCCGGCGGATATAGGGCTCGGAAACCGACTGCATCGGAATTGCCGACATCACCCGGGTGATCACCCCGGCCCGTTCCAGGGCATCCTGCATCGCCAGACTGTTCATCACCGTGGCCAGCATCCCCATGTTGTCCGCGGTGGTTCGGTCCATCCCCTTGCTCGCCCCGGCGACGCCACGAAAGATGTTGCCGGCCCCGATCACCAGACCCAGCTCAACCCCGTTCTCGACCACCGCCTTGACCTCGGTGGCGACAAACTCCAGGACCCGGGTATTGATACCATAGGCATCTTCTCCCATCAGGGCTTCGCCGCTCAGTTTGAGCAACACTCGTTTATAGCCGCCGGTGGCACGCATGGTTTACTTTTCCTTAGGGAAAGAGGTTTACAATCTCGTTCGAACAGCGGCAGCCAAAGCGCGGCAGAATCGCGCGGGGGGCGAGAACTTATTCGACACCCACCTGAAAACGGGCAAACCGTTTGACCGAGATATTTTCGCCTATCCGCCCAACCAGCTCGGTCAACAGGTCCTTGATGGTGAGATCCGGGTTCTTGACGAACTTCTGCTCGAGAAGAACCACCTCCGCCAGAAACTTCTCGATCTTGCCGGCAACCATCTTTTCGGCGATCGCTTCCGGCTTGCCGGAGTCGATGGCCTGCTGGATGTAGATTGCCTTTTCGCGGGCAATCACCTCCGGCGAAACCTCTTCCCGGCTCACTGCCAGGGGGCTGGTGGCGGCGATATGCATGGCGATATCCCGGGCGATCTCCCGGAAATCATCATTCTTGGCGACAAAATCGGTCTCGCAACCCAATTCAACCATCACCCCGAGCTTGCCACCGGCATGGATATAGGTCTCGATCACCCCTTCGCTGGTGGCCCGACCGGCCCGTTTCGCCGCCACTGCCAACCCTTTTTGGCGCAGCAGGTCGATGGCCTTTTCCATGTCACCATCGGTCTTTTCCAGTGCTTTCTTGCAATCCATCATACCTGCCTGGGTCTTGTCGCGCAGCTCTTTTACCATCTTGCTGGTTATCATCTTCCTTCTCCTTATCGATTCCTGCGGTGATCGGTCAGCAGCCCGAGCCCTTCGTCCGCCGCCTGGATCAGTCTGTTACCATAGAAAAAAGGGGCGGTCCGTTGACAGCCCCCTTTTCTGCTCTTGTGCATGTGTTCCGGAGCCTCTTCGCACTGCAAGCCCGGTCTGGGGCTACTCTTCCGTGGCCACTGCCTCTTCGCCCGGGGTGGCTGGGATTTCTTCAGCCATCGCGGCACTGATCGCCTCGTCGCTCGCCTCTTCTCCGTCGCGCATGGCCTGTCCGGCGAGAACTGACTCGGCAATGTGGTAGCTGAGGAGGCGGATGGAGCGAATCGCATCATCGTTGCCGGGAATGAGGTAGTCGACCGAGTCGGGGTCGCAGTTGGTGTCGGTAATCGCCACCACCGGGATGCCGAGTTTGCTCGCCTCGCACACCG
>JAABSV010000043.1 GCA_011390165.1 Desulfobulbaceae bacterium
TCTCTTGCTTGTTCGACAACGTTTTCTTCGGCAACGTTCCTGGCCGGCTGAGCCTCCGGCTTCTTGCCCGATCCTTTCGCCTGTGGCTGGGCCTTTTCCGGCTTCTTGCCTACCGCCTTTTCCGGCGGCTGGGCCTGCGCTTGTTCGACTGCCCGCGGGGGTTGTTTCCCCTTTCTGGGTTGCTCGACAAGGCTCTGCTCTTCAACGTTCTTGGCCGGCTGAACCTGCGGTTGCGCCACTGCCTGCTGGGGCTGTTTCCCCTTTCTGGGTTGTTCGACAGTGGGCCTTTCCGGCCTTGCTTGCTCGGCGGGCGCTACCGAGCCTTTTTTCTGCTGCGGAACACTCTGGCTTTCGCTCGCCATTTGTGGCGATGTCGCCATTACTGTCGGCTGTTCCGAAGGTTGCTGCAGAGTTCGGCGAGTACCATCGCCAGACTGCGCCGGTTGTGCCGCGAGCACCTGTTCTTGCTCGGCATTTCGGTTGGGCTTCGCCTCGGCTTTGACCTTCTTCTGTCGCAGTCTTATTTCCGAGGTCGGCCGGTTCACCTCACTCTCCGGCACGAAATAATTCGTGCTGATTGGCGTTTCGATACTGGCGCTGCGGCTGAGGCGTCCTTCTGGCAAATTACTGACCTGCCTCTGGACCGTGACCGAGTCATCTCTCTGCGCACGCTGAATAACGGCGGTGTTCTCTTCAATCCGCCTGACCACCGAAATGTGTGGTTTTTCCTCTACCGCTCGGCTGGTGAAGGTATATCGCTGGGGATCTGTGAGGTAGTTGTTGATCACCGTGTTATTGACCACGGGCGCCGCATTGTAGGTGTTGATGATCTTCGTCGAGTTGACATTGTTCACCTGGACAGTCCTGTAATCATCGACACGGTAGAAATTGTCGCGGGGGACGACGATGGCCTGGCGGGCATAGGCATAACTGCCGATATTGATACTAATCCGGATGTCGCCGGTATACAGCGCATCATGGGCACCGCCCCAGCGGCGGTGACTGTAGTAGGTCTCACGCGGACCGAGCGGCACCCAACCGACATAATCGTCGTGGTGAATCCACGACACCCTCCCCGGGGACCAGAATAATCCGATGTCCAACAGGGGAAGACCCACGCGGATACTTGCCACCGGCGGCGCCCAATACCAGGCATTCTGGGCATGAATCCAGTTGCCGTAATGGTGGGTGACGTACCCGAAAGGCTCCGAGGGAATCCACACCTGGTCGCCATGCCAGTCGGTCCAGCGGCCGGCAGTAAAGGGCGACCATCCCGGTGTGACGGTGGTGGGCCGCCAGAACCAGCGCGATGACCCTTCATAACGGACGCTTTCCCATCTGCCGTTCTCTTCCAGGGCGTAGGACTCATTGTGGAGACTGGGCGGAAGATATTCGACCGAACGCCCCGTCAGCCTCGACTTTTCAGCCCATAAGCGTTCCCGGCTGACATTCCATCTGTGCCAGCCGTCATCGAAGGCACCATCGCCAGATGCGACCTGGCTGTCGTCGGCAAGGAGCGACGGGGAATCTGCCGCCACCTCGTATCGGCTGTCCGATGCCGTGTGGACGAAACTGACCGTCCCTTCCACCACAACAATTTCGACCGAGTTTTCACCAACATACAAATCAAAGGCGGTTCCCGGATAGGCCATGACGTAGCCGAAGGGACTGGTGGCTTTGATCAAGGTATCGGAACCCTTGTTATACAACCGGGCTACCCCCGATGACACGTCGAGTTCGGTCAGATTCGGGTCGAGGACGATGAACTGAACCTGGGTACTGTCGCCGACCCTCAACCAGGTGCCGTTGGGGACAAACATCTCCGCCCTCCCCTGATTGCCTGAGAAAAATGTATCCTCGGCGCCGAAGGGTGTATCGTTGACCATGGCCACCCAGTCATTGTCGGCAGGAACATATCGGAGCAGATCCCCTTCAACAGAATAGACCCGGCCTACCGTCATCGCCTGCGATTCCACCGCCAGCACTGCGAGAAAGAAAATAACCGTACATGCGAGCCAGGTTTTCATGGTGTTTCCTTTTGTCAGGCGAAAATGGTACCATCCACGGTCCCGAAGGATGCATCGATTTTTTCCTTCAGTCGGGCGGGCGGTTCGCCACCGCCATCTGCACACAGGCTGTGCCGGTATTTTCTTCAGAGCAATCCCTATGCCAGACACGACGAGCGTCGAGATGCATATCTTAACAAATTGTTATTAAATGAAAAAAATGGCGGATAAGATCGTTTTGAGACGAATCGACGAGGTAATGCGGCAGGGTACTGACCAACCAGTGGTTGCATTTGACCATTTTCTCCGCTTGCCAGCTAGCGAACAGCTGCAGCTGGGCGGCATTCCAGTTTCATCATTCCTTTGTTTCTTCCGGCAGTCGATCAAAAGCCAGATCGCATTCGAGCTCTCCCCTTGGTGTTGTGCGGTATCGGTTTCGTGCTCGTGGTTTGCTGGTGGTTTTCTTTACCGCTCCATTTTTGGCAGATTGGCAGCTGCTTGCCCACAAAAGACAACCAGTTCTTCAACGACAATCCGCACCGCGCTACTGGCGGCAAGGACGCCGCCATAGGCATCTTCGCTTACCGAGGGGACGTTAGCGTCAAACTCGCGCCAGGCGATGATCTTTCGGGTTACAATATCGAACAGATGCGCCCGCAAGGTGACATGGACCGAGCCCGGTACTATCAGAAATTCATGTTGCAGCCGAACGATTTCGATATCGAGGCGCAGTTGGCCGGCTGCACTGGTGGGCACCTGGATGACAGCACTGAATTGACCGCTGCGCTCCAGTGCCTTCACCACCAGGGGCAAAAGCATGGCAGCCGGTGTATCAACCCATTGGCTCTGGCGGAAATATTCGAAGGTGTGCGGCTTGCGGATATAGACGATCTGCTGGCTGTCAAACCCGGGTGCAGCGCTCGGGATGTTGACGATCAGGGTGGGCGCACCCGATTTTACCGGCTGGGCCGGTCTTTTCTCCATCATCGGTTCCGGGCTGGCAAATGAATACAGCGTCGGCGGGGCCAATTTGGCCGGAAGCAGCAGGGAACAGCCAGACAGCAAAGATGCCGCCAGCAAGAGAACCATGGCGCCGTAACGGTATCGTTGGGGTTTGTTTGCCATCATGGTACTATCGTTTCTCCTGGGCCCAAAGGCACGGGCTGGCGACCGCGCAGCAGACTGCTCGGGTTGCGTTCGGTCTGCTCGCTCAGGCGTCGCAGAGAGACAAGCAGGACATTGAGTTCAGCGAGCAGCCTCTCCGTTTCCGGCAGGGTGCCAGTGGTGAATTGATGCACGCCCGAAGCCACATCGGCAAATACTTTTTTGGCGTCCGTACTGGCAAGAGTCGCCTCATTGGCCATTTCCTCAACGGCGCCGGCCGCCGTGCTGATTCGATTCAGCATGGGGTCGATCTGCGGAGCCACGCGCGAGGTATGCTCGACGGTATTGGCGGCATTGGTGATAAATCGGCTGATATCCTGCCGGTGGGCGGCAATCGTGCCCAGCAGAAGTGCGCTGCTGGCGAGAATTTTTTCCACATCCTGCCGATTTTCCTCATTAAAAATGGCGTCAACGTTTGCCGAGGTTCGGTCAATTTTGGCAAGCACTGAGGCCAGGACATTTTCCAGCCGGGCACTTAAAGAGGGTTTTGAGCGGATCAGCGGGTACTGGTCCGGTGCCGTCGCCGCAAGCAGGCGGGCACCCGGTGTACTGCCGCTTAATTCAACATGGGCGATACCGGTCAAACCCTGGGTTTTTAATACCGCCTCGGTGTCTTCTTTGATGGGCGTCCCTTGCTCAATCGCAAACAGCAGCTGGACTTCCTGCGGGTTGGCTGGATCGAGGCGGATTTCCTGCACCTTGCCAACATCGACGCCCATGTATTTGACCGGCGCATTGACATCAAGGCCGGCCACCGATTCGCTTATGACCGACATATACAGGCCATACTCTTTGCGGGCGCCGGAGCCGACCGCAAGCCACAAGACCCCGGCAATGAGCAGTGCGCAGAGAGCAAGCACAAATACGCCGACTACTGCATAATTTACTTTTGTGTCCACGGCTATCCCCTGATGTGGTGATGCTCTCCGCTCTCGGTTTGCGCCTGCGCCTGGGCCGCCCTGCCGCGTGGTCCGTCGAAATATTGTCGTATAACAGGATGATCCATTTCTACCAGTTCCGCCATTGCGCCGACGCCGACCACCTTGCCTTCGCCAAGCACGGCGACCCGGTCGGTGACCTGCCATAAAAAATCCAGATCGTGGGTGATGATGACGATGGTCGACTGATACAGCTCGTGCAGACTGCGCACCAGGGCATCGATGCCGCTGGCACCGGCTGGGTCCAGGCCGGCAGTCGGTTCATCGAGAAACAGCAGCTCCGGATCAAGCGCCAGGGCCCGGGCCATGGATGCCCGCTTGAGCATGCCGCCGCTTAATTCGGTGGGAAACTGTAGCCCCACTTCCGGGGCGAGGCCGCTCAGGGAAATCTTCCAGGCTGCCAGTTCATCAATCACTTCATCGGCAAGATCGGTATGCTCACGCAACGGCAGGCCGACGTTGTCCCGGACGTTGAGTGTGCCGAACAGGCCGCCGTGCTGAAACATGACGCCCCAGCGCTGACGCAGAGCCTGTGCTTCCGCTTTGGCGAGTTCCAGGATGTCGGTATTCAAAATCCGTATCGACCCCGAATCCGGACGATGCAGCATGATCATTTCCCGCAGCAGGGTTGATTTTCCCGAGCCGCTGCCACCGACGATGGCGTAAATCTCACCCTGCCGAACATCCAGATCCAGATCGGCATGCACCACATGGCTGCCGAAACGGGTGCCGAGCTGGCGGACCTCGATGACAGCGGGGTTTTTCTTTTCGGCAGTATTGCCCTGTTCAGTTGCAATCGGCATATCAAATTCCCAGGATGCTGAAGATGACCGAAAAACCGGAATCGAGGATGATGACGATAAATATGGACTGGACCACACTGCGGGTAGTCTGTCGGCCGACACTGTCGGCGTTGCCCTTGGTGCGGAACCCTTGATAACAGCCGACGATGGCGATGATGGCAGCGAATACCACTGCTTTGCCGACCCCGATCAGCAAGGCCGACAGACCAATCTTACTGCCAAAGCGGGCGAGAAATTCGTGGTAGCTGATGTCGAGCTGCGAGCGCGCCATGAACATGCCACCGAAGACCCCGGTGAGGTCGGCAAAGACGGTCAATAATGGCAGGGCCACCATCAGGGCGATAATTTTCGGCAGGACGAGAAATTCGACGGGCTCGATGCCGATGGTGCGCATGCCGTCAATTTCTTCCGTGATCACCATGGTGCCGATCTGCGCGGCATAGGCCGAACCGGACCGCCCGGCGATGATAATGGCGGTGATCAGAGGTGAGAATTCGCGCAGCATCGCATAGCCGACCAGATCGACAACAAAGATGCTGGCGCCGTAGAGCCTGAGTTGATCAGCACCCTGATAGGCCACCACAATTCCCAGTAAAAAGGCGGTAAGTCCGACGATTGGCAGGGCGTCAAAACCGGAAATCTCAATATATTTAAACACCTGTTGCCAGCGCCAGCGGTTTGGCCGCAGGCCGATGCGCACCAAGGCTAGAACGCACTCTCCGATAAAACTGAGCAGGGCAAACATCCCCTGCCAGCCGGCCTCAGCATTCCTGCCAATCTTCTCCAAAAATGATCGATGCGCTGCTCTCAGTACAGGTATATCAATCTGGTTTTCAACGATATCGAGCAATTTCTGCGAGTTGACAGGCCAGTCGAGCAGCCGTACAGACCTTCCTGCCGTCCGAATTTTTTTACATTGCTGCTGTAAAAGCCATACCCCGAGACTGTCAATTGTCGCCAGTTGTGAACCATCGATCACCACTTCTACGGCCTCGGAATTGCCTATCGCGGCAATCTTCTGATCGGCGCCGGCCAAGGTATGTACAGTCCAGCAGCCGGATAAGACAAAAAGTCCGTCTTGTGGTTGGGAGATGTCGGCTGGACTGAGCATGGGCAGCATGTGATCGCCGGGAAGCTGATGAAGATTGATTTTTTACATACCCTCTTGCCGGAAGCCTCAAAATGAATGTCCTTCGCCTGCCCGGTTCACTCGTCATCTGATAGGGTTTCGTGCAGGGTGATTCGTGCCAGGCGCTCCAGGTCGGCGTCCGTTACCGTCGGAAGATAGTGCTTTCGATACAACTCATTATGTAAAATGCTGACCATTGCCACCAGCGGTGCTGCGACCAGCACGCCCAGCACCCCGAAAGTGGCCACACACAGGAGCATGGAAAAGATCACTGCCAGGGGGTGCAGGTGCAGGCCGCGGGCCATGATGAAAGGCATGATCACATTCCCTTCCAGTGCCTGCACGACGAGGTAGGCGATCAAGACCCACAGCGGAGTCATCCCTCCCTTGCCGAGGGCAAGGAGCATGGCCGGCACGGTGCTGATGATCGGGCCGAGAAAGGGAATGATCTCAAGGGTCGCGGCAATCATCCCGAGAACCAGCGCATCCATGAACCCGAAGATCGGCCACATGAGCAGGAATACCAGAACACCGATGGTCATCATGCCGAGCAGTGTCGCCCCGGCCCAGACGGGGACGAATTCGCCGATGCGCTGCATAATGACCAGGGCCTGGCGGTGGTGCCGCTCGGGCAACACGGCAAACATCATGACAACAACCGGGCGAGGATTGATCAGCATGAAGATGACCCCGAAAAAGACCGTCACTAGAACCACCAGTATCTGCGCGCCATTGAAGGCCACGGCGGTGAAACTGCCGAGAGCCCCCTGCAGCATCTCCAGCAGCCCGGTGCGGAGCGATTGCGAATCTTCAGCCGATTTATCTGGAGCCGCCTGGGGAGGGGGGGCTATCTGTATTTTCGCAATTCCCATGGACTGGTCGTCGAGGGCGATCTCCGTTCTGACCTCCGCCTGCAACTTTTCCTCGAACAGAACCGCCTTCTGCTCCATTTTGATCAGGGGCTTCTGCAGCCGTTCCCAGTAAACAGGCACGGTTTCCGAGATGTGCAGGATCGAGGCCTTCATCGGGAAGAACAGTGCCCAGCCCAACAGGGCAACAACGGTGATCAACCCGACCGTGACCAGTCCCGTCGGTATTTTTCTGCCGCCGGTCAAGGCCCGCATGCGGGAGATAACCGGATTGAGCGAAAAAGAGATCAGCATGACCAGTAAAAAGGACAACAGGATGGGAGAAACCAGCGAGAACGTCTGGATAACGACCAGCAACACCGCGGCCAGGATCACATAAAATGCAATCGAGCCGGGTGTCTGCTCCGGCCTTGACTTGACTAGCATGGCGTTTTCCCCGTTGCTGCTCACGTGTTCAGTACTCCTTGCCTCAGGACAGCCTGTTGGCCTTCAATTCCCGGCTGCCGGTAACGAGTCCGCAGCCCTTTTGCACTTTTGCACTGCTGTTACCGGTTGCCCCCCAGGCGAGTCTGCCATATTCGGGCAGGAACCTGGAGCGGTGCAAAAGGCGACAAAAAAGACATTTTATTCGACGGTAATGGTGTTGTTGACCGTGTTGACGCCACGGACGTCACTGGCAAATTTGCCGGCAAGGTCTTTTTCGGCAGGGGTCCTGGCTTTTCCCCCCAAGGTGACCATGCCGTCTTTCGTGTCGACGGTGGTCTTGAGGCCGCTTGTCGAACGATGGTAGAACAAGGTTGTTTTAACCAGGGCGGTGATGGACGCATCATCGATCTTTTCACCAAGGGCAACGATTTTCTCGGTCATCGTGGTTCCCCCGCTCTGCGCCGCATCACCCGGCACGGTCATCTCATTGACGACATCCTCGACGCCTTCCACATCTCTGACATACTCGGCGGTCAGGTCCTTCTGGGCATTGCCGGTGGCCTGCCCGCGCAGGGTGACGATGCCATTTTCGGCGGTGATTTCGGTTGCCGAACCATTGACATTGCTATGCAGCAACAGCGTTGATTTCACTTGGTTGATCAGCCAGTCATCCGATTTTTCCGCAGGTGTCTGGCCACTCCCGCTCAATTGGTTGTCTACCGCCGTGACTCCCGGCAGGCCGGCGACAGTTTCCCCGGCCAATGCTCGATGCGATGCATCGGCGACGGTTCCAGTCAGGGTGACCAGGCCATCCTTTGACTGCAGACTGATGTCATCATCCTGAAGGTAGGTTTTGAATACATACGTCTCCCGCGCCGACAACTCAATGCGGTCATCCATCTCGGAGGCAAGGAGCGACGAAGTGAAAGCCAGCGCAGCAGCGAGCGTGGTAAGCAAGGCCAGAACATACTGTGGCTTCTTCATGGTACGGCTCCTTTGGTTCAAATATTTATTCTGTTTCAGGACGTTTTTCCCGAAGGATGCTTCCCTCTGCACGGGAGTTCCCGGCGTCCTTCACCTTTACCCGCGTAAAACTCCGTTTGGCTTTTCTCATCCCCAGAGCCGCCGAGTTCTTATCTTCAATGGAACGACTCCAGTGCCAATCGATGCCAAACTCACCGCAGAATTGACGGGCCTCTTCCGTGGAAAAGTGATGTTTGATATACATTGTTTTTCTCCTTTTCTTGGGGGAAGATCGGCATACCGATACTTCACGGTTGCCGGGTTGATTCCTTTCCTGATGTCATTTCAGGAAACCATGCAGGATTTTGTTGTTCACCTCTTCTTGTGCACTTGCCGTACCAGCCTGGCACAATGCTCTATCGTGCTGATTATCGATTTGTATTGAAACAACAAATTTGCCGGAACGGTTAAGCATTGGCGATCGCCGGTTGCGGCGAAAATTGGTCACGCTCTACCGGTGGTCATATTTGACCATCGTTTTAGGAGCAAACGAACCAGTGACAAGCAGGCGCTTCGGGCGGTATTAGGACGGACTATTTGAGACCGGCTCGGTCACTGCCGAAATCCTGCTGCGGTCTACAAAGAACCGCACCTTGACGGTCGATGCGATTCTTTTGGCAGGTAGACAACAACATATTCTCCGGGCTACTGATTGACAGGCTGGACGTCACGAACGCGCACGACAGCCTGTCGGGGATGGTCGTATTGGCGCTGATTTATTTATGGAGCGCCTTCTTGGCTCGACCCGCCTCTTCCTGACCCTTACCTTTCATTTTCTCGACTTTACCGTCGATTTCCAACTCGGGATTTTTAGAGATTTTGCCGGTGGTTTCTTTGACCTTTCCTTTAGCTTGATGCATTTTGCCCTTTGCTTTGTCCTTGTCGCTCTCTTTCATGGTGTTCCTCTTGATGCTATAGATTTCATTTCGTTGGCAGCCGGCAAAAAAGGAGTGGTTCACGGTACTGCACCACCCCTGCCGGCCTTCCTGTTATCTTTCCTACGCAATTGTCGCGCCGGTTTGCCCCTTTTTCAGAATTTTCACTCATACTACCGTAATTACGTAATAATTTTTACCAACAAGAGAAACATGATCCAATGCAAGCAACACCAACCTGGTCACAGGCAACCTCTGGTCGCATGTGGCCGAGCGGATACGCCAAATTCTGGTTGGCTCATGTTTTTTTACGATTCAAGTACCATTGGTTGGCCACAGGTCATATATCGCCACTGGTCACGCATAACCGCGCACTGCCGGTACTGATTCCACTCAAAGCGGAAAATGTTCAGCTCGTTCTCCGAAAATTACCCATCGATATCAGGATGATGGGTTTATTCCCCTCAATACGGCTGATTTCGGCACAGGCTCTGCAATCGACAAGAGATCAGTGTTGAACACTGTTCACGTCCCCTGCCAAGTGATGGAGTCGGATCGGTAGTGGTTATCCTGCTCATTCTGCTGCCAACCGGGACAATCCAGCCTGACTGGGGATACAGGGAAAACGCAGAAAACGCAGAAAACGCAGACAAGTCTGCAAGGAGTTATAAAAATGGAGATTCTAACTGAAGAGTATCAGGAAACTGGGTCGGAACACTCTGAGGAGAAAAGCCAGCAGATCATCGCTGTGATTGAGGAGGGCCCATCGTCGGTTTCCGAAAACGCCTTGATGATCAGACCGATTGCCGGTCCGTTACAAGTGCTCACCAGCCGATGAAACTGGAGACGATTGCGCAGACGCCTCGATTCGGGACGCAACCGCCTTGAAATCTAAAAACAAACCAAATAGGTACGTCGAACGGTCAGCACAGTACTGCCTGAAGGCGAGATCCTTCCTGGCTAATCACTCAGGCAATCAGGACTTATGGATATTGAGCTTGACCATGCGGGCGCGCAGGGTGCTCCGGTCGAGCCCCAGTATTGCAGCGGCACTGTTCTGCCCGCTCACTTTCCAGTTGGTCTGTTCAAGCACCCGGAGGATATGGTTTCTCTCGATCACCTCCAGGGTTTCCGCTCCCGAGGGAAGAAACTTGGGCGGTTTTTTCAGTTGATCGGCGAGGTGCAGTTTGGGACCGGATGAGTTGATCACCGCCCGTTCCAGAACGTTTTCCAGTTCCCGAATATTGCCAGGCCACTGGTACCCCTGCAACTCTGTCATGACACTGGCAGAGATATGGTTGATACTCTTGCCCATCCGTTTGGCAATCTTTTCGACGTAAAATTCCACCAGAAGTGGGATATCATCGAGGCGATCGCGTAGCGGCGGCATGATGATGGGGAAGATATTCAGCCGATACCAGAGATCCTCGCGAAAGCCTCCCTTCTGGACTTCCTCCTCCAGGTCGCGATTGGTGGCGGCAATGATCCGGACGTCGACTTTTATCGTCCGTGAGCCACCCAACCGTTCAAATTCTCCGTCCTGGACCACCCTCAGCAGCTTGGCCTGCAGATCGATCGGTAATTCTCCGATCTCATCGAGAAAAAGGGTGGCTTTGTCAGCGATTTCAAAGCGCCCGAAATGCCTGGAGAGGGCTCCGGTGAAGGCCCCTTTCTCGTGACCGAACAATTCGCTTTCGATCAGGTTGGAGGGCAGCGCGGCACAGTTGACCTTGACCAAAGGCCTGCTCCTGCGCAGGCTGCCGCTGTGGATGGCCCGGGCGACCAGTTCCTTGCCGGTACCGGTCTCACCCAGGACCAAAACGGTGGTGTCGCTGCTGGCGATCTGCTCCACCTTGTGGAGGACGAATTTGAGGCTGCCACTTTGGCCGATGATCTTCTCGTGGTTGTATTCCAGTTTGAGTTCATCCTGCAGATAGGCAGTTTCCGCTTCAAGTTTGTTTTTTAGCTTTTTGATTTCAGTAAGCGCTTTTTCTGAGGCGTTTTTTCCTTTCTCCGCTTCATCTTTGGCGACGACGAGTTCGGCTGTCCGATTGGCAACCAGTTCCTCGAGATCCCTTTTTTGGTCTTCTCGCTCGGTCACATCCTCGATCGCCAGGAGGATCAACTCGGCCTGGCCTGTTTTCTGATATATCCGCCTGGCATTCAGGTGCATGACCTTGCGACCGATGCTCTCAAAGGTGTGTTCCACTTCCAGATCGTTAAAGACCGAGTTCTTCGGAAGAATCTCTTCCAGCAATTCCCTCAACTTGAGGATGTTCCATTGCTGGTTGCCGAGATCGAAGATCAACACCCCCTCGGTTTCCTCCGGCTTGACCTCGAAGGTCTGATAGAAGGAACGATTGGCCTTGATCACATGGAGACGAGGATCAAGGAAGACCAGAGGTTCACGAATCGAATCGAGTATGTTGCCGAATACCTTGAAAACAGTCTGCAAGCGTTGAAATTTCCCATCAATTTTCTTGATGACATGGTCCATTGTTTCTATATCGCTGATTGCATTTTTTGGGGTAACAGCGCAACACGACCCGTAGCGACTTGAAAACATGCCGGGGAAAATCGACGCCGACAATTCATCCAGCCTGGCTACGGTTACCTCACCTTTCTTGTCCATGTCATCAAGCCGCTCGGCATACTTGAGCCGGGCATCGGTGGCAGATTTGTCAATTTAATCCAAATGTAACACCCTTAAAAATATAGCCATATATCTCAGAAAGTTATGCGGGGGAAAAATCTCTTGTGGTACTGCAATTGTTTTTCTGGCATCAAGCGACCATTTTTTCACCCCACCCCAGGCTTGGCGGCAGCCGCAGGGTGTCATGTGTCATATGAGCGTGGTAGAGGTCTGCCAGAGCATTGCCTCGTCCCAGTCAATTCTTTGGTCCGCAGGCAGTGCACACCAGGGCCGATGAGCAGACAACCGAATACCGGCAAGCACTCACAGATAAGGCCACTGGCCTTGGTGCCGCCGAGTTATTGGAAGCAAGGTTCATGCCCTGCCTGCAACCAGGCGATATTATATGATTTTACAAACAATATTGGTTAGTTACAGGAATGGACAGGCTTAGGATTTGCCGAAAAAAGTGTTGCGTGCAACACAAATCCTGCTTTGCTTGCTGTTGCGTGTCACACTTTTATGTTGCGGTTACTCAGGTTCATAATGGCCGTTCTCGAGGCCACTTCCCCCATGGATCTTCCAGGTCGGTGGCGATCGCCGACGCTGAATCTGGCATGGTGATCTCCTCCCCGCTCACGATGGTGTCATCGGCAATTTGCCGAGCTGCGCTTACTGCTCTCCCCGTGGGGATATTTGTCTCCGATGCCTTTCTTCCCAACGATCATTGAACCTTCTCCAGGGGCTGGTCGATCTTTGCTCCCTTCACCCTCTCTGTTGTCGCAATCGCGTACACCTGGCCTGTTTTATTGACCAAGGCGGTTGACGTCATCAGGACTTCCATGATCTTGCCATCCTTTTTGATTCGCTGCGTATGACAGGTTTTGAGATTTTCCGCCCTGCTCAGCTGATGGAGATGGGCCAGGGTGTCCTTGCGCAAACTCTTTGGGACCAGGTCGTGGACATTCATCGCCAGCGCCTCGGCCTCACTCCATCCATACATTTTCACCGCCGCCGGATTCCAGGCAAGGATACGGCCATCCAAATCCTGAACGGTGATGGCGTCATGGGCATCCCGCCCGACAACCGCCAGCCGCAACTGCTCGTTGGCCTGGTGCAGCGCGTCCTTCACTTTCTTGGCCTCGGTGATGTCGATAAAGGTGACCACCGCCCCCTCTATCACATTATCGAGGGTGCGGTAGGGTTGGATACGCAGGATGTACCATCTGCCGTCGGCGGACTCCACCTCCACTTCCCTGGCAACCAGGGTAGCCAGCACCGACTGGACGTCCTCCGCCAGTTGGTCGTAACTCACCAGATTGGAGACGAAATGGCTCACCGGTCGACCGATATCGCTGGCGATCAGGTTGATGATATCGGTCGCGGCCGGGGTGAAGCGCAGGATGTTCAGGCTGTGATCGACAAAGACAGTGGCTATGCCGGTGCCGGACAACAGATTGTTCATGTCGTTGTTGGCCCGCGACAGGTCGCCCACCTTGGTCTGCAGTTCCGTATTGATCGTGGCGAGCTCCTCATTGATCGATTGCAACTCCTCCTTGGACGTCTCCAATTCCTCGTTGGTCGATTGCAATTCTTCGTTGATCGACTGCATTTCTTCGTTGGACGACTTGAGCTCCTCATTGGCGGTCTGAAGATATTCCTCCTTAACCCAGAGTTCCTGCCTGAGAGCAGCTATCCGGGCACTTGCCCGGATCTCTGAAGAGCTGTCGGGATCAACAGCCTCGTCACCGCCGTTCTCGACATAGGCTAGTCGTGCCTTGCCGGGATCAAAGGATGTGCATTCCTCGAGCATGATCAGATAGAGAGATGTCGACAGAGCGGCCGGGGGCTTCATCTCACCCCCTTGCTGGGATGGACGGGCGGCCAGGGGGCAGATGGTCAGGGTCGTCGGGGAAAAATTACCGTTGGTTTTGACCAACAGGCCGGTGCGGCGCACCTGCTCCCGGGTTCCCACTGCCCTTTTCAGTGCCGAGGCCAGATCGCCGCGCAATCCTTCCCGGGCCATCTTCAAAATATTGTAGATACCGGTCTCACCCGGGGCCGGTTCCAGATACATGCCGGCGCGCCCGTGAAGATAGAGGATGTCGCCATGGCCGTTGACCAGGGCGCCGGTGGGAGCGACCTGCCGCAGGATGGCCTGCTCGGTCAGCTCGCGCAGCGACATTTTCCCCGGTGTGTCGCTGCTGCGCTCTTTCGGCTGGACCACAGTGGCGGCCTCGCTTAACTGCAGTATTCGACCGAATGCGGCGCGCTGCATCTCCTGGGTATGTTCCTGGCGTCGATACAGTTTCAGTTGGCGGTCGAGAGGCGAAAACAGATCACTGAATTCGCCAACCGTTTCCGATTTGCCGAGAAAGAGAAATCCGCCCGGGTTCAGGGCATAATGGAAGAGAGGGATGAGTTTTTTCTGCAGATCAACCCCCATGTAGATGAGAAGGTTGCGGCAACAGAGCAGATCGATCTTGGAAAAGGGCGGATCCTTGATCACGTTCTGTTCGGAAAAAACAATCGTGTCGCGGATTCTTTTCTTGATTCGGTAGGTGCTGCCATCGCCCTCGGTGGTAAAAAAAGCGGCCAGCCGCTCGACGCTGATATCGGCGGCGATGCTGTTCGGATAGAGACCGGTGCGGGCTTTTGCTATCGCCTGACTGTCGATATCGGTAGCAAAAATCTGTACGGAATGGCTGCGATGCTCTTTTTCCAGCTGTTCCTGGAGGAGAATGGCGATTGACACGGCCTCTTCTCCGGTGGCGCAGCCGGCTGACCAGACACGGATCAGGCTGCCCGCCGGTTTGTTGGCAAAGAGCGCGGGGAGAACCTGTTCCTCGAGTTGCCGAAAGCTACCCGGGTCACGGAAGAAACGGGTCACGCCGATCAGCAGATCGCGAAAAAGCGCTTCGACTTCAGAGGGTTTTTCCTGCAAAAACTGCAGGTAGTTGTCTATCGATTCAATCTGGTTTATGGCCAGGCGTCTTTCGATTCGGCGATTGATGGTATTTGGCTTGTACTGGGAAAAATCGTGGCCGGTATGGTCGCGCAGCAGGACGAAGATCTTTTTCAGGGCGCTGCCTTTTTTCGTGGCCGGGATGGGGGGTACTTTGGCGTTTTTGTCGAAGGCGCGGCCGGCGTAGGCAATGAGCTGTTCCGGCATTTCCGACGGCAGCAGTTCATAGTCCACCAGCCCCGTGGCGATGGCACTGCGTAGCATGCCGTCGTATTCGGTCGAACTCGGCCTCTGGGCCATGGCCATACCACCCTCGGCCTTGATATCTCTCAATCCCTGGGTTCCGTCACTGCCGGTACCGGAGAGGACGATGCAGATGGCCCGCTCACGCTGATCCCGGGCCAGCGAACGGAAAAAAAAGTCGATCGGCATCCGCCGACCACGGGGAGCGGAAGGTTCGAACAACCTGAGGCTGCCCTTGGAAAATGCCATGACCCGGTTAGGTGGGATAATGTAGGTGCAGTTCGGTTGCACCATCATCCCGTCCTCGACCTCGAAGACCTGCATGCTGGTGTAGCGTTTGATGAGCTCGGTGAGGATGCTCTTGTGATCCGGGGCGAGATGCTGCACCAGGACAAAGGCCATGTCAGGATGGCTGTTGGCCGGCATGCCGGAAAAGAAGGCTTCAAAGGCCGCCAGCCCACCAGCTGAAGCACCGATGCCGACGACCGGAAAGTCGGTCCACGGTTCGGCCTGTTCCAGCACCTCGTCCCTTTTGTCGGCAACCTTCCCGGATTTTGCTTTTAGAGCAACCGGTATGGCCTTCGTAGCCGGGACCTGGGTTTTCTTGCCTGCTGTCATATAAGGGCCTCCATTGTCGAACATTGGCTCATTTGATTCAACCCTGAGGCCGGGAAATGTTGTCCTCTTTTCCGGCATACCGGCAGGCATCTCCCCCCCCGCGCAAGAGCCCAGCCTCTCAGCAGGTCGAGAACCGGTCGTATCCTGTCCACCTTATCCACCCTAGCGAACCGCAACCGCTCCAGTCTGCTCATGAGATGGTGCCGGAAAGTCCGCCCAGGCCATAGTCTCTTGATCTACTTGTTGGAAATATCCGGCGATTCTGGCCTTAATCTGTCGCTCCGTCATCTTCTCAGCTGTCTCAATACCGTTTATCCGGCCACTCAATGGGCCCCGCTCGATGCGATCCAGCAGCTCGCCTTTGGCCTCCCCCGGCCCGCAGATATAGATGCCGCTGGCGTTGCGCATGCTGAAAATGATCTTGTAGTAGTAGCAGTTCAGCTCCCCTGCCAGAGCAGCCCGACGGCAGTCATCGGCCAGATCCTGCAGCCCTTCGTACGGGTCCGTAAACGGTGAATCATCTGTGCGGAAAAGCTGTTTGTCCACCCTCGACAGCAATGTCCAGGCTTGCAGCCTCTGTTCGTCAATATCAACGATGACCGCCTTGTAATGATCCAGCCAGACACCCATTTTCGTTCCCATCGGCTCCCCCTTGCAGTTGCTTACGTCATCTATGCCGGTACACCGTGATCCTCATCCGGCCCCATGAATATAAAGCTCACATATTTTGCGGTAATGGTAACCGTAGATGGACAGTGTTATGGCTGTCGGCACCAGCCTCGGTCGGCAACTCACGGTCCACAGCAGCAGCCGCCAGTAGTGGAATCGCTCCTTGCCGAGAAAGCCAAGCCGGAAAAGAGAGCGAAATAAGGACAGGATGCGCTGCATGTTGAGCGGTTGGTTGATTACCGGCGCTTTCAGTTCCCTGAGCAGGGTTTGGACTCGTCGGTAGTAGTTTTTCGGCGAATAGATCTCGTGCATGATCGACCGGTAGCCCTCTATCAGAAGGTCCAGTCCCATGCGCGGCACGATATTGGTGGTGCCGTCGACATTGTCGCCGGAAAAGGTGTCGATGATCCGGCTTTCCCGCTGCAGCCGGTCGAAGAGCCGTGTACCCGGAGGGGCCTGAAGCATGCCGACCATGGCAATGACGATGCCGCTTTTCTGGATGAAATCGATCTGCCGCTGAAAGATGGAAGGCAGGTCACAGTCGAAACCGACGATGAATCCGCCCATCACCTGCAGGCCGGAACGATGGATGTGTTGGACGCAGGCGAGGAGGTCGCGGTTCTTGTTCTGGATTTTATGGCATTCCGTCAGGCTGACCTCGTCGGGAGATTCGATGCCGATAAATACCGAATCGAACCCGGCCAGAACCATCAAATGCAGCAGTTCGGGGTCGTCGGCAAGATTGATCGATGCCTCGGTGAAGAACACGCATCCTTTTTTATCCCGGCGCCAGGCAATCAGGGCGGGCAGCAGGTCGGTCTTCAGGTAGTTCTTGTTGCCGATGAAATTGTCATCGACGAAGAAAATGCTGCCACGCCAGCCGGTGGCATATATGCAATCAAGTTCGGTGATCACCTGCTGTGGGGTCTTTATCCTTGAGCGGTGGCCAAATAACGTCGTCACATTGCAGAATTCGCAGTTAAACGGGCAACCCCGGGAGAACTGGATATTCAGCGAGGCGTAGCGTTTCGTTTTGATCAGGTCCCAGGCCGGAACCGGGGTGTCATGCAGGTTGCAGAAACCGGACGATCGGTAGATTCTCTCTGGCGTGCCATTTTCCAGATCGGCCAGAAATTGCGGCAGGGTCAATTCCGCCTCGTCGAGCACCAGGTGATCGACCTCGGCAAATTGTTCCGGTTCGGCGGTGAACAGTGGCCCACCGGCGACGACCGGCACCTTCGCGGCCCGGCAGCGGGCGACGATCTCTTTTGCCGATTGCCGCTGCACCGCCATCCCGCCGACAAAGACCATATCCGCCCAGAGCAGGTCGGTATCGGTGAGAGTCTCGACATTGACATCGACCAGACGCCTGGACCACGCCGCCGGCAGCAAAGCGGCAACGGTCAGCAGGCCAAGCGGCGGAAAGGCCGATTTCTTGCCGATAAAGCTCAAGGCATAGGTGAAGGACCAGAAGGTATCTGGAAATTGAGGAGAGACGAGGAGAACCTTCATGCCGTCAGCCTCTGACGCTGTCAGAATTTGCATTTCGTTGCTCAGGTGCACGACCAGAACCACCTGCCCAGACCCGAACTGTTGACCGTCTAGTCGATCGCATGGCTCACCGGTAGGCCACCTTTCATTTTTTCCTGGTGCCCATAACCAGCACGACGATCCCGCTGAAAATGGCAATAGCGCCGACAATCGGTGGCAACGGCAGGGTTTTGGTCGTATCCGCCGTCACCTGCAGCGCACCGATATCGATGATCTTCTCACTGCTCGTGTAGCTGAGGCCCTGGTAAGCGAAGGCCGCTACCCCGAGGGCAAAGAGGATGAGGGCAACAACAAGTGGTGTTTTCATCTGGGTATCCCCGTCTTCAATCCGGTTGATGATGATCCGCCGCGCAGAATGTGCTGCCTCCCCCCGGGTTCTTTCGACCAGCACGGCAAGGTCGGCAGCAAGGTCGGTAATCAGCCACCTATTCCTGACCAAGGTCGCGAGCAACGGCGTAGCGACACGCCTTCCTGCCACCACTCAAAAGCAAGCACTGTGCCAGTACTGAATAACATCCAGAAACTATGCCATCTTTCTGATTATCAGTGATTAATCGCCTGAAAAAGGGTGGCGCTGATCGCCATCTCCAGTCGGCCAAATTTGGTCATATTTGACCACTGGTTATATCTAACCCCTCCGTACCGCTAGCAGACCAGGCGATGGAGCTACCGGCACCCTGGTACAAATCAGTCCCGGCACCCGAAATCTGCCTTGCCTAAGCGAATTTTATCAGTTATTGATACGAGTTGTCTCTTCAGGCAATTGGGTGTGCTGGTATGCAATACCTTCTTTCCCACCTCTGAAGGCGACCAGTACTCTGGCAAGATATCGATTGACTATGGGTAATTGAATCTCTAACGAGAAGAAACCTGAGCAGCATGAGCTGATCGGCAATGGATGCGTAAGCAGGTTTCATCGGGATGATTGGCATGACAAAGAGAAAAAAAGACTTGATCGACCCGGCCGAATCAACCGAAAAAGAAGCGAAAAACAGCATGCCGGCGGACCGTTCTCAAGACGCCGATGGCGCGCAGCCAAAGACTGACCGGGACACTGGTGGTTTTCCCATCGTCGGCATCGGGGCATCGGCCGGAGGCCTGGCCGCTTTCCAGGCCTTTTTTTCCGGCATGCCAGCAGACGCTGACCCAGGTATGGCCTTTGTGCTGGTGCAGCACCTGGCCCCGGATCACAAGAGCATTCTGACCGATCTTATCCAGCGCTACACGCGTATGCAGGTTTATGAAGTCGAAGACGGCATGATGGTGGTGCCCAACTGCGCCTATATCATCCCCCCAAATCGTGACATGGCCTTTTTGAACGGTACCCTGCAATTGCTCGAACCGGTGTCCCAACGCGGCCAGCGACTGCCCATCGATTTCTTTTTCCGCTCACTGGCGCAGGACCAGCATGAGCGGGCCATTGGTGTCGTGCTCTCGGGTACCGGCAGCGACGGGACCCTGGGCATACGGGCGATCAAAGGCGAGGGCGGCATGATAATGGCCCAGGACCCGGCCTCCGCCGATTACGACGGCATGCCCCGCAGTGCCTTGGCCACGGGCCTCGTCGACTACGAGCTGCCCCCGATCGAGATGGCCGCTCAACTCATCGCCTACACCACCCATGCCTTCGGCAGGCCGCCTCGGCCGGCCACCCCAACCCTTAAAAGCGAGAGTGCGCTCAAAAAGATATTTGTCCTCCTGCGCTTCCAAACCGGCCACGACTTTTCGCAGTACAAACCCTCCACGACCCGCCGCCGTATCGAACGTCGCATGGCCGTGCACCAGATCGAAACCATGGACGTCTACGTCAAGTTCCTCCAGCAGATGCCCGAGGAAGTGGACGCCCTGTTTCGCGACATGCTCATTGGGGTGACCAGTTTCTTCCGCGACCCCGAAGCATTCTCGGCCATCGAAAAGCTTGTCATTCCAAAACTTTTTGCCGACAAGTCCGGCGACGAACCAATTCGAGTCTGGGTCCCGGGCTGTTCCACCGGCGAGGAGGCGTATTCCCTGGCCATTTTACTGGCAGAGCATCAGGGGGTGCTGAAAAAGAGGCTCAAATTGCAGATCTTTGCCACGGACATCGATAGCCGGGCCATTGCCACGGCCCGCGCCGGCACCTATCCCTCTTCCATTGCCGTCGATCTGACACCGGAGCGGCTGGCGCGCTTTTTCGCCACCGAGCCAGGCGAGAGTTCCTTTCGTATCCACAAAGTGATCCGGGATATGCTGGTCTTTTCCGAGCAGAGTGTGATCAAGGATCCGCCCTTCTCCAAGCTGGACCTGATCAGTTGCCGCAACATGATGATTTACCTTGATGCCGGTTTGCAGAAGAAGCTTATCCCATTATTCCATTACGCTTTGAACCCGGGCGGGCTTCTCTTTCTGGGGACCTCCGAAACCGTGGGCGAGTATGGCGATCTCTTTGTTGCCTTGGAACGTAAACAAAAGATCTACCAACGCAAGGAAGACTTTATTGGCGCCCGGCGGGCGGGAATGGAGCAGTTCCTGCCGCCGCTGAGGAAGCCTGATGCAGCGGAGAATCTGCGTACCGGCGAGAAGACGGTTCATCCCAGGAAACTGTCACTGCGTCAGTTGACCGAACAGAGCCTGTTGCAACAGTTCGTCCAGGCCGGGGTGCTGGTCAATGCCGAAGGGGATATCCTCTACCTGCATGGGCGCACGGGCATGTACCTGGAACCTGCCCCGGGGGAAAGCGGATCGAGCAACATTCTGAAAATGGCCCGGGAAGGGCTGCGCCGCGACCTGACCATGGCACTACTTAAGTGCGCACGAACTCGGGAAATCGTGCTCTGCCCGGGGATTCGGGTGAAAACCAACGGTGACTACACCACCGTCAACCTGATTGTTCGGCCAGCACTCACCCCCCCGACCAGCACTGAGCCCGGCCGAAAGACTGCCTCGCCGGAGTCGCCGTTGTACCTGGTCATCCTTGAACAGGCACAGGCACAGGCGCCGCTGATCAGTGATCTGGTAGCAGTGACTGGCGAGCAGAACAAGACACCGTCAGCGAAGGGGGGCCGTATTGATACGGACACCCGCATCACGGCGCTGAAGGAGGCACTGCGGGCCAAGGAGGAATATCTGCACAGCGCCAACGAAGAGTTGGAGACCTCCAACGAAGAGCTCAAGTCGTCCAACGAAGAGATGCAGTCGGTAAACGAGGAACTGCAATCGACCAACGAGGAGTTGGAAACCTCCAAGGAGGAGTTGCAATCGGTCAACGAGGAGTTGGCTACGGTCAACGCCGAGTTACAGATCAAGGTGGCCGACCTGTCGCGGGTAAACAACGACATGAACAATCTGCTGGCCGGCACCGGCATCGCCACGGTTTTTGTCGACCATCAGTTGCGCGTTCTGCGCTTCACCCCCGCCGCCACCAAAATCATCAACTTGATCCAAAGTGACGTAGGGCGGCCGGTGGCCCACATCGTCTCCAACTTGCCCGGCTACGAGAGCCTGGTAGAGGATATACAAGGGGTGCTTTCTACCCTGATCCCCAAGGTACTTGACGTGCAGAGCTTCGAAAAACGGTGGTATACCATGCGCATCCAACCGTACCGCACTATGGACAACGTCATTGAGGGTGGGGTGCTCACCTTTGTCGACATTACCGAGGCGCGAACACTGCGAGAGAGGCTGCGCAAAGGCGAAGATCTGCTGAATGCCAGCCAGCGCCTGAGCAAGGTTGGTGCTTGGGAGTTGGACATCGCAACACAAACCATCTATTGGTCGGAAGAAATGTACAGGATCCATGAGTTTGTACCGGCTGAGATGGCACCGCAATCGCTGGAGTACATCAACCGGAGCGCGGAATGCTATGCTCCAGAGGATCGTCCGACAGTCCTGGCTGCTTTCCAACGTTGCCTGGAGGAGGGCCAACCCTATGATTTGGAATTTCCATTTACCACCGCCAAGGGACGCCGGCTTTTTATTCGCACGACATCCCACCCTGTGGTCGAGAACGGAAAGGTCACCAGTGTTATCGGCAACATCATGGACATCACCGAATACAAGCAGCTTGAACAGGCTCGCCTGGCGCTCATGAAAAAATATCGCACGCTGTTCGATTTGTCGCCGGATGCCCAAATCGTCATTGAAGTCGGCAAAAATGGCTTCGACCTGTGCTTTTTCGAAGGCAACCAGGCGGCACTTGCCCTGCTGGGGATGACCCGGAAGCAACTGCTGGCCGCCGATACGATCAGCCTGTCGCCGGAGCGCCAGCCGGATGGGCGCCTTTCCCGAGAAAAGGCCAAAGAAATAGTCTCCCGCTGCCTGTCGGAAGGCAGCGCGCGGTTCGATTGGCAGCTTTGCCGGACGGACGGCGAGCCTCTTCTCGTCGAGGTCACGATGACTCGCTTTGATGAGAACGAGAAAACTTTTCTCCATACAGTCTGGCGCGATTCCAACGGGCCCACCCGTGCGCTGCCACCAATCAAACCCTTGAAGGAAAAAGGGCAAGAGGGGAAAAAGGCATGAACGACAGACAACAGGGTTCCAGGCAAAAGTCGGTTGATGCCTTGGCACTGCGCAAACGGGCCGAGGAGCAAACCCAGGGTATGGAGCCGATAAGCCTCTCCGCTCGTACCCCTGAAGAGATCCAGCAGGTATTCCACGAGCTGCGGGTGCACCAGATCGAACTGGAGATGCAGAACGAGGAACTTCGCAGCGCCCAGGCCCGGATCGAGGCCGGGCTGACGCGCTATTTCGACCTCTATGACCTGGCCCCGGTGGGCTACTGCACCTTGTCTGAGAAAGGGTTGATCCTGGAGGCCAACCTCACCGCCGCCACCCTGCTGGGAGTGACCCGAAGTGCACTGGTCATGCAGCCCATCTCCTCCTTCATCTGCAGAGAGGACCAGGACATCTATTACCTACAGCGCAAGCAACTTTTTGAGACGGGCGTCCCTCAGAAATGTGACCTGAGGCTGGTCAAAGCGGATAGCGGCCTCATCTGGGCGAATTTGACGGGAACCGTTGCCGAGGCGGATGACGGTGCGCCCCTATGCCGTATGGTACTGAGCGACATCACCGAGCGCAAGCGGGCCGAGGCGGACCAGGAAAAACTGCAGGCCCAACTCGCTCAGGCCCAGAAGATGGAATCGGTGGGTCGGCTGGCCGGCGGCGTGGCCCACGACTTCAACAACATGCTGATGGTTATCCTGGGTTATACCGAGATGGCCCTGGAACAGGTCGCCTGGGACGAACCACTGCACGGCAGCCTGAAGGCGATAAAAGATGCAGCCAAGCGCTCGGCCGACCTCACCCACCAACTGCTGACCTATGCCCGCAAGGAGATCGTGGCCCCCAAAGTGGTCGACCTCAACGAGAGCATCGAGAACACGCTCAAGCTGCTGCGGCGGTTCATCGGCGAGGATATCGACCTGGCCTGGCAGCCTGGCAAGAGCGTCTGGCCGATCAAAATGGACACCGCGCAGATCGAAAAGATTCTGACCAATCTCGTCGTCAATGCCCGAGACGCCATCGTTGGCGTGGGCAAGTTGACCATCGAGACGGACAAGACCACCTTCGACGAGGAGTACTGCCGCCGAAATGTCGGCTTTGTTCCCGGCGACTATGTCCTGCTGAGTGTGAGCGACAACGGCTGCGGCATGGACGCCCAGACACGAGCGCAGATATTTGAGCCCTTCTTCACCACCAAAGAGATGGGCAAGGGCACCGGGCTGGGCCTGGCCACGGTTTACGGCGTGGTCAAACAGAACAACGGCTTCGTCAACGTCTACAGCGAGCCCGGCCAAGGCACCACCTTCAGGATCTACCTGCCGCGCCATGTGCTGAAAACCGAGATTGAAACGGAGGAAAACCAGCTGCTAGCAGCGGCGCAGGGCAGCGAGACCGTCCTGCTGGTGGAGGACGAAGTGGCGATCCTGGCCATGACCAAGATGATGCTGCAGAGGATGGGCTACACCGTGCTGACCGCCGACACTCCAGGCAAAGCCATCCATCTGGCCCAGGAACACCCCGGCCGTATCGATCTGCTTATGACCGATGTGATCATGCCCGAGATGAACGGCCGCGACCTGGCCAGACACTTGCTGTCCATCCATCCGCACATCCATCAGTTGTTCATGTCTGGCTACACGACCGACGTCATCACCCACCACGGGATGCTGGACGAAGAGGTGCACTTCATCCAGAAGCCGTTTACGCTGAAGGATCTTGAGACGAAGCTACGGGAGGTTCTTCAGAGGTAGCGCCTGGTGCGGTACCCCCAGCAACGGAAACGTGGGGAAGGCGGGGGCGGCCGAAATCCTGACAGCACTCCTGCCGATGCCAGGCAACGCCGGCATCGATTGCCCGTAGATTGATATCGACCAGGCTCTTGCGCTTGATCGACAGGGGGATGACCCGGCGCAGGGTGTCGATGGTGATCGCGCCGCTGATCAGGGCGTAGACGGTCACCATGATCACGCTGGCGATCTGTACCGTGCCGAGGGCATTGGCCATGTCGGTGGCCGGAATGTACCAGGCATGCAGATCGCCCCGCCGCACCTGGCGGGGGACCAGTGAAGAGTTGACCAGGATATGGCCACCCGGCCGGACCGTCTCTTCAAAGGCGTCGAGGGAGGGCAAATTCAGCGCCAGCAGAACGTTGGGCTGCGAGACAATCGGTGCGCCGATCGCCTCGTGGGAGATGTTGACACTGGCATTGGCTGTGCCGCCCCGCATCTCCGCACCGTATGAAGGCAGCCAGGTGGTGCGCAGCCCTTCGGCGATGGCGCAGTTGGCCAGCAGGATGCCGGTGGAAAGGACCCCCTGACCACCGAAACCGGCGATTTTGACGTTCTGCTCCTCCGCCAGGCTGACGGTGCCGGTGGGCAGCGGCTCACTGTTCGCGCCGAGTATCTCGAGGATATCCCTTTCACTCTTCGTGGCCGCTTTTTGGCTGATTACCGGTTCCGCTGCCCCCGGTGTCGCAGGTTCACCTGGTGCCCCCGATACCCCCGGCACCCTTGGTGCCCCCGTTGCCCCCGATACCCCCGTTGCCCCTGGTGCCCCCGGTGCACCCAGTGCCGCCGGTGCAGCATTAGGGAGGTCACGAAGATTGCCCGGCGGAAAGACCGGCTCGAGGCTGTTTTCAAGCCAGCGCCGGGCCTCCACCGGGGTCATCTTCCAGTTCACCGGGCAGGGGGAGAGGATCTCGACAAAGGAGAACCCCTTCTTTTTGGTCTGGTAGCGCAATGCCTTGCGGATCGCCGCCCGCGCCCGCATCACCTTGGCGGCGGTGCCGAGGGAGACCCGCTCGATGAATACCGGCGCCTGCAGGGTGTTGATCAACTCGGCCATGTGGAGAGGGAAGCCTTCGTTGGCGGCAGTACGTCCGGCGGGGGTGGTGATCGTCTTCTGCGCCAGGATGGTGGTCGGGGCCATCTGCCCGCCGGTCATCCCGTAGATGGCGTTGTTGATGAACAGGACGGTGATATTCTCGCCGCGGTTGGCGGCATGGAGGATCTGGCTCAAACCGATGCCGGCCAGGTCGCCGTCCCCCTGGTAGGAGATGACTATGGCCTCCTCGTGGGTACGGCGGATCGCCGAGGCCACCGCCGGCGCCCGGCCATGGGCGCACTGAATATTGCCGACATCGAGGTAATAGTAGGCAAAGACGCTGCAGCCCACCGGCGAGCAGAAGACCACCCGGTCCTGGATGCCCAGGTCGTCGATGGCCTCGGCGATCAGGTTGTGGACGGTGCCGTGGCCGCAGCCGGGACAGTAGTGGCTGCTTTTTGCACCTGGCCCCTTCCGTTCAAAGGTCGCATAGAGCGATCCGGCTTTCTGGTGTTTTATGCTATGTTTCATGCTCTGCATTATCGGCTCCTCCCCGGTCCGGCAGCAAGGGAGTCCTCCAGGCGCTGGACGATCTCGGTGGTCGACGGTACCCGGCCGCCCATCCAGTTATAGAGTTCCACCGGCACCCTGCCCGCCACTGCCAGGCGGACATCGCGTACCATCTGGCCGCTACTCAGTTCAACCACCGCTATCTTGGCCACCTGCCCAGCCAGTTCTTGCAGCCTCTTCCCCGGGAAGGGGAAGAGGGTTTTCGGGCGAAGCATGCCGGCTCTGATCCCTTTTCGGCGCAATTCATGGAGGGCGGAGTGGCAGAGCCGCGAACTGATCCCATAGGCGACAAAGAGATAGTCGGCATCGGCCGTCTCGACCTCCTCGAAGTCGACAATTTCCTCGGCCATGCGCTGGTATTTCTCCTGCAGGAGGCGGTTACGCTCCTCCAGCTCCTCGACCTTCATGAAGATGGAGGTGATCAGGTTGCCGCGGCCGGCGGCATCGCCGGAGAGGGCCCACTCCTTGACCGGGTTGGCCTGGAGGGTCACCGGCAATTCCACCGGTTCCATGATCTGGCCGATATAGGCATCGGCGAGAATGAACACCGTACAGCGGTAGCGCTCGGCCAGGGCGAAGGCCCGGTAGGCGCAGTCGCACATCTCCTGGGCCGAGTTGGGGGCGAGGACGACGCCGCTCTGGCTGCCGTGGCCGGCGCCGTGGACGATAAAATTGTAGTCGGCCTGCTCCGGCCAGATATAGCCAAGGCCGGGGCCGGCCCGCTGCACATCGACCACCACCGAGGGAAGTTCGCAGGCGGCGAGATAGGAGAGCCCCTCGGCCATCAGCGACAGCCCCGGCCCGGAGGAGCCGGTGATCGCCCTGGCACCGGCCGCCGCTGCACCATAGAGCATGCTGATCGAGGAAACCTCGCATTCGGCCTGGAGAAACTGGCGGCCGCAGCGGGGGAAGAGGTCGGCGGCGGCATGGGCGATTTCGCTGGCCGGGGTGATCGGATAGCCAAAATAGTGGGTGGCGCCACCGAGCAGGGCGCCGTAGATCACCGCTTCGTTGCCCTTCAGCAGATGCTGTGCCATGTCACTCCCCCTTGCGCGGCAGCGTGTAGACAGTTATCGCCCCGAACTCCGGACAGGTATAAAAACAGAGGCCGCAACCGATGCACTGGCGCACGGCAAACCGGGCAAACTGGTAGCCCATCTGGTTGATCTCCGACCCGATTTGAATACAGTCCTTGGGGCAGGCGACGACACAGCAGGCGCAGCCTTTACACCGGGCCGGGTCAATCTCGATATAACTCTTTTCCTGACTGTCCATGTTGCCTACCTTTTGGCCTTTGCTGGCATTTTACCAGCCGGAAATCAGTCCGCCATGAGAGAGATGCCCCTCCCCCTTCATTCTCAGCCATGCTCAGCCATTCCAGTGGCTGTGGTGCCGTTCGTGCCGTTCGTGCCGTTGCCTATCCGCTGCAGTGGGGGTCAGATGCCTTGAAACATATCATCGTAAGACTCACTGAAGTAGTTGATCTTTCTGAGCTTGCTGGTGATTGCCTCGGGCATTCTCTTGATGATCAACTCGTGGTCCGGACAGCCGTGTCTGGCGCAGACCAGGATGCTGTTGATGCCACCGGGCAGATTGAGGAGAATGGCCTCCTTGCTGCCACAGCCGTCATGGGAACAGCATCGCTCGGTCAGCAGGGTGATGCCGCAATGGGGACAATGGGCTTCGGTGATGGCGTGCAGGTCGTCTTCCCGGGGGAGAAACCCGTACAGTTTATCATGGCTGCCCCAGTAGGCATCGACGAATATCCGCCCCCGCTGGCTGCCGATTCTGGCATCAAGACAGATCGACGGTTCGCCGTGTAGCCGGACATGTTCGGCCATCAGGCTGTGGCCCTCCCGGCAGTACAGCTGTTCGATGACCAGAAAGTCCATCCCCCCTTTCTGGACATACTTGATACCCTCCGGCAGGGCGGCGAGAAATTCGACCGGAACTTTCTTGTGGGTGAGCTTCATGGTGTTCTCCTTGGTACACTTTCCTGACCTGTACTTCCAAGCCAACGCAGTCCGGCAATCTTTTTCCGCTGCGCCGCAGTGGTGGCGGCCACCATGACGCATGGCGGCCTGTTTGTGGGGATGGATTTTTCGCTGCCTCGCGGCCCGAATGCGCTGATAGTGTTTTGCCTGTAGCGGCCGTTTTTCGAAAATCCAACACCTTATACCATTTTTCGGGAATGAGGGATAGCGAGAAGGATTAAGGAGGCCATCACCCCGGTAATTACCCCCATCCTCCTCTGTACATTCCGGCCGAAACGGAGTAAAAAACCTCCCGTAGTTTGCCATATCTGCCATGGCGCCACCGGAAAAACACCGGGGGTGAAAAGGGAATACGGTGCAAATCCGTAACGTTGGGCCAACGCGATGAAATTGCCGGCAACATCATGCCCCCGGCCGAGCACCTGGCCCTACCCAACGAAGATGATGTCCGCGAGGGGGTTCGGGCAACCAGGCTCGCCGCCCGCATCGGTGATATTGCCAAATACCCGCAACGGCGGGAAAGAGAAAAGCAGGCGGCGCTGGCAAGACGCGACAGCGATTTCGCCGAATATTTCCGCCTGTCGATGCTCCCGGCCGTCAACCAGTTTCAACGCAGTCTTCGGGGAGACCTTGATCAAGGCCTGGATAGACTTACGGGCCGACTCGGCGGTTGCCTCCTCTATCAGGGCGCCCAGCACCATGATGGTGCTCACCACCGCTGCGGTCAGCAGTTCACCGTTGATCAGACAGGCGATGATTGCCAGGGCACGGAGTTCGTCGACGTTGACCCGCCTTTCCAGCAGGCCACGGACTGCACCGACAATGATCGGTAAACCGTTGATGGCCAGTGCCGCAAGGATCAGCCATTGCGACAGTTGCGCCAATTCCGGCCACCAGATTCCGAGCAAAAATCCCGACAGCGCCAGCAGCGCACCGCTACCGATCTTGATACAATCTCTGCTCCGCAACAGTTCCTGGTAGACGCCCAGTTTAGTGAAACGGCCGATCATCGCCCCGACCTCTTCCTTGAGATAGACATTTTCAATCACCCATAAACCGCTGTGTCATCAGCCTTTATTCAGCGTAATTTGCGGAGATGCTCCATAAATTCATCAATCAGTTTTTCATCTTGCTGAAGCAGCGAGTTACTGATGCAGCCGCGAAGATGATCACCGATGATCTGCGTCCAGATGCCGCGCAGGGCCCCGGATACCGAATTTATCTGGCGCAGCACATCGATACAGTCCTTGTTCTGTTCGACCATGGCAGCAAGGCCGCGCACCTGACCTTCTATCCGCCGCAGCCTCTTCAGCAACCGTTCCTTGTCCTGGTCCGTTCCACACAATCCCATTTTCACTCCTCTTAACGCCTTGGCAATGAAGGGAAATCAATATTATAGCATATAGGGGTATACCCTATATAGGCCGGCAACTGCAGACTACTTGCCGATTTGCGTCAAGATGAAAGTTCACCAAGGTGAAACCGGAAGAGCCCTAATACTGTAAAAGTCCCTTTATTAAATTAGGAACCCCTTACAAAATCACTTGACAGCAATGACCGAATTCGCTAAAAGGACCACTCTGTCGCACAAAAGACCTCGGCATTTCTTTTGTCTCGGTTACAAAGGTACCCCTGTCACGGCCACTCTTGCAAAGAGAATGGGCAGGTGGAAAACACAAACCAACAAGGAGTTTGGAACAAAATGGGAGCCATTGGAAAATCACTGTTATGTGGAACTCTGCTGTATTTCGCCCTCTCAAGCACAGCACCCGCTGAAGAGGTCAACATCTACTCCGCCCGCCAGGAGGTGCTGATCAAACCCCTGCTCGACCAGTTCTCGACCCAGACCGGCATCACCGTCAATCTGGTTGCCGGTAAGGCCGACGCTCTGGTGCAGCGTCTGCAGAGCGAAGGAATCAATTCACCGGCTGATATCCTGCTGACCGTTGATGCCGGCAATCTTAACCGTGCCAACGAGTTGGGTCTGTTCCAGCCGCTTCAATCGGAGATCCTCGAACAGGCAGTACCCGCCGCCTATCGCGATCCCCAGGGGCACTGGTTCGGCCTGTCGATGCGTGCCCGTCCGATCATGTATGCCGTTGATCGCGTCGATACCGCCGGACTTGTCAGCTACGCTGATCTCGCCACAGCTCGCTGGAAAGGCAAAATCTGCGTGCGCTCTTCTGACAATGTCTATAACCAGTCACTGGTCGCGGCGATGATTGCCGAACAGGGCGTGGCGGAAACCGAAGCCTGGACCAAAGGCCTGGTAGCCAACTTCGCCCGGCCGCCCCAGGGGGGTGACCGGGACCAGATCAAGGCGGTCGCTGCCGGCCAGTGTGATCTGGCCCTGGCAAACACCTATTATTTAGGGGGGATGCTCAATTCCGAACAGGCCGAAGATCGTGCCGCCGCCGAGAAAATCGCTATTCTTTGGCCCAATCAGGGAGAGCGGGGGGTACATGTCAATGTAAGCGGCGCTGGAGTGACCCGGCATGCCAAGAATTTTGACAACGCCAAGAAGCTGCTCGAATTTATGGTGAGTGAACAGACCCAGGCCTGGTATGCCGAGGCCAATTTTGAGTATCCGGTTCGACCCGGAACAGCGATGAGCCCGATCCTGGCAGGCTGGGGAGAGTTTCTCGCCGACGACCTCAACCTGGCCCTCCTCGGAGAACATAACGCCGAAGCAGTTCGGCTTATGGATCGAGCAGGCTGGCGGTAGATGCTCCCGACCAACAGGCAACCGGCCGGCGGCAGCACCAACTCCCGCTGGCCGGATATCTGGCGGCTAAGCGTTCCCCTTACCGCCCTGTTTCTCGCCATTCCGATCCTGGTGGTGGTTGCCGCGGTCTTCGAGCCGGCGGGCGAGGTCTGGCATCATCTGGCCGCAACCGTACTGCCCGAGTATGTCGGCCACTCTCTCCTGCTGGTCGCCGGGGTCGGTACCGGGACGCTGCTCATCGGGGTCAGCACAGCCTGGCTCTGCACCCTGTGCCGATTCCCCGGATCGACCCTGTTCCAGTGGCTGCTCCTCCTGCCAATGGCGATGCCTGCATATATCATCGCCTATACCTACACCGGCCTGCTCGATTTTTCCGGCCCGATCCAGTCGACACTGCGGCTGTGGTTCGACCTGGGTTATGGCGAATACTGGTTCCCGCCGATCCGCTCCCTGGGGGGAGCGGTGGCCATGTTGACCCTGGTGCTCTACCCCTATGTCTATCTGCTCACCCGCGCCGCCTTTCTCGAGCAGTCTCTATGTGTTCTCGAGGTCAGCCAAACCCTGGGCAGCGGGCCGTGGCGCTCCTTTTTTACTGTGGCCCTGCCCTTGGCCCGTCCGGCCATCATCGCCGGTCTGACCCTGGCGTTGATGGAGACTTTGGCCGATTTTGGCACCGTCCAGTATTTCGGGGTCACTACCTTTACCACCGGGATCTTCCGCACCTGGTTCGGCCTGGGCGACCAGGCTGCCGCCGCGCAACTGGCTGGGCTGATGATGAGCCTGGTGCTGCTGCTCATTGTCCTCGAGCGCTGGTCCCGGCGCCAGGCCCGTTTCCACCATACCTCCCAACGCTACCGCAAAATCACCAAATTTTCCCTGCGGGGCTGGCAGGCTGCCGCGGCCTTTACCGTCTGCCTGTTTCCTCTCCTCTTCGGGTTTCTCGTTCCGGTCGGCCGCCTCACCCTTTGGGCCCTGCAGACCTGGCGCCACGCCATTGATACGGATTTCTGGGTGCTGGTCGGAAACAGCCTTTTTCTTGCCGTGGCAGCTGCACTGCTCACTCTGCTGCTTGCCCTGTTTCTGGCCTACGGGCAACGTCTTCGCCCAGGCAAACTGGTCAATTTTTCGGTTCGTCTGGCGGGAATGGGCTATGCCATTCCGGGGCTGGTGATTGCCATCGGGGTGATCATTCCCTTTGCCTGGTTCGACAACACCCTGGACAGTTGGATGCGCTACCGCTTCAATTTCTCCACCGGCCTGCTGCTTAGCGGGTCCGTGGCGGCCCTGCTTTTTGCCTACCTGGTCCGCTTTCTCGCCGTTTCCCTGCACACGGTCGAGGCCGCCCTGGCCAAAATCAAACCGTCGATCGACGAGGCTGGTCGCTCTCTGGGACTCACCCCCGGCGGAGTCCTCGCCAGAATCCATCTCCCACTGCTGCGCGGCAGTCTGCTCAGCGCCCTGCTGCTGGTTTTTGTCGATGTGCTTAAGGAACTTCCCGCCACCCTG
>JAABSV010000044.1 GCA_011390165.1 Desulfobulbaceae bacterium
TTATTCCCGAGAGGATAGTATCGGCTAATAGCAGAAAATTGTTCAGAAATGGAGCAACTGCAATGAAGAGCTTACCAAAGAACACCTTTCGCAAGTGCTAAAGAAATCCAAGATGAGATGTCTACTGTACATTGGAACCAAACACACACAACTCCGTGACAGATCCTTGCCGCCTTTCAGGAGTTCACTGCTTTGCTCATGGTGGTCAGTTTTCCGAAGTCACTGCCGCATTTGGCCGAGATCGCCCTTCTTTTTTTCCGTAGTAACGTTCTCATCTTGGTTGGTTATGGGAGACATTAGCGTTTCCGGAAATGAAAATAAGTGGGGGAAGAAAACCGCCCACCATCTAACCGAGGGGAGGACAAATAGTAGTTGTCAAAGAAAAGGGCTTCTCGGATTTTTCGATTGACAAATATCGCTTACAATGCGGTTACAAGTCCAGGAACGAGAAAAGGGGTTGCAAGCAATCAGCTTGTAACCCCTTGATTTTTTGGTAGCGGGGACAGGATTTGAACCTGTGACCTTCGGGTTATGAGCCCGACGAGCTACCAGACTGCTCCACCCCGCGTCATGAGGCGCCTACTATACACCCGCGGGCGGGAATGTCAATAGTTTATTGTGGCCACAGTGGCCAGCTCACCGTGGCCGGAGTACGGCAGGCCTGCCTGCCACGGTGGTCGGGGAGATGCTGCCGGGATGGTGGCGGGGGGGGATTATTCCACCGACGGCTGCGCCGTGAGTGGTGCCGACGCTGGGAAGTAAAGCTGCGCGATGCCGTCGAGGTCAGAGGAGCAGGGCGATTTTGTCGAGTATCTCCGCCGGCAGGCGGGTGAGCCGCCCCTGGCGGGTGACGGCGACGTGGACAGTGTAGCCTTTGACCAGCAGCTTCAGCCGCTCCTGGCCCTCTTCGCGGCGGCAGACCCGGTAGGCAAAGCGGCATTTCACCTGGTCCAGTTCCTCCACCCAGGTCTCGACGGTGAGCAGGTCGTCGTAGAAGGCCGGGGCCTTGTAGCGGGCCCAGCACTCGGTGACCGGCAGGATCAGCCCCATCGCTTCGATGGTGCGGTAGCTGCATACCCTCTCCCGCATCAGTTCTGTTCGGCCGATCTCGAAGTAGCGGAGAAAGTTGGCGTTGTAGACCACGCCGCCGGCATCGGTGTCGCCGTAGATGACGCGGATGGTGCTGTGGTGGATGGTTTTGGCCATGTCGGCAGTTCCTCTGCTGCACCCAATGTCGTGTGCGGTGGGCTGTGCACTGTGCCCCTGATGTGGCCCTCTTGACCGTTGTCTCCCCGTGCCCAAAAAACCCTATTGCCCCGGTGGGCGTTGCAGCAGCCTGTCAATGAGCTGGTGGCCGGCTCTGAGGGCGCCTCCGACCCGGGCATCGTGCTCCCGGCCGCTTTGCTCGCTGAAGGGCAGGCCGGAACCGGCGACAATCTCCCTCGAGTCGTAGAGCAGGGTCGGAACCGGATCGGCGACATGGGTGCGCAGGGCGAGGGGGGTGAAGTGGTCCATGGCCACCACCACCCGGAACTCCTCGCCGCTTTGGCGCAGGGCGGTGATGATGGGGCCGACGATCTTATGGTCGAAATCCTCGATGGCCTGCATCTTCGCCGTCAGCAGACCCTGGTGGCCCGCCTCGTCCGGGGCTTCGAGGTGGACGAAGACAAAATCCTGCCGGCGCAGGGCGGCAAGGGCTGCCTCGGCCTTGCCGGCGTAGTTGGTATCGAGGTAGCCGGTGGCACCGGGGACGTTGACGATATCCAGGCCACCCAGCACCCCCAGCCCTTTGAGGAGATCAACGGCGCTGATCATCGTGCCGCTGATGGCAAAGCGGTCGACCAGGGTGGGGAGGCTGGGCATCTTGCCCTCTCCCCACGCCCAGATGAGGCTGGCCGGGTTCTTGCCGGCGGCGAAGCGGCGCTGGTTGACCGGGTGGGCGGCCAGGGTGATCCGCGCCTGTTCAAGCAGTGCCTGCCACTCCGGGTGGGCGAGGTAGGCCTGAAAGTGGCTGGTGACCTCCCTGCCGATGTGGTCGTGGGGCGGGACGGTGACAAAACCGGGGTGCTCGCCGCGGTAGACAAGCAGGTGGCGGTAGCCAACCCCGGGATGGAAGTGGAATCGCCCACTGCCGCAGCTGGCCTGCAGGGCGGCGATCAGTTCGGCGGCTTCGCCGCTGTCAATGTGGCCGGCGGAAAAATCGCGCATGGTCCAGCGGCCATCATCATCGCCGTCGAGAGTCACCAGGTTGCAGCGGAAGGCGATCTCCCCATCATCGAGGCGCACCCCCATGGCCGCCGCCTCCAAGGGCGCTCGACCGGTATAGTAGAGGGCCGGGTCGTAGCCGAGCAGGCTCATGTTGGCAACGTCGCTGCCCGGCGGGAAACCCTCCGGCACGGTGTGGGTGAGAAAGAGCTCCCCCTTGCCGCAGAGTTCATCCATCATCGGGATGTCGGCCGCCTGCAGCGGGGTCCGGCCGGCCAGCTCGGCCAGCGGGTAGTCGCCCATGCCATCACCGACCAGGATGAGATATTTCACATCCCCTCCCTATTCCGGATTGAGCAGGCGGATCTTCACCGTCGCTGCGGTGCACACCGGCAGGGCATCGATCTCGGCAAGGGCCAGGGCCACCGCCCCCTCCACCGCCCGGTGGGTGCGGAAGACGATGTCCACCGGCTCGCCGGCGTCACGCCCCTGCTGCATCATCGAGCGGATGGAGATGCCGTGCCGGCCGAAGACACCGGTGATCGTCGACAGCACGCCGGGCTGGTCGAGGGCGGAGACCCGCAGGTAGTAGGGACAGACCAGTTCCTGCAGGGGGGTGATGGTCGGTTCGCCCAGATGTTCGGGGAGGTAGGAGAGGGCCGGCACCCGGTTGACCGAGCCGCAGACGATGTTGCGGCCGATATCGACCACATCGGCGGCCACCGCACTGCCGGTGGGCAGCATCCCGGCCCCCTGGCCGTAGAGGAGGACATCGCCGACCGTATCGCCGCGGAACTTGATGCCGTTGAACGGCCCGTTGATGGTGGCGAGCATGTGCTCTTCCGGTACCATGGTGGGGTGGACCCTGGCCTCGATGTGGCTGCCGTGGTTGCGGCTGATCGCCAGCAGCTTGATCCGGCAGCCGAACTTTCTGGCAAAGTCGATATCAATGGGCTCGATACTGGAGATCCCCTCGATGGTGATGTCATCGAGACGGACGTTCAGGCCGTAGGCGATGGTCATCAAAATCGCCAGTTTGTGGGCGGTGTCGATCCCCTCCACGTCGTAGGTCGGGTCGGCCTCGGCAAAACCGAGGACCTGCGCCTCCTTGAGCACCTCCGGGAAGGGGGCGCCACGGTCGGTCATCTGCGAGAGGATGTAGTTGGCGGTGCCGTTCATGATCCCCATGATCGAGTCGATCCGGTTGGCCACCAGCCCCTCCTTCAGCGCCTTGATCACCGGGATGCCGCCTCCGACGCTGGCCTCAAAACCGACCTCGACATTTTTCGCCGCCGCCGCCTGGAAGATCTCCCGCCCATGCACCGAGAGGAGGGCCTTGTTGGCGGTGACCACATGCTTGCCGCGGGCGATCGCTTCGAGGAGGAAGGTACGGGCCGGCTCCATGCCGCCGATCAGTTCGACGACGATATCGATCTCCGGGTCGTTGAAGATATCCTGGGCGTCACGGCTGAAACGGCTGGCACTGAACTCCTCCGGCAGCCCGGAGATGCCGATATCGGCGACGGTGGCGAGGCGGAAGCTGATCCCGGAGCGCTGGCGGAGGCGATCATGCTGGCTGAGAAGGGCATGGGCGAGGCCTTTGCCGACCGTGCCGAAGCCGATCAGCCCAACTCGTATTTCCTGGCTGGTCATTGGTGCGGTACCTGGTTGAGGTTGCGGTTGAAGTTGCCGCTGAAAATACTCCCTTTCCCGAGGAAAGTCAAAAGCAAAGGGGTGCGATTTACCGCCTGGTGGTAGAGTCGGCGACAGGGTGGGGTGGGTGATACAGAGATATTTTTATGGCCCGGGACAACCTTTTAGTCTATAGTATGCACCCTGTTGCGTCCCCCCCCTCGCTGTGGCCGAGCCGGGTGGCCGTTCGCCTTGACAAGTGGAAATGGCCCGATTACCGGCCGGGCCGGGCCACGGGCGGTGGCCGTGACGACAGACCAGCAAATATTCTGGTCCGTTAAGGACCGTTCAGACCCATAACCACAAGGAGAGTCAGACCATGGGAAAAAACATTCTGGTATTCGGACCGAACGGGAGTGGTAAGGGCACCCAGGGTGCCATCGTTCAGAAGAAATACGACATTCCCCATATCGAATCCGGAGCGATTTTCCGCGAACATATCGGCGGCGGCACCGAACTCGGCAAGAAGGCCAAGGCCTATATCGACCGGGGCGACCTGGTGCCGGATGAGATCACCATACCCATGATGGTGGCCCGCCTGCAGAAAGAGGACTGTCGGGCTGGCTGGATTCTCGATGGTTTTCCCCGCTCCAAGGATCAGGCGATCACCCTGGCCAAGACTCTCGAGAAGGAGGGGCTGGCCCTTGATTACGTGATCGAGATCGTTCTCGACCGGGAGATCGCCAAGGAGCGGATCATGGGTCGGCGTCTCTGTGTCAACGACAACAACCACCCCAACCATATCGCCTTCGAGGCGATCAAGCCGGTGGAAAAAGATGGCAAACTGGTCTGCCGGGTCTGTGGTGGCGAGTTGAAGACCCGCGCCGATGACCAGGATGAGGTGGCGATCAACAAGCGCCACAATATCTATTATGACGAACAAACCGGGACCATGGCGGCGGTCAACTACTTCAAGAACGCCGGCGGCCCGAAGGTGATCTCCGTGGATGGTTCCGCCTCCATCGGCGAGGTGACCGAACTGATCATGAGTCAGCTGTAGGACGTGACTGAGTTGACAAGGCGTCGCCGGGGTGCAGGCGTGGGGGTGACCCCAAACCTGCAATCCCGTCCTGGAGTCCCTTCACAACCTCAATACTTATGGTAGAGAAGACAGATACCCAAGGCAAGATCGGCAAAGTCTACCTCGTAGGCGCCGGTCCCGGCGACCCGACCCTGATCACCGTGCGCGGCCGGACGCTGCTCGAGCGGGCGGAGGTGGTGGTGTATGACTATCTGGCCAGCAAGAAGCTGCTCCGGCACGCGCCGGCCGGGGCAGAACTGGTCTACGTCGGCAAGAAGGGCAACTGCAAGCACAGCCACACTCAGGATGAGATCAACCAGATGCTGGTGGCCTACGCCACCGCCGGCCGGAACGTGGTCCGGCTGAAGGGGGGTGACCCCTTCATCTTCGGGCGGGGCGGTGAAGAGGTGCAGCGCCTGCACGAGGCGGGAATCCCCTTCGAGGTGGTCCCCGGGGTGACCTCGGCCACCGCCGCCGCCACCTATGCCGGCATTCCCATCACCCATCGCGACTATACCGCCTCGGTGGCCTTTCTCACCGGCCATGAGGACCCGAACAAGGAAAGCTCGAACATCGACTGGGCCAAGCTGGCCACCGGGGTGGGGACTCTGGTGGTGTACATGGGCATCAAAAACCTGCCGGTGATTGTCGACAACCTGATCCGCCACGGCCGCTCGCCGGAGACCCCGGTGGCGGTGGTGCGTTGGGCATCCACCCCGCAACAGCAGTCGGTGGTGGGCACCCTGGCCACCATCACCCGAGTGGTGGCGGAGGCAGGGATCAGGCCGCCGTCACTGATCATCGTCGGCGAAGTGGTCAAGCTCCGCTCGACCATCGACTGGTTCGAGAAACGGCCGCTGTTTGGGAAAAAGATCATCGTCACCCGCACCCGCGAGCAGGCCAGCGAGCTGGTGGCCGGCCTGGAGGAGCAAGGTGCCGACTGCCTCGAGTTCTCGACCATCAATATCAAGCCGGTGAACTCCTACGCCATCCTCGACGAGGAGCTCGAGCGGCTGCGCGAGTACCACTGGATTCTCTTCACCTCCCTGAACGGGGTGAAGTACTTCTTTGCCCGCCTCTACAGTAAGGGGATGGATGCCCGTGATCTGCGCGGGCCGGAAATCGCCGTGGTCGGCAAGAGCACCGCCGATCTGCTTCTCCAGTACGGGGTCAACGCCGACCTGATCCCCACCGTCTTCACCGGTGAGGGGCTGGCGGAAAGCCTTCTCGATCAGGGGGTGGAGGGGCGCAACATTCTCATCCCCCGTGCCCTGCACGCCCGGGAAATCCTCCCCGAAACCCTCCGCGGCGCCGGCGCCCAGGTTACCGTCGCCCCGGTCTATCAGAACTGTCCGGCAGAAGGGGACCGGGAAGGGTTGCGCCAGGAACTGGCCGAAGGCAAGGTGCAGATGGTCACCTTCACCAGCTCCTCCACCGTCCGCAATTTCATCGCCATGCTGGCCCCGAGCGATCAGCAGGAGCTGCGCCAGCTCCTTGCCGGGGTGGATATTGCCGCCATCGGTCCGATAACCGGCAAGACGGTCACCGACATGGGGTTGAAGGTGCACGTGCAGCCGGACAAGCACACCATCCCCGAGCTGATCAGCGCCATAATCAACCACTACCGGCGGCCAGTGAACGGGTAACTGTTCCCCAGCGCCCCATTTTCGTCCGGTCAGACTACACAGAGGGCCTACTCAAGCTCGCGGCGGTCTGCCTGAACCAACCTGGCGCACAGGATGGTTAGCTCCAGGTTCTGCAGCCTTTTTACTGCCTGTCGGTAAACGATTATGTGGCCGGCCCTTGTTGGTGCGTAAGGGGGTGAAGTCGATCAGTTGTTGCGGATAAGCTGCAGCAGGTCGTCCGAACTCATCTTGGCGCTGATATCGCTCCCCTCCAGCAGGCTGCCGGCGAGGTCCCGTTTTTCCTGGTGCAGTCTGACAATCTTCTCTTCAATGGTATTCCGGCAGACCAGCCGGTAGATGGTGACCGGTCTTGTCTGGCCGATGCGGTGCGCCCGGTCGGAGGCCTGGTCCTCAATGGCCGGGTTCCACCACGGGTCCATGTGGATGACGTAATCGGCGGCGGTGAGGTTGAGGCCGAGGCCGCCGGCCTTCAGACTGATCAGGAAGAGATCCCCCTCGCCGGCCTGGAAGGCGTCGACCCGGATCTTCCGCTGTTTGCTGCTGGTGCCGCCGTCAAGGTACTGGTAGCGGATCTTCTGCCGATCAAGATGGGCCCGGATGATGTCGAGGTGGCCGATGAACTGGCTGAACACCAGCGCCTTGTGGCGGCTGGCCAGCAGTTCGTCGACCACCGAGGCGAAGATCCGCAGCTTCGAACTTTCGATGGTGCTGGCCGGGTCGATCAGCCGCGGGTTGCAGCAGGCCTGGCGCAAGCGCATGATTTCAGTGAGAATCTGCAGATGGCGCCCCCTGCGGTCCCGAGCGTTTTCCAGGATATCGATGGCGTTCTGGCGGAGGGCCTCATAAAAATGGGCCTCGGCCGGATGCATCTCCACCTCCAGGGTCACCTCGGTGCGGGAGGGGAGTTCGTCAAGAACCTGTGACTTGATCCGACGGAGGATGAAGGGGCGGATCAGTTTTTTCAGTTTCAGTCTGGCCTCGCGGTCCTGATGCCGCTCGATGGGGATGGCGAAGCGTTCGTTGAAGCTGTTCAGGCTGCCGAGCAGGCCGGGGTTGATGAAGTGGAAGAGGTTCCACAGTTCGCCCAGATGGTTTTCGATCGGTGTACCGGTGGTGATCAGCTTGAAGCGGGCCTGCAGGGCCATGGCCGCCTGTGAGCGCTTGGTGGCCGAGTTCTTGATCGCCTGAGCCTCGTCGAGGATCACCACCTGCCAGGGGACCGAGGAGAGCAATTCGCTCTCCTGCTGGAGCAGGGTGTAGGTGGTGATCAGCAGGTCAAACTTCTCCAGGCTGGCGATGGTCTCCCGACGGTCGCGGCCGCTGAAGAAGTGGACCCTGATGGTCGGGGTGAAGCGGTGTACCTCCGACTGCCAGTTGGTCGATACCGAGGTCGGCGCCACGACCAGGGAGGGGCCACTGGCGGCCAGCTTGAGGACGATGGCCAGCGACTGCAGGGTCTTGCCCAGCCCCATGTCGTCGGCGAGACATGCGCCAACCCCCCACTCGGCCAGCCGGGCCAGCCACTCGAACCCTTCTCGCTGGTAGACCCGCAGTTCGGCCTGGAGGGTCGAGGGCAGCTGTGGTTTGCTCTCCTGGGCGGCGTGAATACGCTGCAACATTTGGCGCCAGCCGTGGTCGGTATCGCTTTTCGCCTGATTGACGATCTTTTCCAGCTGCAGCGCCGCCAGCGGGTGCACCACCACCGCACTGTCGTCCGTCTCTTCGTCGTGGTGGTAGAGGTTGATCTCCTCCAGCCGCTTGCGGAACTCCTGGGTGAGGGCGACGAACTGGCCGGCACCGATCTCGATGAACCGGCCGGAGGAGGAACGCACCCTCTGGAGCAGTTCCCGGAGACCGATCACCCGTTCCTGGTCGAGTTGCAGGTGGCCGCTCAGGGCAAACCAGTTCTGGCGGTTGGTGCGGATCTTCAGGTTGAGATTTTCTAAAGAGGCACGGTGGCTGATGGCAAGTTTCTCCCCCTCCGGCCATTCCACCACCACCTTGTCGCGGATCGCCTGCAGTTCCATCAGGGCCTGCAGACAATCGTCCGGATCCTGGAGGTGCCACTCCCGGTCTCCCTCCTGTTCGAGGTCGGTGGCCAGATCGAGGATCGGGCAGAGCTCTTCGATATCCCTGGCCTTTTCCTCCTCCAGGGCGAGGTTGCGGCGGGTCTGCAGGCGGCGGCCGTTGACCTCGGCCATGATGTTTTCCACCCCCTGGCCCGGCTTCAGGTAGTGCCCCCCCTCCTTGAACGGCTTGACGAACATCTCCAGGCGAAAGCCACCGCCGAAGGGGAGCAGGTGCATATAGATGGTGGGGTCGGCGGCGACAAAGGTGATGTCGCCGGCCTTGCGGATGGTGGAGTCGGCGGCGATCACCGAATGGACGGTCATGAACGAAGAGATATTGCCGATGGCGGTGAGCACCTGGGCACTTGCCGAGACCGGCACGCTGATCCCCTCCCGGCCGGTGATCTGGGCCACCCGGCGGTGGCTGTCGTTGATGGTGATGATCTTCACCCGGGTGGCCGACTCGCGGACGAAGTTCACCGTATCGGCGGTGATCGGGTGGGCGAAGCGGATGAGCAGATTCTCGCCCTGTTCCTCCACTAGCAGCTCCGGTTCGCCGGCGGTGAACTCCACCGGGGTCTGCGGCGACTCGGCCAGATAGAGGTGGGGGTGGCCGACCATCGCCGGCAGGGCCCGGTCGAGGAGGAGGTGAAAGCTGGTGCTGTTGGTCTCCGGGCTGTCGACCTTCTGGATGGCTGCGGCGATCAGCCGGTCCTGGGAGGTGAGCGGCTGCAACTGGCCACCGTGGTAGAGCCTTCCCAGGGAGACCGGTCGCCCCTTGCTCCACTCCCCTTCCGGGCTCAGTTTCTGCTCTTTAGGGGAAACAGAAATGCCCCGGGCGGTAAAATCCACCAGCCAGACCAGCCGGGTGCGTGACAGCGGCTCCTCACTCTCCCGGGTGGTGGCAAAGATCAGCGCCTGCAGGCTCCGTTTCCACGGTTCTTCCGGTTCGAGGATCGGCAGCAGGGGGACCATGCCGGTCGCCTGCCGCAGGGCGCTCAGCCTCTCCCGGCCTTGTCCCGGCTGCCCCGGCTGCCCCGGCTGCGGTCCGATTGCCGCCTGCAGTTCCTGGTAGATGAGTGCGAAGAAGAGGAAGCCGTTGGCCACCGCCCGGCCGGCAAAGGCCGCCAGGGTCTCTTCCACCCGGTTGTCCAGTGAACGGCTTTGCCAGTACTGGCCGAGGGCGGTGAAGGCGACGGTGAGGGCAGTGGGCGCCACCCCTTCCGGCAGACGGATCTCTTCGTCCGGTTGGCCACGGTTGAGCTGAGAGTTGATTACTGCCGCCAGGGCCCGGTAGGCGTCATTTTCCGGCACCTCGCGGAACAGGGAGAGGGCGGTGCCGATGGCATCGGCAATGGCGGGGTAGTCGGCCTCCCCACCCTCCTGGAGACGGCAGAGGATGTAGAGCAGGCCGCAGGGGCCGAAAAAGGCCACTCGCTCTCCCCGGCTGAAGGCCTCGAGAAACTTCAGGTCATCGGTAAAGGCTGCCAGGGCGGCGGCGCCCTTGCCGCGGAGAAAGAGGAGGCTGCCGCCGGCACCAGTACCCCGGAAGGCGTCCGGATGGGCCTGGTGGAGTTCGTCGGCCTGGTGCAGTTGGCCGCGCAGCAGCAGTTCGATGAAGAGCAGGCGTTGAAAGGGCAGGCGCTCGTCATCGCTCAGCTCGGCAAACTCGGCCGGGTCGGCGAGGAAGGCGATCATCTCGGGAAAGTCGACCAGTTCCGCCCGGCCGTAGTGGAGGAGCGTGTTGCAGAGGGAAAATTGAAAGGAGACCGGCAGGCTGCGGAACCACTCCCGGTCGAAGGGGGAGGTCAACACCCGGACCAGTGGTGGCGGACCCGGTAGCAAGGCGCCACACTGGCTGGCCAGGAAGGCGGTGGCGTCCTCGATCAGGTCGAAGCGCTGGCTGTACACCCCGATCCGCATCTCCCGCACTGCCCGCCAGCAGCGGATGCTCCATTTGCCGTAGTAGTAGGAGACCGGTGCCTCGCTCTGGACTACCTCGGCGAATTTCTCGAAACGGCCCTCGCCGATGGCCAACCTGGTGAGTGTCTCGACGATCTCCGGGGCGCATTGCCGTTCCCGATTGAGCAGGCCGAGCTGTTCAAATTTACTGAAATAATGGGCGAGATTGGCGGCGGTTGGCTTGTTGCCGCGGGGATTTTTCAACTCCAGCCGGCGCAGGCAGTTGACAATCAGGGTGGTGTGGGCCGGTTCGCAGACGACCGACAGAAATTGCAGCAGGGCCTGTTCGAACTGGTTGAGTTTCCGGTATTGATCGAGAAGCTCGGGAAGGGACGACAGAGCAGCGTGACGGCGGTCGGCGGACATTCTCTCCTGGTGGCGGTACGTTTTTTCTTGCGGGGGGAAGGGGCAAGAGGGCACTATAGCACTGTCTGCTGGCGATGAGAACCAAAATCTCTCCGGATCTGCCGCCCCTTTCCTGCCCTGCCGGCCTCCTCCCCTCGTCGGGATGAGGGCCGGCGGCAGCATTGCCGGGGGTGAGGTGGGTGATGTACAACGGGTGCGCCATGGCGCACCATGATGCGTCGAGAAGAGATCAAGAGTGGGCCAAGAGGAGGGAAGATGGCGGTTTATGGCTATATATTCTGTTGCCATGCGGAGAAAAACGCCGAAGAGCTCAGGCTGGTGGCCCTGCGGCACTACGCCGCCGCCCTTGGTCTATCGCTGGACGAGCTTGTGGTCGAGCGGGGGGAGAACCCGACCGGCCCCTTTTCCGGACGGGAAGGTGGCCGTCGGCTGCTGCGGCAGTGCCGGCGCGGGGACAGTATCGTCACCCTGGAAGCGGCCTGGCTTTTCGGCGAACTGGCCGAGTCACGCCTTCTCCTCGAGCAGCTTAGCAGGGAGGGGGTGTCGCTCCTGGTAGCCGATCTTGGTGGTGATATTTCGCTGCCCGAGAAGAGACGTCTGGTGGTTTCAGAGGGGCCGGCGGCACTGGTGCAGAAACTTCTCGCCATCCTGGTCGACAGCGGCGGGGTGGCAAGGGGCACTGCGATTCGGGCCGGCAAACAGCTGCGTCGTCAGGCCGGTAAATATCTCGGCGGCCCGGTCCCCTTTGGCCGGAGGGTCGATGACGAAGGCTATCTGGTGGACAATCCGGAGGAACAGGAGCTGATCCGGGTGATCATTGCCCTGCGTCAGGAACGCTGTTCTTATCGCCGGATCGCCGGCAGGCTGCAGGAGGAGTACGGTTTTCGGATATCCCACGAGGGGGTACGACGGGTGGTCCAGGCCAGCGCTGAACCAGAGGTTGACGAAGAGCAGCCAGGACCGCCGGTCGGCCGGCACTCCAGGGAGGCCGCCGACCGGGGAAGAAGAGCCTGAGTCTCTGGCCCTAGAGGGCCTGGTTGCGGGTGATTTTGGCCTCGCCCTGGAGGTGCTGCAGCCAGGATGTGAGGAGTTGCTGCTGTTTGAACTCCAGCAGACTGCTCCGGTACCGCTCGGTCTCCGCCGGGTCGTCGGGCATGGTCGGCAGTTCCCGTTCGACAAAGCGGTAGAGGTAATAATCATCACCGACCTTGCCCGGTTTTTCCGGCAGGGGGGAGGATGCAGAGAGGAGGAAGGCATCCTCACGCAGTTCCGCCGGGAAGCCGGACTCCTGGCTGGATCGGGTCTTGCCGAGCAGGCCGGATTCCTCGACCGTATAGCCACCCTCGGCAGCGATCTCCGCCAGGTCCCGGCCGCCTTGCAGGGCGGTGAGTGCTGCTTCGGCGGCCTCGGCGGCCATCTCGGCGGCCCGAAACTTGCGGTAGTCGGTGGCCAGGGTCGTGCGGATATCGGCAAAGGCGGGGAGTTCCGGCTCCTTGCGCTCTTCGGCAAAGAGCACCGCGTAACCGTTCTCCCCCTTGAGCAGGGAACTCAGCTCACCGCCTTTGAGGTTGAGGGCGGCGTTAAGCAGCTGCGGGTCGTCGCGCAGTTCCGGTGGGGCGGTCTGGCGGTCGAAAAACTGGCTTTGCCGAAGGGGCGCCTCGGGGTGTTTGTCGATGTAGGCGGTCAGGCTTCCCGCCCCGATGATCCCCTCGTAGGCCGCATTGGCCAGTTGGAAGGCCATCCCCTCCGCCTCCCGCCGCTGCAGCAGGGCGATGATTTCTTCCCGGGCCTCGGCCAGTTCGCGCACCTGTGCCGGGCGGATATCCTCGAGGCGAATGAGGTGGTAACCGAACGGGGTGGTGACCACCTCGCTGATCTCCCCGGGTTGCAGGGAGAAGACCGCCTGGTCGAAGGAGGGCACCATCTCGCCGGCAGAAAAATAGCCGAGATCGCCGCCATCCTGGGCGGTCTCCTCCGAGTGGTCTCGGGCGAGCTGGGCAAAATCGGCACCGGCCATGGCCATTTCTCGGACCTCGGCAGCTCGGGCCGCCTTTTGGCGGTGCAGCTCCGGCGGGTCGTCCTGGCTGGCGGTGAACAGGATGTGCCTGGCCCGCCGCTGTTCTTTGGTCGTGAAGTCGGCCTGGTTGTCGCGGTACCAGGCGGCAACTTTTTCCTCATCGATGGTAATCTGGTCGGCAATTTCGGCGAAGGGGTAGCTGAGGTAGCTGAGCCGCACCTGTGGTGCACTCCGGTAGTTCTCCTGCGCCGTGGTAAACCACTCTGTCAGGGCCTGATCGTCGACTGTCACCTTGTCGAGGAAGGCGTCCCGGGTAATGGTCAGGTAGCGCACGGCAACCTTCTCGTTGACCCGGCCGTAAATCTCCCGAACCTCAAGATCGGTGGAGACCGTCGCAAAACTGGCAATTGCCCGGGTGGCCACCTCGGCCAGGCGGTCGTGGCGCAGTGACTCTTCAAATTTGGTGGGCGCCATCCGGTTGAGGGCAAGAATCTCCTTGTAGCGGTCCAGGCTGAACTGGCCGTTCTCCTGGAACTGGGCCATCCCTTCGATGGTCCGGCGGACCTCCTCGGCGCTCACGGTCAGCCCCATGGCGGCGGCACCCTGGCGGAGCAGGGCGGTCTGGATCAACTGGTCGATCACCTGCTGTTTGATGTTCAGGGAGTCGGCCAGACCCTTGGGGAGAGTGCCGCCGAACTGCTCGCTCAGGCGCTGGTAGGCCTGGTCGTAGGCCACCTGGAACTGCTGGAAGGTGATCTCCTCGTCATTGACGGTAAGTGCCGTCTGCCGGTCGCCACCGAGGTTGGCACCAACCCCCCAGAAGATAAAGACCAGGGCGATGATTACGACGATGATCTGGATGAAGGTTGACTGGGCCTTTTTACGGAGTATCTGCAGCATGGCTACCGTCGGGGCTTGGGTTGATGGGTTGATGTATTGAGGGGAGAGGGGTGGAGGCAGGGTAGTCCCGCCCGGGTTCGATTTACTCTTTCTTGATGCCCTCTGCAAGAAAAATCCTCCCCCGGCCGCCCGCCAACCGCCGTCCGGCCCGGCGCTGTGGGTGGAGATCTCCCAGCACCCGGAAATCTGTCGCCGGCAAAAAAAAATCGTGGACATATGCAACCAAACAGGTATTGTGTTTGGCACCGTCCGCAAGAGGCTAGGGCAGGGGCTGCGACAGCTTTCTTTTCCCGTCGTCAGCAGCGTGGTGCGGGCAGGAGGCGGCGCTTCCAGATGGCGGGACTGCGACTTCCTGGTGGGTGTTTTATAGGGGCTAACTGCATATTTTCTTAGGGTTTTTAAGGCGGTTCCCGGCATCGGAAATGATTTGTCATTCACTTGACAAATTGTATCGGCTATAGTAATAAGCACTTGTCAGTGACCGGATTATTATAACGGCGAAAGCTATCAAATACTACTAATACAATTTAAAGGAGGGTATGCAATGCCGACTATCGACCACAATGGCAGCAGTTTCGAGGTAGATGAGGATGGGTTCCTGCTCAAGGGCGATGACTTCAATCAGGACTGGGTTGACTACGTAAAAGGCGTTGAGGGTATCTCCGAGATGACCGATGAGCACCAGAAAGTCATTGATGCCCTGCAGGAATATTACAAGAAGAACGGGATCGCCCCGATGGTTCGTATCCTCTCCAAGACCACCGGCTTCCCCCTGAAGAGAATTTACGAGCTCTTCCCCTCCGGACCTGGCAAGGGAGCCTGTAAAATGGCCGGTCTGCCGAAACCGACGGGTTGCGTCTGATCTATCCGCCGTTGCCAACCCCTGCTGCATAAACAGGGGGGGAAGCCTGTGTTGCAGGTTTCTCCCCCTGTTTTCGTTTCCGGTTCACCACTGTATTGCTTGGCCGGCCGTCGGCTGGCGGTGGCGCATGTCCCGGGGTACGAACCGGGAGAGTGCCGCGACAACTGGGGTGCGGTGGTCAGAAGATCATCTCGACAAAACGCGGGTGGAAGCTGGTCAGGTCCTCTTCGCAGTTGCCGCAGAAGAGCCGAACCCCACCCAGTGACTCGGAGTTGCGATGGCTGATGCTGAAGCTACCGTCGCTGTTCTGGGTGTAGTAGGTGGTCGTCACAACATCATCGGTGACTTCAAAGAAATCGCTTTCATTGCCGCACTGTGGGCAGCGGAGGAGATTGGCCACCGTCGGCTGAACCAGGGGTATGCCGGCACCGCCTGAGGATTGTCTTTTTGGCACTTACTTCGCCGCTGCCTTGTCGGCTGGTGGGGCGCTGCTTTTACCAACTGCCGGCGTGGCGTTCGGGGCAGTGGCCGGGCCGTTCTTGTTCACGGCAACCTTTATCTCGCCCTGGAGAATCGCCCCCGGTTCGACGGTGAGGCTGCTCGCCTCCAGCCGGCCGTTAATCGAGCTGTTCTTCCTGGCGGTGAGCATGCCGGCGGTGACGTTCCCCTCAAGATTGCCGTAACAGTTGAAGGAGGCAACAGTGATGTCACCGACCACCCGGCCGGTTTCGCTGAGAACCAGATGCTCCCCCTTGATGTTGCCGTGGATGGTGCCATCGATGCGGGCCTTGCCCTGGAAGGAAATTTCCCCCTTCAGGGTCATGCTTTTGTCGATGATCGAGGAGATCGCCTCGCTTTCTACCTTTTTCATTTCCTGTTCCGCATCGACTGGTTTGCCAAACATTCCCATCGTGGTCAGTTCTCCCCATTAGTTGGTCCCGGTGTCGGCAGCTGATGCCAGCTGCATGAAATCATAGGGATTGATAAATTTCTTATTCAGGCTGATCTCGTAGTGGAGGTGGGCGCCGGTGGAGCGGCCGGTATCACCCACCAGAGCGATGATCTGCCCCCGTTTCACCTGTTCGCCGGGGCGGACCAGAAAGGCGTGGAGATGGCCGAAGCCGGTCTGGTAGCCGTTGCCGTGGTCGATGAGCAGATAGTTGCCGTAGCCGCCGTTACGGAAGGCCTTTTTGACCACCCCGTCGGCGGTGGCGTGGATCTTATCGCCTTTCTGGCTGCGGAAGTCGACCCCGGTGTGGAAGGCGGTTTTGCCGTTCACCGGGTCCTGGCGCTTGCCGAAGCGGGAGCTTATCTCTCCCTCCAGGGGCTTGCCAAAGGGCAGAAACTGAATAGTTTTCAAATAGTTGTCGGCCTTGAAAAGCAGTTCGTCATGCTCGCCGTCTTTTTCCAGGACGAAGGGGCCACCGCTGCCGCCTTTGGTGTCCCTTCTTTTCGCCTCCTCTTCTCTGGCCACTTCAATGCCGATACTGCTGACGATCTTTTCGATCAGTTCGCTGCGTTCGTTGAGTTCGCTCACCGCAGTGGAGATCAGGGTCTCCTTTTCGTCGCGGAAGGCGGCGGCCTGCCGGGCGTTGTCCAGTTCCAGGCTGGCCAGCTGAAGGTTCAATTGTAACCGTTGTTCCTCGTTGCGCCTTTTTTGCTCGGTGTAGAGTTCGGCGCTGTTGCGCAGCTGCTCGTGCAGTTCCACCATCTGGTCGTCGATGCGCCGGTTTTTCTGGAACAGGGAGAAGGACAAGATGCTGGCGGAGAAGAGAATGATGAGGAGAAACAGGGAGAGAGTGAGAGCCATCCGGAGCCTGTTTTTCCGGCAGAGCCAGGTGATCACCCTGCCTTGGTCACTGGTGATGATGATATGGATTTGCTCGTCCATTCAGACATTCTCCTGACTGTTGCAGAGTTGGATAACTGTGAAACACCGTCGCCGGAGAGTGCGGTTATGGCGGTACCGGAAAATGCAGGCTGGCACCGGAACGAGAAGTATGCTATCACACCCTCCATCGCCACCTCCGTCATTGTCCGGGGGCGGCTTGAATACACTGGAATCGGGTCCGGTAGCCGGCAGTGGAACCGGCCTTGCGGAACCCTTTCTGCTTATACTGTGCCAGGCCCGATAACGCAACAACAAAAAGACCTTGCCGGCTTCCGGGCTGGTCAGGGAACCCGTTGTATCTGTTGACTATTTTCTAAACGTCCGGCTTCTCTTTCGGTTCTTGCCGGACCAGCCCCCTTCTTCTGCTCAGGATTATCCCCTATGGCCCACCTCATTTTCTGTAAAGCACTGAGCAAATCCTTCGGTGCCCAGGAGCTCTTCCGCAATATCACCCTCACCATAGAGAGCGGCGACCGTATCGGTCTCATTGGCCCCAATGGTTCCGGCAAATCCACTCTGTTGAAGATCATCTGCGGTCTTGAGGAGGCGGACAGTGGCCAGATCGACCGGCGCCGGTTTCTCCGCCTTGGCTATCTTGCCCAGGAGGAGAGGTTTATCGAGTCAGCCTCGGTGGCCGGCAACCTGCTAGCCGCCCTGGAGGGGAGCGAACTGAGCGAGGCAGAGCGGCACAACCGGGTCGATACCCTGCTCAGTCGGGGCGGTTTTGTCTCCGGGGTGACGGAGGTGTCCAGCCTCTCCGGCGGCTGGCGTAAACGACTGGCAATCTGTCGGGCCCTGCTCCTTGCCCCGGAATTGCTGGTGCTGGACGAACCGACCAACCACCTCGATATCGAGAGTATCCTCTGGCTGGAAAAGATGCTGTCCGGGCCACTGGCGCCGGCGGCCTGGCTGCTGGTCAGCCACGACCGCCATTTTCTCGAAAACTGCAGTAACCGGATTGTTGAACTGTCGGCGGTGTACCCGGAGGGGAGTCTGCAGGCAGAGGGACCCTACAGCCGTTTCCTGGAGCTTCGCGACGAGGTGCTCGCCGGTCAGCTGGATGAGGAGGAGCGGCTGGCCAACAAGGCCCGGCGGGAGTTGGAGTGGCTGCGGCGGGGGCCGAAGGCACGGGCGACCAAGGCCCGGTACCGGATCGACGAGGCGCACCGGCTCCAGGAGCAGCTGGCCGAGGTGAAGGCGCGCAACCGGTCGGGTGCCAGTGTCGAGATCGATTTTGCCGCCACCGGCCGAAAGACCAAAAAACTGCTCGAAGGGGTCGGCCTGAGTAAGGGATATGGCGGACAGACGCTCTTTGCCGGGGTCGATGTCACCCTTGGTCCGGGCAGTCGGCTTGGTCTGCTCGGCCGTAACGGCTGTGGCAAGTCAACCCTGCTCAACATCCTCGCCGGTGCCGCCGGGGCGGCGGCAGAGACTGCCGACAGTGGCACTCTTCGCTGTGCCGACGGGGTGCGGATAGTGGTCTTTACGCAGGGGCGGCAGAGTATCGACCCGGCCCAGACCCTGCGCCGGGCCCTGGCCCCGGAAGGAGATTCGGTGGTGTACCTCGATCGCTCTCTGCACGTGGTCTCCTGGGCGAAAAAATTCCTCTTCCGCCCGGATCAGCTGGAGACCCCGGTCGGCCGTCTTTCCGGCGGCGAACAGGCCCGGATTCTGATTGCCGGGTTGATGCGGCAGCCGGCCGACATCCTCCTCCTGGATGAGCCGACCAACGACCTCGACATCCCCTCCCTGGAGGTGCTCGAGACGAGCCTGCGGGAGTTTCCCGGGGCCCTGGTGCTGGTGACCCACGACCGTTTTCTTCTCGAGGGGCTCTGCGACCGTCTCCTCGGTTTCGGCGGCCAGGATGGGGTCGGCTACTACGCCGACTATGGCCAGTGGCTGGCCGATCTTCCCAAACCGGCGGCCAGGGAGAGGGAGGAGGGGGCACTTCCGGCCAGGGAGGTGAAGGTGCCTGCTGCCCCCGCCGGTGGTAAAGGGCGGCTTTCCTACCTGGACCAGCGGGAGTACGACGGCATCGAGGAGAAGATCGGTGCCGCCGAAGAGCAGGTGGCGGCGCTGCAGGCCAGGATGGCCGAAAGCGGGGTGGCCTCGGCCGCCGAGGCCCTGGCCGCCTGCTGGCAGGAGCTGGCCATGGCGGAGGCGGAGGTGGCACGGCTCTACGACCGCTGGCACGAGTTGGAGGAGAAGCGCGGAGGGTGATCCCTGGCTGCTCCAGCCTTCCTGGTTGTACGCTCAGCCCTGGAAAAAGGCGGTGCAGGCGGCGAGCACCCGGTCGATATCGTCAGCGTTGACATCCAGATGGGTGACCAGCCGGGTGGTGGCGCCGCCACGGATGATGATTCCCCGTGCCTCAAGAAAGGTGGTGAGGGCGGCGATGGTCGCTTCGCTAGTGTGCACAAAGACCATATTGGTCTGCTGTGCGCCCTCCGGGATCGACAGTTCCGGGAAACGGCGCAGGCCGGCGGCGAGACGGGCGGCGTTGTCGTGGTCGTCGGCCAGCCGCTCGATATTGTGGTCCAGGGCGTAGAGTCCGGCGGCGGCAAGAATACCGGCCTGGCGCAGACCGCCGCCGACCATTTTCCGCCACCGCCGGGCCTGTTCAATCAGCTCGTCGCTGCCGCAGAGCAGAGAACCGACCGGCGCCCCCAGCCCCTTGGAGAGGCAGACCGCCACCGAGTCGAAGTGGTGGCTGATCTCCCGGGCTGCCACTTTCTGGCTCACCGCGGCGTTGAACAGCCGGGCCCCGTCGAGGTGGATACGGAGGTTCTTCTCCCGGGCAAAGGCCGCCGCCTGGGCCAGGTAGGGGAGGGGCAGTGGCCGGCCGTTCTGGGTGTCCTCCAGACAGAGGAGCCTGGTGCGGGCAAAGTGGATATCGTCCGGTTTGATTTTCGCCGCCACCTTGTCGAGGTCCAGGGTGGAGTCGGCTTCGAACTCGATGGGCTGGGGCTGGATCGAACCGAGCACCGCCGCGCCGCCGGCCTCGTAGCGGTAGGTATGGGCGGTCTGGCCAACGATGTATTCATCGCCGCGGGCGCAGTGGGACATGATGCCGACCAGATTGGCCTGGGTGCCGCTGGTGGTGAACAGGGCAGCGGCAAAACCGAGCATCCCGGCGACCCGGGCTTCCAGTTCCAGGACAGTGGGGTCGTCCCGGTAGACATCGTCACCCACTGCCGCCTCGGCCATCGCCTGGCGCATTGCGGCGCCGGGGCGGGTGACGGTGTCGCTGCGCAGATCGATTGTTTTCCGCTCTTCTGTATCGGCTGTCAGATCGGGAGTTGTCATTGTTTCCGGTTCCTTGCTTGTCGTCGCTGGGAAAAGAGAGTACAAAAAGGGGAACATCGGCGCACTGCCGGTTCGTCTACCACCCTGAAACGTTCTGTACTAAACCGCAGGAAAAAATGCGATGGGAAAAACAGCTACTGGGAAACGAGAGCTGCGCCAGAGGCAGCGGCAACTGCTGGCGGAACTGGCCGCTGTCGGCCGGCTGATCTCGGAAACACGGCTGCTGGCCATTGCCGCCGGGGAGGTCGACCCGGCCAGCCTCACCGATGAGGAACTGGTCGCTTTTCTCCAGGCCGCCAACTGCCTCTACCGGGGCGGCGAGGAGCTGATCGGCGACGATGCCTACGACACGATTTTCCTCTCCGAACTGCGCCGGCGCCAACCGGAGCACCCCTATCTCCACCAGGTGGAGCCGGAAAGTTTTCCGGAAATGAAGACTGTCGAATTGCCGGAGCGGATGCTCTCCACCGACAAGGCCTACGATTTTGCCGCCGTTATGCGTTGGGCAAAGAGGATCGAAAAGGCCGCCGCCGAGGCCGGCCGAGACTTTTCCACCCTTCGTTTCCGCGCCACCCCCAAGCTGGACGGCTACGCCGCCTACGATGACGGGCAGACCCTCTACACCCGGGGTGACGGCCGCCGCGGCACCGACATCAGCCGGGCCTTTGCCCGGGGGCTGCAGGTGGCCTCCGGCGGTGAACGGGGGCTGGGGCCGGGGGAGATCGTGGTCAGCCGGAAGTATTTTCACCGCCATCTGGCCCCCTTTTTCGATAATTCCCGTAACTTTCAGGCCAGCCTGATCCGCGAGAAGGAGCTGGACAAACCGGCCGCCGAGGCGATGCGTCTGGGGAAGGCTGTGTTTTTCCCCTTTTCCCTCCTGCCCGCCTGGGAAGGGAACTGGTCGGAACTGGCCGACGGCTTTGCCGGCATTGTAGCTGAACTGCGGGAGAGTCTCGACTACGATATCGACGGGGTGGTCCTTGAAATCAGCGACCCGGTGTTGCGGGCGCACCTCGGTGCCACCCGCCACCACCACCGCTGGCAGCTGGCCTACAAACAGAACACCGCCACCGCCGAGGTCGAGGTTTTGCGGGTGGTCCCGCAGACCTCCCGTACCGGCCGGGTGAGCCCGGTGGCCGAGGTGGCGCCGACCAGGTTGAGCGGGGCGGTGATCCGCCGGGTGACCGCCCACCACTACCGGATGGTGCGCGAGCGGGGGATCGGCCCCGGGACCCTTATCCTCCTTTCCCGCAGTGGTGAGGTTATTCCGAAGATCGAGGCGGTCATCCGTCCGGCGGTGGCCGAACTGCCCGGCCACTGTCCGAGCTGCGGCGCCACTCTGGTCTTTGAGGCGGACCATCTGCACTGCGTCAACACCATGAGCTGCCCGGCCCAGATCAGCCACGCCATGGCCCATTTCTTCAAGACCCTGGGTAATGCCGATGGCTTTGGGCCGGCCGCCATTGCCAAGATCCATGCCGGCGGGATCCTTTCGGTCCTGGCGATCTATGGCCTCCGGCAGGAGGATTTTATTGCTCTGGGCTTTGGCCCGAAACAGTCGGAAAATATGGTTGCCCAGCTTCTCCGTTCCCGCACTGAGGAACTGCCGGTCTGGCGCTTTCTCGCCGCCTTCGGGATATTCCGAATGGGGCCGGGCAACTGCGAGCGGCTGCTGGCCGTCTATCCTCTGGAACGGCTGCTGACCATCGACCGGGACGATATTGTTGCCGTGCCCGGCTTCAACGAGAAGAGTGCCGAGGCGATCGTCTCCGGACTGGCGGCGGTGGCGCCGCTGCTGCGGCAGATGCTGGCCCTCGGTTTTAACCTGGTGGCTGATTCACCCGAAGGCGAGGCGGCGGCTGAGTCGGCGCCGCAGCCGGCGGGGGTGGCCGGTAAACTGCTGGTCTTTACCGGCACCATGCGCCACGGCAGCCGTGAAGAGATGAAGCTGCAGGCTAAAGCCCTCGGGGCCCGGGTGGGGGAGGCGGTGAGCGGCAAGACCGATCTGCTGGTTTGTGGCGAGAAGGTTGGTGCCGCCAAACGAAAAAAGGCGGAGGAACTGGGGGTGCCGATACTCAGCGAGGAGGAGTATCTGGCGCTGATTAGTTGACCGCGCTGAATGGGTTTGACCGGGCCGATCTGGCTGGGCCGCCCGGACCAGCCAGGCCTTTTGCTCCGCCCAGTCCCGGCCCGGACAGGAGGTCGGCTCTGCCGCTGCCGGCCGGGCGGGCCCCAGCCGGTTGCGGAGAAACGGCAGCAATTTTTCCCGCCAACTGCTGCCGGAGGACAAGCGCCGGCTGGAGGCTGCCTTGAAAAATTTGAATTTCCGTTCAAAAACAAGGCGAAAGAAAACAATTTGCCGAAGTCATATATCTGATATTACGAGGATAAATTGTTTTTGTTCAACGCAGAGATTGGGCGGAAATACCCTTTTTCAAGGTGGCCTGGAGACTATTTTGGTGGACTGAGCAGTTTGCCGGCCTTGGCGATGTTTCCGTGAGGCACCTCATCGATGAAGATGAGGATGTTCTCCGGCGGCTTGTTGGCTTCCCGGGCGATCACCTCGGTCACGCCCCGGCTGATCTTCTCTTTCTGCTCCGTGCTCAGGGTCCCGGCGACCCGAATGTTGACATAAGGCATGGACAATCCTCCTGCTCTTGTAGGTGGTTGGAATACTTCCCCCCAGTTGGGGCGACTGCGGTTCAACCTGGAACTCTACCCCTTTTCCCGGCGGGAGAAAACCCCTTTCTCCTTGGGTAGGCGGCCATCCGGTGGCCGACGCCGGGATACGGAGAAATCTTCTCTGGAGGTGTCATGGATATTCTTGTTACCGGCGGGGCCGGCTATATCGGCAGCCACACCTGCCTGGAACTGCTCCAGGCAGGCCACCGGGTGACGGTGGTCGACAACCTCTCCAACGCCAGCCGGGAGTCCCTGCACCGGGTGGAGGCCCTTACCGGCGAAAGACTCAACTTTCATGCCGTCGACCTCCTCGATCGGGAGGCACTCCGTGCCGTCTTCGCTGCCACCGCTGTTGATGCGGTGATCCATTTTGCCGGCAAAAAGGCGGTGGCGGAGTCGGTTGCCGAACCCCTCCTCTACTACCAGAACAATGTTGGCGGCACCCTGGTTCTCTGCCAGGTGATGGCCGAGTTTGCTGTCAAACGGTTGATTTTCAGCTCCTCGGCCACCGTCTATGGCGACCCTGCCCGAGTACCGATCAGCGAGGAATTCCCCCTCTCCTGTACCAACCCCTATGGCCGCAGCAAGCTGATGATCGAAGAGATTCTCGGCGACCTCCAGCAGGCCGAGCCCGACTGGAATATCTGTCTGCTCCGCTACTTCAACCCGGTGGGGGCCCACCCCAGCGGCCGGATCGGTGAGGATCCGCGCGGCATCCCCAATAATCTGATGCCCTATATCGCCCAGGTGGCGGTGGGCAATCTCCCCTTTCTGTCGGTCTTTGGTGGCGACTACCCGACCCCGGACGGTACCGGGGTCCGCGACTATATTCATGTGGTCGATCTGGCCCGTGGCCATGTCAGCGCCCTCGGCCGCCTGGCCGGAGGGCCGGGGCTGGCGGTCTACAATCTCGGCACCGGCCGGGGCTACAGCGTTCTCGAGATGGTCCGGGCCTTTGCCGCCGCCAGCGGTCGCGACATTCCCTACCGGATTGTCGACCGTCGTCCCGGTGATATCGCCACCTGCTATGCCGATCCCGGCAAGGCGCGGCGGGAACTGGGCTGGCAGGCGGAGCTGGGGCTGGAGCGGATGTGTGCCGACAGTTGGCGCTGGCAGTCGGCCAACCCGCGGGGGTATTGAGTGGTCGAATGCGAAATTGTTGTGCGTTTTATGCTAGTGTTTTCGCTATTCTGCCACGCCTGTCCCTTATGCTCCCCTTTTATGGGGAAAAATGCCCTTGCAAGGGGTGGGTGTCAATGGTATTTAACGAGAAATTAAACGCCAATTAAGCACTCTTTGCATAAGTCGACCTGTTGCTGTGGTTGCCGCCAGGGTGCACACCCCCCGGCAGATTCCACCAGAACAGGGCACGATGGACACAACGAGCATGGTTTTTGGCTGTGGCAACGTCATCATGGGCGATGACGGCTACGGGCCGGCCGTGGTTGACCGACTGAACGACCTGTACCAGCTGCCGCCATCGGTCCAGGCCATTGATGTCGGCACCTGCGTGCGTGAATATCTCTTTGATTATCTGCTCAGCCAAGAGGGGCGGCCGGAGCGGATCATCATCCTCGACGCGGTGGATTTTCCCGACCGTCGTCCCGGCGAGGTGTTCGAAATCGTGCCGGCGGAGATACCGGCGAAAAAGATCCACGACTTCTCCCTGCACCAATTCCCCACCGTTAATCTCCTGCAGGAACTCCAGGACCATACCGGCATCGAGGTGCTGATCCTGGCCGCCCAGATCAGGCATATCCCCGCTGAGATCGCCCCCGGTCTCTCTGCGGAAATGGCTCAGGCTGTACGCCAAGCGTCTGCCAAGATAGCGCAAATTCTTTCATTACCAACCAAGTGAGGTGAGCACCGATGATGTACGAATTCAAGGTCAGCCAGCTCGCGGAAGAATTTGGGGTTCATCGAAACACCATAAGAAACTGGATCAATTCCGGTACGTTGCCGGCCAAGGAAGGGCCAGGGCGGAAGTATCTTATGCGGTTTCATGATTACCAGAAACTCTGCGAAAAATTCGGCCGTGAACCCCACGTCCACTCCTCCAACCATGTCAACCCGAAGATGCTCGGAGCCCTGGAGGAGACGGAGAAGGAGGCCCTGCTCCTGACCGGGGTGAAGAGTGCCATCGCCCTCGACCCTTCCTGGGCCGACAGCTGCCTGACCTGCGGCACCTGTGCCAGTGCCTGCCCGATATCAGGGGTAGACGGTCTTGACCCGCGCAAGATCGTGCGCATGGCGGTGCTCGGCATGGATAAGGAACTGGTCGCCTCCAGCTGGCCATGGAAGTGCACCATGTGCGCCAAGTGTGAGGAGGCCTGTCCGGCCAATATCCAGATTATCGCCCTGATGCGGCGGATTCGCGGCATGCGCAAGCGCTCCGAGGTGCCGGGACCAATCCACAAGGGGGTCACCATGTGCCTGGAGCGGGGCAATAACCTCGGCATCCCCAAGGACGACTTCATCTTTCTCTGCGAGGATCTGGGCGAAGAACTGGCCGCGGACTGCTGCCCGGGGTTCAAGACCCCCATCGATGTACACGGCGCCCGGCTGCTGGTGACGGTCAACTCCAAGGAGCCCTTCGGCGAACCGGACGACATGAAGTGGTGGTGGAAGATCTTCTACGCCGCCGGCGAGTCGTGGACCATCGCCTCGGAGAACTGGGAGGGGGTCAACTGGGGCCTCTTCTCCGGCGATGACGAGGCCATGAAGACCGTGGTCGGGCGGATCGTCGACAATATGCGGCGCTTGAACTGCAAGGCGTTGCTCCTGCCGGAGTGAGGCCACGCCTACTTTGCAACCCGGTCCGGGTTGAACAGATGGTACCCCGAAGCCCTCAAGGAATTCAAAATCGTCACCGTTTTCGACCTTCTTCTCGAGTACATTCAGAAGGGCAGAATCCAACTGGACAAGGCGGTCCACGCCATACCGACGGCCTACCACGACCCCTGCAACTATGGACGGAAGTCCCTCAAGACCTTTGGTCAGGCCTATTTCGAGGAGGGTCGGGCGGTGGCCAGGGCCTGCTGTGATGATTTTCGCGAACTCAACCCCAACCGCAACGGCGCCTACTGCTGCGGGGCCGGCGGTGGCGCCTGGGCGATGCCCTACAGCGAGGAGCGGGTCTACTACGGGCGGATCAAGGCCCGGCAGATCAGCGAGTCCGGGGCAAAACTGGTGATAGCCCCATGCCACAACTGCCGTGACCAGATCATGAAGTCGCTGAACAAGGAGTACGATCTCGATATCGAGGTGAAGTACATCTGGGAACTCGTTGCCGATTCCCTGATCATGCCGGAGAAGCAGTAGGGCCCAGGGTGGACAACAGAGATATCTATGGAGAGGAGATAGCCATTATGCTCGATACGAAGAAAGTGGGCGCGGTGCTGATTGTCGGCGGCGGCGTCACCGGGATGCAGGCCGCCCTCGACCTCGCCGATTCCGGGTACTATGTCTACCTGGTGGAAAAGTCCGGGGCCATCGGCGGGGCCATGGCACAACTGGACAAGACCTTCCCCACCAACGACTGCTCGATGTGAATCATTGCGCCGAAACTGGTTGAGTGCGGTCGGCACTTGAATATTCGTCTGATGACCCTCAGTGAGGTCACCGCCATCGACGGGATGGCCGGGGATTTCACTGTCACCGTGAAAGAATCGCCCCGTTATGTGGACATGGAGAAGTGCATCGCCTGCGGCGCCTGCACCGAGAAGTGCCCGAAAAAGGTGGGCAGCGAGTACGATGCCGGCACCGGCAAGCGCAAGGCGATCTATGTCAAATATGCCCAGGCGGTGCCCCTCAAGTACCAGATCGACCCCGATTCCTGTATCCGTCTGAAGAAGCCGGGGGCCTGCGGCTTCTGCGAGAAGGTGTGTGACGCCGGGGCGATCAATTTCAACGACAGCGAAAAGAGCCACACCCTCAATGTCGGCGCAGTGATCCTTGCCCCGGGCTTTGAGGTCTACGACCCGACCCCGGCCGGGGTGTGGGGCTACGGGGTCTACCCCAACGTCATCACCGCCCTGCAGCTGGAACGCTACCTCTCCGCCTCCGGCCCCACCGAAGGGCACCTTATCCGCCCTTCCGACGGCAAGCCGGTCCGCAAGGTAGCCTTCATGCAGTGTGTCGGGTCCCGCGACGAGAACCTCTGCGGCAACCGCTACTGTTCCTCGGTCTGCTGCATGTACGCCATCAAGGAGGCGGTGATTGCCAGGGACCACGTCCCGGGCTTGCAGACCACCATCTTCTATATGGATATGCGCACCCATGGCAAGGATTTCGACCAGTATCTGGAACGGGCCAGGGATGAAGCGGGGGTCCGTTTTGTCCGCTGCCGGGTCAACGGGGTAGAGACCGACGGCAGGGGTGGTGATCTCCGTCTCAGTTATGTCAACGAACAGGGGCGGCAGCTGGAGGAGTTCTACGACATGGTGGTGCTGTCGGTGGGCATGCAGACCCCGAAGCATGTCCTCGAACTGGCCTACACCGCCGATATTCAGCTGACTGCCGACAATTTTGCCGCCACCACCGACTTTCAACCGGTACAGACCTCCCGGGCCGGGATCTTCACCTGCGGCGCCATTTCCGGACCGAAGGATATCCCCCAGTCGGTGGTCGAGGGGTCGGCAGCAGCGGCGGCGGTCGCTGATCTTCTCGCCCCGGCCCGCTTCGCCCTGACCAGTATGGCCAGCTTTCCCAAGGAGAAGGATGTCTCGGGGGAGGAACCGCGCATCGGCGTCTTTGTCTGCCACTGCGGTTCGAACATCGCCGGAGTGGTCGATGTCAAGGCGGTCGAGGAGTATGCCGCCACCCTGCCGGATGTGGTCTATGTCGAAAGGAACCTCTTCTCCTGTTCCCAGGACACCCAGAACATGATTGCCAAACGGATCCGGGAGCAGAACCTCAACCGCATCGTCATCGCCGCCTGCACGCCGCGGACCCACGAGCCGCTCTTCCGCGAGACCCTGAAGGCGGCCGGGCTCAACGAGTATCTGGTGGAGATGGCCAACATCCGCAACCACGATTCCTGGGTCCATGGCGGCAACCCCAAGGCGGCCACCGCCAAGGCCAGAGACCTGGTGCGGATGGCCGCCGCCAAGGTCACCTACGGCGATTCGCTGCGGCCGATATCGGTGCCGATCACCCAGAGTGGCCTGGTGATTGGTGGCGGGGTGGCCGGGATGACCGCCGCCCTCAACCTGGCCGAACAGGGCTTTGCCGTCCATCTGGTCGAGAAGAGCGACACCCTCGGTGGCAATGCCCTCAACCTCAAGCACACCTGGTCCGGCGAACATGTCCCCACCCAGGTGGCGAAACTGGTTGACCGGGTTGTCTGGAACGAGCGAATCACCGTTCACCGGGAGGCCACGGTCACCGCCGTCGAGGGCTTTGTCGGCAACTTCCGCTCCACCGTCACCGGTCGGGACGGTGCCAGCCAGGTGATCGAACATGGGGCCGGGGTGGTCGCCATCGGTGGCGAGTCCTACATCCCGCACGAGTACAATTACGACACCATCACCGGCGTGGTTACCTCGGTGCAGTTCGACAAGTTGTTCGAACTGAAGGAAAAGCATGTCCGCCGTGGCAGACGCTTTGTCTTCATCCAGTGCGTCGGTTCCCGCGAGGCCGACCATATGTATTGCTCCAAGGTGTGCTGCACCCACTCGGTGCAGTCGGCGATCGCCCTGAAGAAGGAAAACCCGGAGCGCAACGTCTATATCCTCTATCGGGACATGCGCACCTACGGACAACGCGAGGCCCTTTACCGCCAGGCCCGCCAGCTCGGGGTGATCTTCATCAACTACGAGCTGCACGGTAAACCGAAGGTGGCCGCCCGCGGCGGCGAGATCGACGTCGAGGTGTGGGACCATGTCCTGCACCGGCCGCTGCGGATCACCGCCGACATGGTGATCCTGGCCACCGCCGTCCGCCCGCACGGCGATGCCGCCGATCTGGGCAAGCTGTACAAGGTGGCGGTGGACGGACAGGGCTTCTTCCAGGAGGCCCATGCCAAGCTCCGGCCGGTTGACTTTTCCACCGATGGGATGTTTGTCGCCGGGCTTGCCCACTACCCGAAACCGGTGGAGGAGTCGGTGGCCCAGGCCCTGGCGGCGGCGGCCCGGGCGGCGACCCTTCTTGCCAGGACCGAAATCTCCCTTGATGCGGTAAAGGCGGCGGTGGACGAGCGCTACTGTGACGGCTGCGCCCTCTGCGTCGATGTCTGCCCCTACCATGCCATCACCCTGGTGGAGAAGAGTGCCGAAGAGGGTGGCGGCCGGATTATCATGGTCAACAAGGCTCAATGCAAAGGGTGTGGCCTCTGTCAGGGGACCTGTCCCAAGCGGGGAGTCTATGTCGCCGGTTTCACCATGCGGCAGATCAGCGCCCAGATCCAGGCGGCCCTGGCGGTGTGAGGTTGGCTGCCATGCCGGCTCCTTCGGTTTGGCGGTCGGCTTGCGGTGTCGCGGAGTTGTGGCTGGCGCCGGGGCCGGTGCGGGCTGAGGACACCAGTTTCCCACTTAAAAGATTGATGAGAAGGAGTTGAACCCATGAGTTTTGAACCAAAAATCGTTGCCTTCTGTTGCAACTGGTGTTCCTATGCCGCCGCCGACCTTGCCGGCACCGCCCGGATGCAGTACCCGCACAACGTGCGGATCATCCGGGTGATGTGCTCCGGCATGGTCCACCCGGAATTTGTCATGGACGCCCTCGCCCAGGGGGCCGACGGGGTGATGGTGCTCGGCTGACACCTCGGCGAATGCCATTACCTGGATGGTAATTATAAAGCGATGGCCCGTTCCAACATGGTGGTGGAACTGCTCGAGGATTTCGGCTACGAGAGTGAGCGGTTCAATCTCAGCTGGGTCTCTTCGGCGGAACCGGACAAATTTGTCGAAGCGGTAACCAGAATGACGGCCCGGATCAAGCAACTCGGGCCGGTCAATGGCGAAAATGCCACGGTGGCATAATAGGGAGAGCGAGATGGGAGTGACAACAGCCTTGGAGTGGCTCGGATCCTGTTCCGGGTGCGAAATCGCCATTCTCAACATCGGTGAGGAGCTCATCCCGCTCATCACCGAGGCCCTCGACATTGTCCACGCGCCGGTGTTGATGGACCATAAATATTTTGGCCAGTGTGGTGAGGGGCTTACCCTGACTATCCCCGAGGCGGTGGTCGGCATCGTCACCGGCGGGGTTTCCAACCACGAACACCTCGAGGTTTTAGAGGAGATGCGGGCAAAATGCCAGGTGCTGGTCGCCCTCGGCACCTGCGCCACCCACGGTGGCATCCCGGCGCTGATGAACGGCCAGGACCGTGAACAGAGCTGGCAGGAGATCTATCAGACCACCACCACCGACCCGGGGGCGACCGTGCCCAACATCGAGGTGCCGGCCCCGCTTGATCGGGTCTACGCCTGTGACGAAAAGGTGAAGATCGATCTGCAGCTGCCCGGCTGCCCACCCAACCCCAGCCACATCGCCGAGGTGATCGTCTCCCTGCTTGAGGGGCGGCCGCCGGTGCTGCCGGGGAAAAGCGTCTGCGACAGCTGTCCGACGAGAAGGGAGGGGAAGGGGGCGGTGTCCAGTGTCAAGCGGTTCATCACCAATGCCGAGTTCACCCCCGGTGCCCCCATCGAGGAGATGCGCTGCCTTCTGGAACAGGGCTACCTCTGTATGGGGCCGGTGACCGCCGCCGGTTGCGCCAAGCGGGGTGCGCCGAGCTGCATCAGTGCCCGGGTCCCCTGCCGTGGCTGTTTCGGCCCGGTACGCAAGGACGGTAACCAGCTGCTGGATATGATGAACGCCCTGGCCAGCAACGGTATAGACTACAAATCAGTGGTTGACCGACGCTCCATCCTCCGGTTCTCCGGGGCACATGGGTTGTTGCGTCCGATCCACAAACGGCATAGTGAGGAGGAGTAAGATGGGAAAGGTATTGCAAATCGCGCCGGTCTCCCGGATAGAGGGACATGCCAAGATCGCCATCCATCTCGGCGACGACGGCAATGTCGAGGATGCGTTCCTCCATATCCAGTCCCTGCGCGGTTTTGAAAAGTTCATCGAGGGGCGTCCGGCGGAAGAGGTGCCGCGGATCGTCAACCGGATCTGTGGCATCTGCCCGTGGATGCACCATCTCGCCGCCAACAAGGCGGTGGATGGGGCCTTCGGGGTCACCCCCACCGAAACCGGCCACAGGTTGCGGGAAATGTGCCAGGTGATGGCCCATATCAACGACAAGATTCTCCATTTTTTCTTCCTTGCCTCGCCCGACTTCGTCCTCGGCCCGGACAGTGACTACTCGGTGCGCAACGTCATCGGGGTGGTCAAGGCGGCACCGGAACTGGCCACCCAGGTAGTGAAGATGCGCCAGCTCGGCCAGATGATGCTCGACAAGTTCGCCGGTAAGGCGATCCACCCCATCGCCGGGGTGGTCGGTGGTTTCGCCAAGCCGATGGTGGAAAAAGAGCGGCAGGAGTTGCTTGCCGGCACCCGCACCCTCCTCGACTTCGCCACCTACGCCCTCGATTACGCCATCAACAACGTCTTTGCCAAGTACATGGACGTGATCGGCGAACTCGGGGTGATCAGGACCGGCTTTCTCGGCACCGTTGACCGGAAGGACGGTTCGCTGCGCCTCTATGACGGCAAGCAGCGGCTGATGAAGGCCGATGGCAGTTCCATCGACTTCGAGGGCTGCGACTACGTCGACTATCTCGGCGAGCATGTCGAGCCCTGGGGCTACTCGAAGATGCCCTACGCCAAGGTCTGGGACGAG
>JAABSV010000045.1 GCA_011390165.1 Desulfobulbaceae bacterium
CCCACATTCCCGCCAATATTCTGCTCTGCCTGGTACCGCTGATGCCGAACCTCTGGTCGGCCCTTGTCGCCCTGCTGGCAAGAGCCAGCATCTCGCAGATGGGCGTGCCGGTCCGCCAATCCTCCACCATGGCGGTGGTGGCACCGGACAAGCGATCAGCCGCATCCGGAATCACCACCGTCGCCAGGTCGGTGGGGGCAGCGGCCTCGCCGCTTTTGGCCGGTCTGATGATGGCCAATCCGCTGCTCTTCTCGACCCCTTTCTTCCTCGCCGGCGGACTCAAGATCGCCTACGATCTGCTGCTCTATCAAATGTTCAAAGATACGGAAGAACAAGGCCCAGACCTTGACAGGGAGATCCGCTGACGTTGCCAGGCAGAAAGAGCGTCAACTTGAGCAAAGCGGACCTGGGCCCGAGAGAACGAGGTATTGACGAACCTGCGGTAAATTGGAGGCGACGATGGCGGTGGTTTGCGCCTTAGTGACCGACCGGCTTCAGTCACACTGACCACCTGCAGTTCTCTGAGGCCGCGCATGATCTCGGCTCACTCGATTAAGCCCAAACCATGCTTGGAAAAATTTTTCCAAATAAAATTAATATTTTGAAATGCTGGGAGCCCTTCAGGAACCTGGCATAGCCGAGAGGTTGCCGACCAAGGCCTTGCGATTGCTCTTGAGTCCAAGGGATGTTGCGCTACCCGGGCAACTGACAGGCGGGGCTCCCGGCTTCTCACAGGTACGCCACCGCGGCTGAGCGTTCGCACCATGGAAGGGTGAGCTGCTGACCGCTCAAACAGGTACTGTTTGCCTGAGGTGATCGGGATCAACAGCAGCCCTGCTTCTTGCCTAGCAGCAGCTGTCTTGCATCGGCAGGCCAGCGATCAAAAAAGCCTGGTGGATGCCGCCAGGAAAAAGGGCATGAAAATATTTGATTGTCCCCTTTTCCTGGCCCAACTGTTTACCCAGCTCTTCGGCGATTTTCCTGATCACCGGGTGTGCTTTGTGGATGGAAAAATAATCGCGCAAAAAGCCAATGGCGTGCAGGTGCTCAGCGGTTAGGACAACTCCTTCCCGTGAAGCCAGCCAGTCTCTCACCGGCTCATCCCATTCAGCAAAATTCTTCAGATATTTTCTTTGGTTGAGGAAATATTTCTTTGCCCCCAGATTCAGCACTTCACCTACAGCTGGGTCGAAGCAATCCATGAAAGAACCTCTTGAACTATCTTCTCGCCGTAACCTGTAGGGCTCACAACAGTTGAATATTGCAGGCTTTGGCTATGCGAATCAATGGAAAGGTTGGTGTATATTTTTGCAACAATGCAACCTGGCTGAATCTATCCTTGTTGATGGGATGATCAAAGGTCATCTGTTTACGAGTTTTTCTCCCAAACGCTTTGCCTTTGCCATCAAGGATGGTGGAATCTCCTTTGCCTTCTTGGTTCCGGGTTTGGATATCGTGCCCACTATTTTGTACCCGCCGTAGTGCAGAACCTCCTTGACCGCTCGGATGGCTCCCCTGCTTTGAGGAAAAATGAAATTGAAAGGCCACGGCGTCGTGCATGCTGCCACAATTACGGCACGCTTGCCCTTCTGCCGAGGTTGTGGAATGCCATTGGGACTTTCTCCCATGAATACAGGAATATTACGGTCAAAAAGGAGTTTCAGCGGAGCAGACATATTCCCCCAGTGCGTCGGGGTCCCAATGATCAGTGCGTCGGCATCTTGAATTTTCTTCCCCACCCTGTGGGCGTCGTCCTCAGGCAATATGCAGGCCTCCTTCTCCCGGCAGACCATGCAGGCGGTGCAAAATTTCATTTCGAGTTTTCCAGCATCAATCCATTCGATGTCATGCTCGGCTGTCAGTGGTGCCGCTACCTGTTTAAGCAGTGATGCGACCGTTCCTCTTTTCCGAGGACTGCCGTTGAGTACCAATAGCTTCATCCTGTCTCCTCCCTTTCACTGAACTGCTTTACTGCCCCTGCCTTTCCGTCTTAGGGGTTCATCCTCACCATGGGTTGTCTTCAAGAAATCTCAGCGTTTTCATATAGTCCAGATTTGAACTACTGTGCATTCCTTGCATTGTCATGATCACATCTGGGAAACACCGAACATGGGGGATGGAGGTTGCTACGACAGGGAATTCTGGAGGCGACGATGGCAAAACTGATCACAGGCAACCGCACCCGCTGAAATCAGAGGAAGTCCGGCCAGGAAATAGTACAAAATGAAACGATGAGGGAATGGAAAGTATATCGGGCCTAACGGCCCTTTTTTATTACCTACATGGCGGAGGAGCAGGGATTCGAACCCTGGGTGGGGTCTCCCCCACAACGGTTTTCGAGACCGTCCCGATCAGCCGCTCCGGCACTCCTCCGGTGAGAGGCATTGATACCAGCAAATCGTCGCCCGGGCAAGCAGATTTCTCACCGCAACAGGCTGAAGGGGACAGAGAGGCAACCATTTGCTTTACAACTGCGTGGAAGTGGCGGTATGATGGGGGCCAAGAATGACACCGTTGGCGTCCTCCGCCTTGGTGGCGCCAAGGACCTCCTTTTACAGGACCAACCATGGGAAAAGACTCTGTTGTGGACAACAGCTATGATATCCGAAAACTGATCCACGATCAGGTCAACCTCCCCTCGCCGCCGGCAATCGCCGTGCGCATCTTGAAAACCGTGCAGGACGAGGAATCATCGCTGCAGGATCTGGAAAAGATCATCGCCGCCGACCCCGCCCTCACCGGCAAGATGCTGCGGATCGCCAATTCGGCCTTCTATTCCCTGCCCTGCGAGGTGACCAACGTCGGCCGGGCCCTGTCGATTCTCGGCACCAACGTCATCAAGAACATCGCCCTCTCCTTCGTCATCGCCGGCAACCTGCGCGGCGAGCCGGAGCTCTACTTCAACTTCGACTACTTCTGGAAACGGTCGGTGACCGCGGCGGTGGCTGCCGAACTGGTGATGGCCCTGCTGAGGGAAAAAGACGAGGATATCTTCGTCATTGCCCTGTTGATGGATATCGGTGTCCTGACCATGTACCTGACCAAAGGGCAGGAGTACGTCGATACCCTCCGCGAAAGCCGTGACGCCGGGCGCCAGCTGATCTTCACCGAGCAGAAAAAATACCGCTTCGACCACCAGCAGCTGGGCACCGTTCTCCTCGAGTCATGGGGTATCCCGTCAACCATCACCGAACCACTGCGCTACCACCACGAACCGCTCAAAGCCCCGGAGAAGTACCGCCGGGCGGCCATGACGCTGCACGTCGCCAACCTCCTGTCAGTGGTCTACAGCGACACCCTCACCGCCCGCGACGTGAAGCTGCTGGAAGAGAAGATGGAGGAGTATTTCAACATCCCCATCGACCGGACCCGCGAACTCCTCGACGATGTCGCCCAGAAGAGCGTCGACATCCTGAAGATCTTTGAACTGGACCCCGGCGAGATGAAACCCTATTCGCTGATGCTCCAGGAGGCCAACGACGAACTGGGCAAGCTCAACCTCTCCTACGAGCAGCTGGTCCTCGAGTTGAAGCAGTCAAAGGAGAAAGCCGAGCGCTTCGCCGGCGAACTGCAGAAGGCCAACAGCCATCTCGAGCAGCTCGCCTTTCGTGACGGCCTCACCCACCTCTACAACCACCGCTACTTCCAGGAGACCCTGGACCGGGAGATTCTCCGTGCCGGCAGCGAGGCCCTCGACCTTTCCATTCTCATCTTTGATATCGACTACTTCAAGAAGGTCAACGACACCTATGGCCACCCGGCCGGCGACCTGGTGCTGATCAATCTCGCCGAGACCTTTCTGCGCGCCCTCCGCCCCACCGATATCATCGCCCGCTACGGCGGCGAGGAGTTTGCGGTGATCCTGCCGGAGACCAACCTGGCCGGGATGAAGGTGTTCGCCGAACGGCTGCGGCGCAGTGCCGCCGCCCTGGAGACAGTGGTACAGGAGCAGCTGATCCAGGTGACCATCAGCTGTGGTGGGGCCCATCTCCGCCCGGGGGAGAGTTTCAGCAAACAGGACCTGATCGATACCGCCGACCGCGGCCTCTACCGCTCCAAACACAGCGGCCGCAACCGCCTGACCATCTTGCCGGTGGAACCCCTCTCCCGGGATCAGCAGGTGGCCTGAACCGACTGCATTGCCAGTTCACAAATCCGCTTCCTTGGGGTAGAGTGCCAGGCATTCCCCACTCCGATCGCATGTTTTTCCGGTTTTTAGGCCCGATCCCGCCAACCCTTTCAGGAGAGAGCATGGCCCAATCCACCCCTCGCCGGATCCGCCGGCGGTTTGCCCATCGATTCCAGGCCGCCCTCAGCTGCTGGCTGCTGCTCCTGTTCCTTCTCCCCTGCCGCCCGGCTGACAGCGGCGAGCCCCCGGACTGGCAGGAGACCCTGACTGCAGCCCGCGGGCAGACCGTCGACTGGTACATGTGGGGTGGTTCGCCGGCGGTGAACAGCTTTGTCAACGGCTATCTGGCCCGAGAGGTGCAGAGCCGTTTCGGGATCACCCTCCGCCAGGTGCCGGTGAAAGATATCGCCGAGGTGATGAGCAAACTGCTGGTGGAAAAACAGGCCGGCAAGATGCGTGGCGGCAGTGCCGACCTGCTCTGGATCAACGGCGAAAACTTCCGCACCGGCAAGAGCCATGGCCTGCTCTACGGCCCTTTTGCCGAGCGGTTGCCCAACCAGCGCTACGTCGACTGGCGGAAGCCGACGGTGGCCAGTGACTTTGGTACCCCCGTCGAGGGGCTGGAGTCCCCCTGGGGCAGCGCCCAGATGGTGATGATCTACGACAGTGCCAGAACACCGCAGCCCCCCCGAACGGTGGCCGAACTGCTCGACTGGATCGGCGCCAACCCCGGCCGTTTCGCCTACCCGGCGCCACCCGACTTCACCGGCTCGGCCTTTGTCCGGCAAATCTTCTACCACGCCAGCGGCGAGGTGGAACTCTGGCAGGGGGAGTACCGGCCGGCCGAGTTGGAGGCTGCCGCCGGGGCCACCTACACCATCCTCCGCGACTTGAAGCCCTTCCTCTGGCGCGGTGGCTCCACCTACCCCGAGTCGCCGGTGCGGATGAACAGCCTCTTTGCCGACGGCGAGATCGATTTCTCCTTCTCCTACCACCAGGGTGACGCCTCCCGGTATATCCTCGACGGCCTCTTCCCGCCGACGGTACGCACCTTCATCTTCGCCGAGGGGACGATCAGCAACACCCACTTTGTCGCCATCCCCTTCAATGCCCAGGACCAGGCCGGGGCCATGGTGGTGGCCAACTTCCTCCTCTCCCCGGAGGCGCAGCTGGAAAAGGCCAGACCGGAGGTGTGGGGTGATTTTCCGGCCATCGACCCGGGCCGTCTGCCGCCGGAGTGGCAGCAACGCTTCGCCGACCTCCCCCGCGGCCCGGCAACCCTTGCCGACGAGGTGCTGCAGGCGGGGCAGTTGCCCGAACCACCAAGCACCATCCTCGTCCATCTGGAAAAAGGGTGGCAGCAACAGGTTCTCAAACAGCGCTGATGGACCCGGCGACCAGCGCCGGTACCGGCCGAAGCTGCCCGGTACGGCGGCTCCTCCTCCTCCTTGGCCCGGCTCTCTTCCTCATCCTCCTGCTCTTTGGCGGCGGGCTGCTTCTCGGTCTTTTTCAGGCCCTCGGCTACCCCCCCTTAAGCGCCGGCAGCACCAGCGGGTTGGGCCACTTCCAGCAGGTGCTCGGCGATGCCGACTTCCCCCGCAGCCTCGGCCTGACCCTCTACATCGCCGGCACCTCAACCGTGGTCGCCGCCCTTCTCAGCCTCGTCCTCGCCCTGGCCCTGGTCAACTGGGCGGCACGGAGCAGGCTGATCCACTTCCTTCTCCAGATCCCTCTGGCCGTCCCGCATCTGGTGATCGCCATCTCTTTGCTCCTCATCCTCTCCCCTTCCGGGCTCCTCTCCCGGCTCGGCTCGGCCCTTGGCCTGGTCGGTTCGCCGGCCGCCTTCCCGCTCCTGGTCAACGACCCTTTCGGGGTGGCGATCCTCGCCACCTACATCTGGAAGGAGATCCCTTTCATCACCTTCATGCTCCTGGCGGTGCTGAAAAACATCGGCAGCGAGCTGGCCGAAGTGGGGGCAACCCTCAAGGCCTCCCGCCGGCAGCGATTCCTCCACATCACCCTGCCGATCATCGCCCCCAGCCTGGGGGCCGCCTCGCTGATCGTCTTCGCCTACGCCTTCGGTGCCTTCGAGGTCCCCTACCTGCTCGGCCAGACCTACCCTCTCACCCTGCCGGTGTGGGCTTACAAGAGCTACAGCGACATCGACCTGCTCAGCCGGCCGGAGGGGATCGCCATCAGCCTGCTCATCACCGGCACGGTGCTCCTGGCGGTACTGCTGGCCGAACTGCTCCTCCATTCCAGCCGTCGCCGGGAGGGTGGACGATGAGACGCCGGCTGCTGCTCACGGCGGTGCTGGTCGGGGCAATTCTCCCCTTTTTGCCGCTTTTGCTCTGGTCTTTTGCCGAGCGCTGGTTCTACCCGGCCCTGTTTCCGGAGGGCTGGGGGCTGCGGGCCTGGAGCTACCTCGTCGACACCGCCGGCCGCCAAATCATTGACGGGCTGGTGGCCAGCTTCACCCTGGCCCTCGCCACCACCGCCCTCTCACTGCTCCTCGGCATCCCCGCCGGCCGGGCACTGGGGCTCTACGACTTTGCCGGCAAGCGGCTGCTCTCCCTGCTCCTCCTCCTGCCGATCATCGTGCCGCCGCTGGCCGTGGCGATGGGGCTGCACCGCTGGTTTCTCCAGCTCGGCCTGGCCGAGACCTTTTTCGGGGTGGTGCTGATCCACCTGAGTGTCTGCCTCCCCTACACCATCTTCGTCCTGCAAGGGGTCTTCCGCGACTACAACCCGGACTTCGAGGCACAGGCCCGCAGCCTTGGCGCCGGGCCGCTGGCCGTGTTCTGGCGGGTGACACTCCCCCTCACCCTCCCCGGGATCGCCGTCGCCGCCCTCTTCTCCTTTCTCCTCTCCTGGTCGCAGTACCTGAGCACCCTGATCATCGGCGGCGGCCGCACCCTCACCCTGCCGATCCTCCTCTTTGCCCTGATCGACAGCGGTGACCGGCCGGTGGCGGCGGCGGTGAGCCTGCTCTTCGTCCTCCCCGCCCTTCTCGCCCTGCTGGCCGGGGCCCAGGCCCTCGGCCGGGGCAACATCGAGGGGGTGCGCTGATGGGCGAGCTGGAGCTGCGCCGGCTGACGGTTAGCTACGGGGAACGGCCGGTGGTGGCAGGTCTTGATCTGCGGGTGGCCGACGGCGAGATCGTCGCCCTGCTCGGCCCGAGCGGGGCCGGCAAGAGCACCATCCTCAAGGCGGTGGCCGGCCTGCTGCCGGCTAGTGTCGGAGAGATCCGTATCAACCACCAGCTGGTCAACCAGCTGCCGGCGGAGCGCCGTGATGCAGTGCTCCTCTTCCAGAAGCCCCTCCTCTTCCCCTTTCTCGATGTCGCCGGCAATATCGCCTTCGGCCTGAAGATGGCCGGCATCGGCGGCCGCCAGGCGGCGGCGCGGATTGCCGCAATCATGGCGATCACCGGTCTTGACGGCCTGGCCCGGAGGCGGGTGCACCAGCTCTCCGGCGGCCAGCAGCAGCGGGTGGCCCTGGCCCGCGGCCTGGTACTGGCCCCTTCAATCCTCCTCCTCGACGAGCCCCTCAGCTCGCTTGACGCCGAACTCCGCCAGCAGATGCGCGAGCTGATCGGCCGGGTGCAGCGGGAAACCGGCACCACCATGCTCTTTGTCACCCACGACCAGAGCGAGGCCTTCGCGGTCAGCGACCGGGTGGCCCTGCTCCTTGCCGGCAGCCTCCGCCAGACCGGTTCGGCCGAGGAACTCTTTTACCACCCGGCCGACCGGGAGGTGGCCCGCTTTTTCGGCGGCGGCAATTTCATCGACGGGCGGATCGTCGGCGGCACCTTCGCCGGCGCCTCCCTGCGCTGCCCGACCGCCCGCAGCGACTGTGCCACGGCCACTGCGGTGATCCGCCCGGAGGAGCTGCGCCTGGTCGAGAGCGGCGGCGACAACTGCCTGGACGGGGTGGTCGAGACGGTCTCCTTTGAAGGGGCAAACAGCCGGCTGCAGATCGCCACCGCCGCCGGCACCTTCACCCTTCTGGCAGTCCGCCCGGAGGGCAGGGTCGGCCAGCCGGTGGTGCTCCATTTCCCGCCGGAACGACTGCACATCTTCCCCTGCCCGGAGGGAGGGCGATGAGCAAAACCGACCTTTTCCAGCACTATCGGCAGGCGGTGAGCGACTACCTGGCCGCCCTTGACCCCGAGGATATCCCCGCCCTGGCCGGGGAACGCTTCCAGGTACACCCCTTAGCCGCCGGTGAGTACAACCTCAACTACCTGCTCAGCTCGCCGCAGAGGAAGCTGGTCTTCCGGATCAACATCGCCAGCCAGATCAACCGGCCGGACCAGATCGCCTACGAATACCGGGCCCTGCAGCTGCTCGCCGCTTCCGGGGTGACGCCGCGGCCGCTCCACCTCGACGACAGCCGCCGCCACCTCGACCGCGGCATCGCCATCATCGAATACCTCCCCGGCCGCCCCCTCGACTACCGCCGAGATCTGGCCGGCGCCGCCCGCACCCTGGCCACCATCCACCAGCAGCGTACGGCGGGGGCGGCCGAACAGCTGATCGTCGAAGAGGCCCCCCTGTCGCTTCTCTACGAGGAGTGCGCCGGGCTGCTGGGCCGCTATTTCCACTCGCCGCTGGCGCCGGCCAAAACCCGCCGGCTGCTGGAAAAGATTCTTGCCTGGATGGAACGGGCCCGCGGCGAGGAGGCCTATTTCCAGGCCAACCCCTGGCTCTGTGTGGTCAACACCGAGGTGAACTCCGGCAACTTCATCGTCAACGACCAGGCCCGCACCACCCACCTGATCGACTGGGAGATGCCACGCTGGGGCGACCCCTCCTCCGATCTCTGCCACTTCTGCTCACCGCTCACCACCCGCTGGAAGAGCGACTTCGCCTTCACCGCCACCGGCGAGGCGGACTTCATCGACCAGTACCGCCGCCACCTGCACTGCCCGCTGCTCCGCGCCAGCCTGGACGAACGGCTGCGCCGCAAGACCCCCTTCGTCCGCCTCCGTGGCATCGCCTGGTCGGCCATGGCCTGGGTTGCCTATCAAGGCGAGTATAGCGGCATCCGCAACCCGGACACCTGGCGCAGGCTGCAGGAATACCTCGACCCGGCAACCATCCGGACCGTCTTCCACCCCTGTCTGGGAGATTAAAGCGCCATGGCCGGTAAACGCCAGCTCCTCGTTTTCAGCCGCTACCCGGAGGCCGGTCGGAGCAAGACCCGGCTGATCTCCGCCCTGGGGGCGGAGGGGGCGGCCCGGCTGCAGCGGCGGCTGAGCGACAGGGTCCTTGCCCTGGCCCCCACTCTGGCCCGGGAGTTGGGGGTGGAGACGGTGGCCCTGATCAGTGGCGGCCAGGACAGGGAGATTGCCGCCTGGCTCCCCAACCTTCCCTGGCGGCGGCAGAGCGGCGGCGATCTCGGCCGGCGGATGCGCACCGCCTTCGTCCAGGCCTTCCGAGGGGGGGCGGAACAGGTTGTGCTGGTCGGCACCGACATCCCCGACCTCAGCCTGGCCGTCCTCGGCACCGCCTTCGCCGCCCTGGCCGACGGCCAGGCGGCCCTCGGCCCGAGCCGGGACGGCGGCTACTACCTGCTCGGCCTGCCCGGCCGGCCGGCACCGGGGCTCCTCCGCCGGCTCTTTACCGGCATCCCCTGGTCGACCCCGATGGTGGGCCCCCTCACCCTCAGCCGTTTACACCATGGCGGCGCGGTCACCCTCCTGCCCACCCTCACCGACATCGACCTGCCCGGGCAACTCCCCCTGGCCCGGGCCCGGGGGCTGCTGTGACCCCCGACCTGTCGATCATCATCCCGACTATCAACGAGGCGGCGAACCTGCCGGCCACCCTCGCCCCTCTGCGGCCGGTGGGCAACCGGCCGGGGGTCGAAGTGATCGTGGTGGACGGCGGCAGCAGTGACGCCACCCGGGAGATCGCCGGCGCCGCCGGCTGCCGGGTCCTGGTCAGCCCGCCGGGGCGCGGCCGGCAGATGAACCTGGGGGCGGCGGCCGCCAGGGCCCCGGCCCTCCTCTTCCTCCATGCCGACACCCTCCTGCCGGCCGGCTTTGCCACCCCCCTCTTTGCCGCCCTCAACCGGCCCGGGGTGAGCCTCGGCGCCTTCTCGCTGGCCATCAGGGATGGGGGGCCGGCCCTCGCCACCATCGCCCGGCTGGCCAACCTCCGCGCCCGCCTGGCCGGGCTCCCCTACGGCGACCAGGCCCTCTTCACCAGCCGGCGGCTCTTTCAAGCGGTGGGTGGCTACCCGGAGATGGCGATCATGGAGGATGCCCTCTTTGTCCACCGCCTGGGCCGGCTCGGCCGGGTCATCATCCTCGCCGAGACCGCCGGCACCTCGCCGCGCCGCTGGCAGAACCTCGGCATCTGCCGGACCACCGCCATCAACCAGCTGATGCTGGCCGGCTACCTCGCAGGCGTCGCCCCACCGACCCTGGCCCGCTGGTACCAGCGGCTGCGCGGCCTCGGCCGCCGGCACTGAGCGGTGGCGGCGCTGCCTACCTTTTCAGCCTGAGCCGGCAACGCCCCTCTTAAACGTACTCCCCCTTATGTCGGGCGACTCCCCTCTTGCCGAAGCGACCGTTCTGTGCTAGCAATGAAAACGGCAGCACCCACGGATGAGCGAGCAAGGCCGGGCAGGGGCACGTCAGACGGCAACGCACCCGGCAGCATCCGTGGGAGTGTGAGGAACGGGAGGGGAAAAAATTGGCAGACAACGGCTATGCATTCATCATCATCGGCAGCGGCCCGGCCGGTCTGGCGGCGGCGATGACCGCCGCCAAGGCGGGCAGGCGGGTGCTGGTGGTGGAAAAGGAAGGGTGCCTGGGCGGGGTCTGTGTCAACACCGGCACCTTTCCCAGCAAGACCCTGCGGGAAGCGGTGCTCCTTCTCACCGGCCACCTCAAACGAAAAGTATTCGAACGGGAGAGTGACTGCAGCGGGCGCAACGCCGAGATCTCCATGGCCAGGCTGCAGGCCCGCCTGCACCAGGTGCGGGCGGTGGAGCAGGAGATCATCGCCGGCCAGTTCGAACGCAACGGGGTGGAGGTCCTCCGCGGCAGCGCCAGCTTTGCCGACCGCAACCACCTGATCGTCCGCTCCCTCACCGACCAGCAGGAAAAAGTGGTGCAGGGCGAGCGGATCATCATCGCCACCGGCTCCCGCCCCCGCAACCCGGCGGAGATCCCCTTCGACCACTGCTCGGTGGTCGACTCCACCTCGGTACTCGATCTCGCCCAGATACCGGCGAGCATGCTGATCATCGGCGGCGGCGTGATCGGCTCGGAGTACGCCACCATCTTTGCCGCTCTGGGCATCCAGGTAACCCTGCTCGACCGCGGCGAGCGACCACTGAAATTTCTTGACGGCGAGATCACTGCCGAACTGATGCGCCACTTTCCCGGCGGCAATATCCACTACGTCGGCAACTGCGGCGAGTTCACGGTGGAAGGGGGTGAGCAGGCAACCGTCACCCTCGCCGACGGCCGGGTCTTCCAGGCCGCCTGCCTCCTCTTCGCCCTCGGCCGGGAGGCCAACACCGCCGGCCTGGCCATCGAACGGGCCGGTATCCACCTCAACCAACACCGCTACATCGAGGTCAACGAACTCTACCAGACCGCCAGCCCGAACATCTACGCGGTGGGCGATGTGATCGGCTGGCCCAGCCTGGCCGCCACCTCCATGGTCCAAGGGCGGCTGGCTGCCCTGAACGGCCTGAAGAGCGGGGTCTCCCCCTTCCCGCGCATCTTCCCCTTCGGCATCTACACCATCCCGGAAATCTCCTACGTCGGGATCACCGAGGAGGAGGCCAGGCAGCGGCACTTCCGGATCGTCATTGGCCGCTGCCGCTACCACGAACTGCCCCGGGCGCAGATCTCCGGGGAGTGCGAGGGGATGCTGAAGATGATCGTCCACGCCGATACCCGGGAGATTCTCGGCGTCCATATCCTCGGCGGCGGTGCCACCGAAGTGATCCATATCGCCCAACTGGCCCTGCAGCACCATGCCCGGATCGACCTCTTCATCGACAATATCTTCAACTACCCGACCTACTCCGAGGCCCTGAAGATCGCCGCCCTCTCCGCCGCCAACCAACTCGACCGGCCCGGAGTAGGGTAAACGGCCTTTACAAAAGCGGCGACAGCGGGCATTATGTGCCCGGCGGTTGCCCAGCCACCGCTGCCTTTCCCCTTTGCAAGGAGGTTTTTCCGATGTCCAGCAGCTTTGGAACCCTTTTCCGTGTCACCACCTACGGTGAATCCCACTGCAAGGCGGTCGGGGTGGTGGTCGATGGCTGCCCTCCCGGCCTGGCCCTGACCGAGGCGGACATCCAGGGCCAGCTCGACCGGCGGCGACCGGGACAGAGCGCCCTGTCCACCGACCGACAGGAGGCCGACCGGGTGGTCATCCTCTCCGGTACCGAAATGGGCCGCACCCTCGGCACCCCCATCGCCCTGCAGGTGGCCAACCGCGACCATCGCCCCCAGGACTACCAGGGGATGCGCGACATCCCCCGCCCCTCCCACGCCGACTACACCTACCAGATGAAGTACGGTATCCGTGCCGCCTCCGGCGGCGGCCGCTCCAGTGCCCGGGAGACCATCGGCACGGTGGCCGCCGGGGCGCTGGCCATGAAGATCCTGGCGGAAAGGTACGGCGTGGAGATCGTCGCCTGGGTGGAGAGTGTCGGCACCATTGCCGCCGGGACCATTGATGGCCAGACCCTCACCCGGGCCGAGGTGGACGCCACCCGGATCCGCTGCCCGGACCGGCAGGCGGCCGGGAAGATGGAGTCCCTGGTGGCCGAACTGAAGGAGATCGGCGACTCGGTGGGGGGGGTTGTCGCCTGCGCCATCCGCCGGGTGCCGGTGGGGCTCGGCGAGCCGACCTTCGACAAGTTCGAGGCAAAACTGGCCCAGGCGATGCTGGCCATCCCGGCCACCAAGGGCTTTGAGATCGGCTCCGGCTTCGCCGGCACCCGCCTGCGCGGCTCGCTGCACAACGACCCCTTCATCGCCAGGGCGGACGGGACGCTCGGCACCGGCAGCAACAACTCCGGCGGCATCCAGGGGGGGATCAGCAACGGCGAGACAATCTGCCTGCGGGTCGCTTTCAAGCCGCCGGCCACCATCTCCCTCCCCCAGGAGACCGTCGATTTCAGCGGCCAGCCGGCCATCCTCGAGGCCAAGGGGCGGCACGACCCCTGTGTCGTCCCCAGGGCGGTGCCCATCGTCGAGGGGATGGCGGCTCTGGTCACCCTGGATCTCGCCCTCCGCCAGGAGGCACGACGGGCGATGCGCCAGCAGAACTCCTGACCGCCATGACTCCCTACCGCCCCCCCTTCATCCGCCTCTTTGACCGGGTAAACCTGCCGGAGGGCCTCCTCCTGCTGATCCTGGCGGTGGTGGTGGGGGCTACCACCGGCCTGGCGGCGGTGCTCTTCATCAAACTGATCATGGTCATCGAGCGGCTCACCTTCGGCTCGCTGGGCTCCCTCCTCCCCTTCCTCGGTGATTTCGTCTACCTCATCGTACCGATCATCGGCGGCCTCCTGGTCGGCCCGCTCATCCTCCTGGCCAAGGAGGCCAAGGGGCAGGGCATACCGGAGGTGATGCAGTCCCTGGTTCTCCGCGGTGGGCGGATCCGTCCGCGGGTGGCGGTGGTCAAGGTACTCGCCTCGGCGCTCTGCATCGGCACCGGCGGCTCCGCCGGACGGGAGGGGCCGATCATCCAGGTCGGCTCGGCGCTTGGCTCGGCGGTGGGCCAGATCCTCCGCCTCTCCGACGAGCGGATGCGCAACCTGGTCGCCTGCGGTGCGGCGGCGGGGATCGCCGCCAACTTCAACGCCCCGATGGCCGGGGTGGCCTTCGCCATCGAGGTGCTGATGTGCAGCCTGCAGATGCGCACCTTCGGCAATGTGGTGATCGCCGCCGTCTCCGCCTCGGTGGTCAGCCGCGGTTTCCTCGGCGACTCCCTCGCCTTCCGGGTCCCCGCCTACACCATGAACGACCCGCTGGAGCTCATCCTCTACCTCCTCCTCGGCCTGGTGGCGGCGCTGGTCGGCATCGTCTTCATCCGCACCCTCAACTTCGCCGAGAACTTCTTTGACAACTGGCAGGCTCCCTTCCTCCTGAAACCGGCGGTGGGGGGGCTGCTCCTCGGCGTCATCGGCCTCATCTTCATGCAGCTGCCGGGGCTCAGTTTCCCGGCCAGGGCGATGGTTGCCGGGCCGGAGCTGACCACCCCCATACCCCATCTCTACGGCACCGGTTTTGCATACATCGAGGCGGCTATCCAGGGGCAGACCGTTCTTTGGCTCCTCCTCCTGCTCCTCGTCATCAAACCGATCGCCACCGCCTGCACCCTCGGCTCCGGCAACTCCGGGGGGATCTTCGCCCCCTCGCTCTTCATCGGGGCGATGCTCGGCGGGGCGATGGGTCACCTCTTCGGCCAGTGGTGGCCGACAATGGCGATCAGCCCCGGGGCCTTCGCCCTGGTCGGCATGGCGGCGGTCTTTTCGGCAATCGCCCGCTCACCGCTCACCGCCATGCTGATCGTCTTCGAGATGAGCAACGATTACGAGATGATCCTGCCACTGATGGCGGCGGTGGTGACAGCCAGCGCCCTGGCCGGCTGGCTCCACCCGGAGTCGATCTACACCCTGAAGCTGGCCAGCCGGGGGGTGAGGCTGGTGGACGGCCGCGATATGGATATCATGCAGGGGGTGAAGGTGCGAGAGGTGATGCGCCGCCGACCGGTCACCATCCACAGTGACGCCTCCCTGCCCGAGTTGATGGCCCTCTTCCAGGAGACCAACCTCCTCGGCTTTCCAGTGGTGGGTGACGGCAACCGGCTCGCCGGGATCATCACCCTTCAGGACATCCACCGGGCCCAGTCGGCGCCGGACTTCGATCTGCGCCGGCTGCGGGTAGCCGATCTGGCGGTGAGCGAACCGATCACCGTCTTTCCCGACGAACCCATCTGGGTGGCGATCCAGAAGATGTCCCCCCGCGACCTGGCCCGTCTGCCGGTGGTTTCCCGGGACGACGCGCGCAGCCTGGTGGGGGTGATCTCCCGCAGCGATATCCTCCGCGCCTACGACGTCGGCATCGTCCGCAAACAGCGCGGCCAGATTGTCGAGCAGCAGGTCGACCTGCGCAAACCGAGCGAACACGTGTACAGCGAACTGGTCCTCGGACCGGAAGACAGCTGCCGCAAGTCAACGGTGAGCCAACTCTCCCTGCCGGAAACGATCACCCTGGTGTCGATCAAACGGGGTGGCCAGACCCTGATCCCCCGCGGCGGCACCCGGCTGATGGAGGGCGATGTGATCACCGTCTACGGCCGGCACCAGGATATCGACACCATCCACGATATTCTCAACAGCTGCCACCTGCCGGAGAGTCACGCCTAAAGGGGCGAATGGTACGATGCTGCCGACCTATCTCTCGCTGGTGCTGACCACCTTTCTCTGGGGCGGCACCTTCATCTCCGGGCGCATGCTGGCCGCCTCGGTGGACCCGGCGATCACCGCCTTCCTCCGCTTTCTGATCGCCTCGCTGGCCCTCGTCCTGCTCACCCTGGCCACCGAGAAGCGGCTGGTCGTGCCACCGGTGAGGAGCTGGCTTCCCCTCTTTTTTCTCGGCCTCACCGGGGTATTCAGCTACAACGTCTTCTTCTTCCATGGCCTGCAGCACATCACCGCCGGCCGCGCCGCCCTGATCGTCGCCGCCACCCCACTGCTGATCACCCTGCTGGCCGCCCTGTTCCTTGGCGAACGGCTTACCCTGCGCAAGACCCTGGGGATTTTCCTCTCCCTCTCCGGGGCAGTGGTGGTGATCAGCAACGGCCACCCCGGCAGCCTCCTGCACGGCGGCATCGGTCCCGGAGAACTGGCCCTGCTTGGCTGCGTGCTCAGCTGGTCGGCCTACTCGCTGATCGGCCGAGCGGTGCTGCGGACCATCCCCCCCCTGCGCTCGGTCTGCTACTCGTCGCTGATCGGCACCGTTCTCCTGCTCATCCCGGCGAGCGGCAAGGGGCTCCTGCCCAGCCTGCCGGCGCTCACCCTGGTCGACTGGGGCAACCTCGCCTTTCTCGGCATCGGCGGCACCGCCATCGGTTTCTCCCTCTACTATCAGGGGATCAAGAGGATAGGGGCGATGCGGGCGGGGATCTTCATCAACCTGGTTCCCCTCTTCGCCCTCCTCCTCTCCTGGGCGATCCTTGACGAAACCGTCCGGCCCCTGGTCCTTGCCGGCGGTCTCCTCGTCCTCAGCGGCATCGCCCTGGCCAACTATCCCGCCGCCGCCCGCCGCCTCTCCTGACCGGCGACGCGGATGAGAGTAACCTTCAGCGGCGCTATCTCTCCTCCACCTCGCGCAGGGCGGTAAGATCGATGCCGTGTCGGTTGATCTTGTCATACAGCCCTTTGCGGGATAAGCCGAGCACCTCGCAGGCCTGACCGACCTTCCCCCGGTACTCTTCGAGAATGGCGACCAGGTAGGTCCTCTCATGCTGCTCGAGGTAACTCCGCAGCGACTGGTGCGGCGGTTTTTCCGTCAGGCCGCCATCTGTTTCGGGCCAACCCTCCGGCTCCTCGCCGAAGATGCAGATCCGGCGCACCTCGTTGCGCAATTCGCGGATATTGCCAGGCCAGTCCCTGGTACAGAGACTCTCGAGCAAGGCGGCGGAAAAGGGCGGGACCGGTTCCGGTCGCTGTCGGCCATACTCCTTGCGGAAATATTCGATCAGCAGCGGGATATCCTCACGGCGCTTCCGCAATGGCGGGATATCAATCGACAAGGCGTTCAGACGGTAGAAGAGATCCTGCCGAAACCGTCCGGCCCCGATCTCTTCGGCCAGATCTTTATTGCTGGCGGAAATCACCCGGGCCTGAAGGGGAAGAACCGTGTTGCTCCCCAGGCGGTTGAAGAGCCGTTCCTCGAGCACCCGCAGGAGTTTGCCCTGCAGGGTCAGGGGCAGACTGCAGATCTCGTCCAGAAAGATGGTGCCGCCATTGGCAAATTCAAACTTGCCAACCTTGCCGGCAACTGCCCCGGTAAAGGCCCCCCGTTCATGGCCGAACAGCTCAGATTCTACCATCTCTTCCGGCAGGGCGGCCATATTCACCCCGACAAAGGGCCCCTGTGGCGAGGCTATCTGGTGGATGGCCCGGGCCACCAACTCCTTGCCGGTACCGGTTTCGCCAGTGAGCAGAACCGGGTCGTATTCCCGGGCAACCTTTTCCACCACGTCATAGAGCCTGTGCATCAGGGGGTGGCAACCGACCATCCCGCGGAAAAAGGACTGCCGGCTCTGCTGAAGGAGTTCTTCCTGCAGCCGCCGATTCTCGAGAACCAGTTGGCGTTTCTCCACCGCCCGGTGCAGGGAGGAGAGGAGCACCTCTTCGTCCACCGGCTTTTCCAGAAAATCGTAGGCCCCGTTACGGATTGCCTGGACCGCCAGGGCGACATCGCCATGGCCGGTGATCATGATTACCGGCAAATCCCGATCGAGAGCGGTTATCCCGGCCAAAAGCTGCATGCCGTCAAGTACCGGCATGCGGATATCGGCAATCACCGCCAGGTAGAGACCATTGCGAACCTGGTGCAGCCCGGCAACCGGGCTGGACTGCAGTTCCACCTCGTACTCGTTCAGCCGCAGGGTCTGGCCAATGGCCGACAGCAGATACTGATCATCGTCGACCACCAGGATGGGGCCGGTTGCGCTCTGGGTCATCGGTCAATCCTTTGCTGTTGTTTGCCTGCTGTATTCCGGGAGAAATACGGTGAAGGTGGTTGACTGACCAGGGGTACTGGTCACCCTGATATGGCCTTCAAAACCGCGGACAATCCGGTCAACGATCGACAATCCCAGCCCCATCCCCGAGCCAACCTCCCGGGTTGTGAAAAACGGGTCGAAGATCTTATCGAGGTTCTCCGGGGCAATGCCGTGGCCGGTGTCGCTGATGGCTATGCCGATATAGGCCTTTTGCGCAAGGGTTCTCGGGTCGACCCCAAGATGCCTGTGGGCGGTGACGCCAAGTCGAGGCTCTGCGCAGCCGGCCATGGCCTGGATAGCATTCTGGATCAGATTCAAAAAGACCTGCTCGATACGCACCTCCTGGCCCAGTACCCAGTAATCTCCATCCTCCATGGCCAGATCGACGGCAATCTCAGAGAGCTGCAACTGGGCCTCGAGAAAGCTGAGGACATCGAGCAGAATCACGTTGACCCGAACCGGCACGGCCTCTTCCCGGGCCTTGCTGGCAAAACCTTTCAGGCTGAGAATAATGCTTGAAGCGTGGTTGACGCGGTCGACAATGGTGCCGAGGTTCTCGCGGACCATTGCCATGTTTTTCTCTGGGTTATCAAGCGCCTTCAGGCAGTTTCGGGCCAGGAGCAGCACGGTGTTCAACGGCTGGGTCAGCTCGTGGCCAATACCGGCGGCCATTTCCCCCAGGCTGGCGAGTCGGCCGGAATGGATCAGTTGATCCTGTACCTCGCGCATCCGTTCCATGATTTCATAAAAGTCGCGGCGGTCGGCGGCAATGAGCATATGAATGATCCTGCCGGTCTCGGTGACGTGGGTCGTTCCCCTGGTGATTACCGGCACCGGCTTACCGCTGCTGGTAAGAAACGAGGTCTCCACCTGCCGAAAATCCCCCTTGGCGAGGAGATCGGCAAGCAAGCGAAAGGTTTCGTCGGTGGTGATCGCCGCCAGGGTCAGTTCCTTGTCGAGTTGCTGATAGCCGAGAATCCGGCGAAACTCGTCGTTGACCTGGAGAATGCGCAGGTCTGCGGAAAGGACTATGAGCAGTTCGGAGAGATTGGCCAGGACTTGATCAAGAAAGGTGCGATTGGCCTGGGCCTCTTCATGCTTTTTCAGGAAACGGACGACCAGATCCTGTTTTTGCCGCTCAAGGATATGGATCAGCCGCTCATCTCCTGAAATCGTGTTCTCCTCTTTCATGGCGTACCTGCTCCGTTACCCTGACTATACAATCTCCAGCGTCCCCACCTCACTTTTGTCACCCTAAGTTACCACCTTTCCCCACCGGTATTCCAGCCAATTCCCCGATGGCACCGAAACTGTCACCATAGCTTCACAAATCAACTTCTCCGCCCAAGCGAAGCGCTCGCCGCAAGCAAGGCCCACTGAACTTCTATCTATTTGAAATATTATAAATAATTACAAAATCTACGGGCCAGGCACATCCGGCACTCGGCTTGCTTTATCAGGAACAGAGATCGCTACGGATCAACCATCTGCGTTCCGCAACGAGGCAAGAGAGATGATCAGGGGCCTATACTTCAACTGCCGGCACACCGCACCGCGTTACCTTTCTCTACAGGAGATCGCTACGGCCTGCCGGCTCTCGGTCCAGAAGGTGAGAAAACTTGTTGCCGAGGGTGTCCTGCGACTAAACAGAGATGGCCGCAACCTCATCGATGTCAGTGATGTCCTCTGGTTTCTGGTCCGAAACAAGATGCCCGTCGCCACTTCCCTGCTGCCGCCAAACACCGGCAGGATCCTTTTTATCGCCGCTGAAGACGGCACCCTGCACGAGATGGAAGAGACCTTTGACTTGATCTGCAGCCTCTTTGCCGAACACCACAACCTGGTGCTTGCCGAAAGCGCCTCCCTGGGCCGGGCCGCCCATCTGTCAATACTGACCTTTTCCCCCAACGTTGTGGTGATCTTTGCCGGCGGCAGTAATTGCGACCTTGCCGGCATCCGCGACATTCTCGCCGAGGTCCCCGGGGTGAAGACCATCCTGATCGGCGAGAGCCCTGCCACCACCCTGCACCCTCTGCAGATTGATCTGGTGATCAGCGAGAAGATCTCTCCGAAGACGCTCTCTAAAGAGCTCAACGACTTTTTTTCCAACTGAGGCCGCCCATGGAAAGGATGAGGAAATATTATCTGGCGATCATCAGGCGGCTGCTCATCACCTTCTTCTGTCTGAGCGTGGTGCCGATCTTCAGTTTTGCCTGGATCATGAAAGGTACCGTCGAGGAGACCAATGTCATCAAGCTGGAAAAACTGGCACAAGCCACCATTGACCACAACGCCCAGCTTATCTCCGCCTTTCTCAGGGAAAAGCAGGAACTCTTGCAACTGCTGGTTTCTCTCAACCAAGAGGGGGCTTTTTTTGACCAGAAACAGGTCGAAAAGATGTTTCTGGCCATCAGCGGCAACGGCGATATTGTCGACCTGCTGGTGGTTGACGCTGACGGCGACCAACAGAGTTATGTCGGACCCTACCGCACCCTGGTTGCTGGCAAGAGCTACCAGGACGCCGCCTGGTTTACAGAGACCATGCTCAGTGGGATGCACGTCAGCCATATGTTCTCCGGCTACCGCAATGTGCCCCATTTTGTGGTCGCGGTAACCGACCCCCTGAAAAGTTTTGTCCTCCGGGCAACGATCAATTCCAGTATTTTCAACTCCCTGCTCCACTCCGCTCAGCTTGGCCCAAAAAGTGATGCCTTCATCGTCAACCGCGCCGGCGAATTTCAGACGCCCAGCCTGCTGCAGAGAACTAAACTCAATGAGACGGAAAAGCTGCTGCTCTCTTTTAATCTCCGAAATGAAACCGTGATCACGGCCAATGAAGTGTACGCCACCCGCTGGCTGATCAACGACCACTGGCTGCTGATTCTGAAGGCCGATATCGGCGACTCCCTCGATTTCTATCTGCAGATCCGTAACCGGGTCATCCTCATAGTCGCGGTCATCATCGTCCTCTCCCTGGCCGGCGCCACCTACACCAGTATCGCCCTGGCCCGGCGTCTGGAGAAGGCCGACAAAGAGCACGCCGCCAACAGCATGCAGTACGCCCATGTCGAAAAGATGGCGACCATTGGCCGCCTCGCCGCCGGCATCGCCCACGAAATCAACAACCCGCTGCAGATGATCACCAGCCAGGCCGGCTGGATCGCCGAACTGCTTCCCGACGAAGACCCTGCCCAGGTCAGGAATTTCGACGAGTACCGCAAGTCGGTGGAGCAGATCCGCCACCACGTCAAGCGGGCCGGGACCATAACCCACCGTCTCCTCGGCTTTTCCCGCAAGATCAGCACCGAAAACGACCGGGTGCAGATCAACGACCTCGTTGAAGAGACTCTCTCCTTTGTGCAGAAGGAAGCGGAAAACAACAATATTACCATAATCAAAAACTATGCCGACAACCTGCCTCCCACCCTGACCGACGGGCCACAGGTACAGCAGGTGCTCCTCAATCTGCTCAACAACGCCCTCGATGCGGTTGGCCAACGCGGTGAGGTCGCTCTCCGCACCAGCCTCTGCGCCGGCAATCGCCTTTGCATCGAATGCGGCGACAACGGCCCGGGGATCAGGCCTGAAGATCTGAAAAGGATATTCGACCCGTTTTTCACCACCAAGGAGACCGACAAGGGAACCGGCCTCGGGCTCTATATCAGTTACAACATTGTCAAAAAGCTCGGTGGCACGATTACCGCTGAAAACAAACAAGGCGGAGGCGCCCTCTTCACCGTCAAACTGCCGGTAGTCACCCTCAATCAGCAGGGATGACATCTGAGACCCCTCCAAAAGACACTTTTAAACAGGGAGAGACGACATGATCGAGTTCAACGTACTGGTAGTCGATGATGAAGACGATTTTCGCGAGGTGACCACCAAGAGATTGACCAAAAGAGGTCTGAAGGTTTGGGATGCCGCCGGCGGGGCAAAGGCCCTCGAGGTCATTGAGGAGACCCGAATCGATGTGGTGTTGCTCGATGTCAAGATGCCGGGGATGGACGGGATAGAAACCCTGCGCCACATCCGCAGCCTCAAACCGCTGATCGAGGTGGTGCTGCTCACCGGCCACGCCTCGGTCGATTCCGGCATCGAGGGGATGAAACTGGGGGCCTTCGACTATCTGATGAAGCCGATCGAGTTGGAACCTCTGCTGGAAAAACTGATGGACGCCTACGAGAAGAAGCGGTTGCGGGAACAGAAGATTGAGATGGCCCAGATGAAAAAGCATATGTCCATGCCGAGTTGAGGCGGGAGCGAAGACAATTCACCGGTACTTGCCGCCAGGCAAATTATCGACCACAACTCTTTTTGACAAAGGAACGAACCATGAACCAGTGCAGAGAGTTTTACCGACTGATGCTCCAGGGGTCGCATGCCATGGCCCGCTGGGAGTTGGAGATGTCGACCAACATCCTCAGGAGCCGGAAACGCCAGGCCCTGCTCTTTCTCATGCTGCTGCCGATCATCATCGGCGGGATCGCCATCGCCGCCGGTGACGGCGAACTGCCCAGCCTGATCGGCGGGAAATCGGCCTACATGCCCTCCCACTACACCAATGCCATCTTCTTTGCCTCGATTTTTGTCGGCCTCTGCGCCGGCCTGATCACCGGCTGCATCGGCGCCGGCGGCGGCTTCATCATCGCCCCGGCCCTGATGAGCGTCGGGGTGAAAGGGATCCTCGCCGTCGGCACCGACCTCTTCCACATCTTCGCCAAGGCGATCATGGGCAGCGTTCTCCACCGCAAACTGGGCAACATCAGCATCAGCCTGGCGGTGACCTTTCTGGTCGGCTCGCTGATCGGCGCCACCCTGGGCGGCATGCTCAACCGCTACCTCTACGACCTCAACCCGGTGTTGAGCGACATGTTCATCACCACCGTCTATGTCTTTATTCTCGGCTTCCTCGCCTTCTATGCAATGAACGACTACCTCAGGGCCCGCCACAGCGAGAAGGCGGCTGCCAAAAAGCAGAGCGAGAATCCGCAAGGGCCGGCGGAGAGGGAGGCCATACCGCCGATGGGCAAGCGCCTGCAGGCGATCAATGTCCCACCGATGCTCACCTTCGACGAAGGGGTCACCCCCGGCGGCCGGAAGATTTCCGCCCTGTTCCTGGTCATCTCCGGTCTCATCGTCGGCCTGGCTGCGGCGATCATGGGGGTCGGCGGCGGTTTCCTCACCTTCCCGATCTTCGTCTACGGTCTTGGCGTCTCCTCGATGACCACCGTCGGCACCGACATCTTCCAGATCGTCTTCACTGCCGGCTACAGCGCCCTCAGTCAGTACGCCCTGTTCGGTTTCGTCTTCTACACCCTGGCCATGGGCATGCTGATCGGCTCACTGATCGGCGTGCAGATCGGTTCGCTGGTCACCAAGGTAGTCCCGGGTATCACCATCCGCGGCTTTTTTGCGGTGGCGGTGAGTGCCGGTTTCATCAACCGCGCCTTCGCCCTGCCCCAGAAACTGGTGAGCATGGAGTACATCACCCTGAGCAAGGAGGCCGGGGCAATGCTGAACACCATCGGCAATGTCCTCTTCTTTGCCGCCATCACCGCCTTTACCGTCTGGGTTCTCTACACTTTCGTCATCAACTTCAAAGAACTGAAAAAGGGAGGCCACTGATATGAGCATGGAACAGAAATTAAAGACCAGGGGGATCATGACGCTGGTCAGTTTTACGGTGGTGCTGGTACTGATCTTCATGCCGATCTTTCCCGGCAAGGTCAATGGTCTCGACTATATGGACAACCTTTTCAATATGATCTCGAAGGGATCTTCGTACTTCATCCCGAAGGCGATCGAAGACAGCGGTGCCTACAGCGGCAAGGAGATCGAGGTGACGATCAAGATGGCCAACGCCGCCCGAGCCAGTGAGACCGCCACCATCTTCACCGCTGCCGGGGCGGTAACGGAGGTCAACGACAATCAGCTGACCATCAAGGGCGATGTGGCCCGGATAACCGGAGCCAGCCTGGCCGACGCCGACCTGTTTTACAACAACACCAGCCAGCCGGTCAGCGACAAATACGGTTTTTCCGGCAAACAGGCGATGTACAACTGGTGGAGTTCGTTCAAGGTGATCACCACCGAGTTGAACAAGCAGGAGAAATTTGCCGAGGCTAAGTTCTTTGCCAGTGTTTCGCAGCGGGCCCTGGAGCCGGCCTACAACTACTACGGCGTCGAGGCGAGGAACTGGAAGGACAATATCGCCATGATCCTTTTTTCTCTCGCCTTCTATGTTGCCTATACCCTCTGGTACGGATTTGGTATCATGTGGCTGTTTGAAGGGATTGGTCTGAAGATCGGCCACTAACCGTTCCCTGCCCCGTCCCGGTCGGCCGGGGCGGGCCGTGCCGGACCCCTGGCCCGGGGGTCCGGCAAGGCCGAAGCTGCCGACCGATGGGGCCCGCCATGCACCGCCTTCTCTCCTTCCTGAAAAAACGTATCCTCCCCGAGCAGGAGCCGCAACTGAGCGAGGCGGAGTTGCAGGACGCCTTCCGCCGGCGCTACAGCCTCTTCCGCAGCCTGCTCACCGCCAACAACAACGCCCTCCAGGCCATGGCCGACCTGGAAAAGATCTATTACAGCGGCGAGAGCTACCGGATGGCGGTGGTCCGCGCCCGGATCACCACCATTCTGGTCAACGTCTACAAGATGGTCCGCAACCTCCTGGTGATGAGCGATGGCCGCTACCAGGAGTTGGAGGGGATCTTCGAGAAAATCAGCCAGCAGTTGGAAAAGGTTATCGAGAAAAAGCCCGATCCACCGCAAGGCGAGTATATCCAGACCCTGGCCGAGACCAGGGGCAAGGACCGCCAGCTGGTCGGGGAGAAAATGGCCAATCTCGCTGAGATTGCCCGGTTGCCGGGAATCAATGTGCCAGCCGGGTTTATCCTCACCGCTGCCGCCACCCGCCATTTTCTCACTGCCGACCATTTTGCCGAGATCAACCGGCGGCTGCAGGTCCTCGATCCGGAAGACCTCGACGCCCTCTACCAGGGCTGCGCCGGCATCCAGGCGCTGATCGATGCCGCCACCCTCCCCGCCGACCTCGAGGAACGGCTGCTGATGCACTACAGCCGACTGGAAAAGGCCACCGCCCCTGGTGTCCGGGTCGCCCTGCGCTCCAGTGCTCTGGGGGAGGACAGCGGTACGATCTCCTTTGCCGGCCTCTACCACAGCGAACTGAACGTCGACCGGGAGGGGCTCGTTTACGCCTACAAAAAGGTGATCGCCGGCAAATACGGGGCCAACGCCGTCGCCTACCGCCGCCGCCGCGGCTACCGCCACGAGGATATTGAAATGTGCGTCGGCTGCATGGTGATGGTTGACGCGGCGGTCAGCGGAGTCGTCTACAGTCGCGACCCGGGCGACGCCCGCCGGGAGGTGCTGCGGATAAACTGCGCCGCCGGTGCCGGCAAGGGGGTGGTCGACGGGACCAATCTGGTCGACCTCTTCCTCGTTGACCGCCAGAGCCCCTATGCGGTAGTCCACCGCGAACTGCGCCAGATGAGCGGTGGCCCGGTGGTGGCCGCCGCCGACCCGCCCCCTTCCCACCTGCTGCCGCCTACACTCAGCGACGGCCAACTGCGGCAACTGGCCGAGACCGCCCTGCGCCTGGAGGAGTTTTTCGGCTGGCCGCAGGACATCGAGTGGTCCTATGACGGCGAGGGAAAGCTGCATATTCTGCAGAGCAGGCCGCTCCAGATCGCCCTCGCCGACCTGGTGGCGGAAGAGGAGCCCTCCCCGGCGACACCGCCGTCCGGCGAGCCGCCGCTCATCCAGGGCGGGGTCTGCGCCAGCCGTGGCACCGCCTGCGGCAGGGTCTTCCGGGTCGATTCCCTCGACAGCATGCGCCGCTTCCCCCTCGGCGCGGTACTGCTCCTCAGCCAGCCCCTGCCCGAATGGGCACCGCTGCTGAACCGGGCGGTGGCCCTGGTTGCCGAACAGGGCAGCGAGGCCGGACATCTCGCCACTGTCTCCCGCGAGTTTGGCCTCCCGGCCATCTTTGGCCTGGCCGGGGCGATGGAGCAACTTGCCGACGGCGAAGAGGTGACCGTCGACGCCACCGCCACGGCCGTCTACCGTGGGCGGCGGGAGGACCTGCTCCACCGGGCCACCGGCAAACGGGACATCATGGCCGGCAGCCCGGTGCAAAAGCTGCTTGCCGAGGCGATGGTCCTGATCACCCCGCTCAACCTCACCGACCCCGCCGCCAGCCAGTTCAAGCCCTCCTGGTGTGAGACCCTGCATGACATCACCCGCTTCTGCCACGAGAAATCAGTCTCGGCGATGTTCAGCTTCGGCGAACAGTTCCATTTCGACAAGAGCAGGGCAAAACGGCTGGTCGGCGATGTGCCTTTGGAATGGTGGGTGATCAACCTTGCCGACGGCTTTGCCGCCACCGCCCAGGACGGGGCCAAGGCGATCCACATCAACGATATCGTCTCGGTGCCGATGCTGGCCATCTGGCAGGGGATTTCCGCCTATTCCTGGCAGGGTCCGCCGGCGGTGAGCGTCCGCGGCTTTGGCTCGATCATCTTCCAGTCGGCGATGCGGCCGGAACTCGACCCGGCGGTGGCCTCGAACCTCACCACCAAAAATTACTTCCTGATTTCAAAAAATTTCTGTAATCTCAGTGTCCGGCTGGGCTACCACTATGCGATGATCGAGGCCTTCCTCAGCGACCTGCTCACCGAGAACTACATAACCTTTCGCTTCAAGGGGGGGGCGGCGGACCACAACCGCCGGGCGGTACGCACCAGGCTGCTCGCCGATGTCCTCGAACGCCACGATTTTGAGATAGAATTAAAAGGGGACACCCTCCTCGCCCGAATCAAGAAACGGCCGGCCGACTTCCTGGCCGAACGGCTGCAGGTGCTCGGCTATCTCACCCTGCATACCCGGCAGTTGGACATGGTGATGGACCAGCCGGCCATGGTCGCCCAGTACCGCAACCGCTTCAACCGGGAAATCGAGACAATGCTTGGGCGGACACCGCCCGGGGAGGTGGATGATGGGACAAGGGGAAAAAGTTCTGCTGGTTGACGACGAGGCAGATTTCCGGGACATCATGGGCCGGTTCTTTACCCGGCGCCAGATCGGTTTTGCCTCCGCTCAAGGGTGCATGGAGGCCCTCGACCTCCTCGACCACGACAGCTTCGACGTGGTGGTGATGGATGTCAGCATGCCCGGCATGGACGGGCTGGAGTGCATGGCGGAGATGAAAAAACTCTATCCGCGGCTGGAGGTGATCATCCTCACCGGCCACGCCTCGCCCAACACCGGCATCACCGGCATGAAAAAAGGGGCCTTCGACTACTGCCTCAAGCCGGTCGATTACGACGAATTGCTGGAAAAGATCTGCCTGGCGCGGATGGCGATCTCCGACCACTCGGCCGGCGGGGTCAGAGGCTCCGGCAACTGACCGGATAGAGGGGATCAGGCCAAGCTCCTCGACAGCCGAGGTGGAAATCCCAGCTGCCCATCATACGGCGTTTTTTCCCGCTCAACTTTGGGGAAATCTGTGGTATACTCGGGCAGCGGTTGGCCAGGGTACTGCTTTCTTCGTTCTGCTTTTCCCCGACCCCAGCCAGCTGTCTTACCAGCAACCATCGACCCGGGCGGCCGGCTGCCGGCCAGCCCCTCACCCCATAGCCCAGCACATAAAGGACACAGCCATGTCGGAACAAAAGAGCAATGCCGGTTTGCAGGAACTGCGCAGCAAGGTAATCGCCAAGGGAAATGTCAGTGCCACCGACCGGTACGTCGCCTCCGCCAAGGGCGCCGTGGTGGTTGATGTCGAGGGGCGGGAATACCTCGATTTTGCCGGCGGTATCGCCGTGATGAACGTTGGCCACTCGCACCCGAAGGTGGTGGCGGCGATCAAGGAGCAGGCGGAGAAGTTCACCCACACCTGCTTCATGGTAATGCCCTACGGCATCGCGGTGGAACTGGCGGCAAAGCTCTGCGCCGCCGTCCCCGGCACTGGTGAAAAGGCGGTGATGTTTGTCAACAGTGGCGCCGAGGCGGTGGAAAACGCTATCAAGATTGCCCGCTATGCCACGAAACGAAGCGGCATCATCGCCTTTGAAAACGCCTTCCACGGCCGGACCCTGCTCGGCATGAGCCTCACCTCGAAGGTGAAACCGTACAAATTCGGCATGGGCCCCTTCGCCCCCGAGGTGTACCGGGCCCCCTTTGCCTACTGCTATCGCTGCCCGTTCGACAGGGAGTACCCGGCCTGCGACACCCACTGCGCCGACTATCTTGAAGAGTTTTTCGTCAACAATGTCGCCGCGGAAGAGACCGCCGCGATCATCATCGAGCCGGTGCAGGGGGAAGGTGGTTTCATCGCCCCGCCCAAGGAGTACTTCACGAAACTGCGGGCGATCTGTGACAAGTACGGGATTCTGCTCATCGCCGACGAAATCCAGAGCGGCATGGGGCGGACCGGCAGGATGTTCGCCCTCGAGCACTTCGGCATCGAGGCCGACCTGACCACCACCGCCAAGAGCCTGGCCGCCGGGATGCCCCTCAGTGCCGTGGTCGGCCGAAAGGAGATCATGGACACCGTGCACCCTTCCGGCATCGGCGGTACCTACAGCGGCAACCCGGTGGCCTGCGCCGCCGCCCTGGCGGTCTTCGAAGTCTTCGCCGAGGAGGGGCTCCTGGCCCGAGGCCAGGCCCTGGGGGAGATGCTGCATGCCCGCCTGCTCGCCTTCCAGGAAAAATTTCCCCTGGTCGGCGATGTCCGCGGCATCGGCCCGATGCTGGCCATGGAACTGGTCAAGGACCGGCAAAGCAAGGCCCCGGCCAGCGAGGCCGCCAAGGCCCTCACCCGGTTCTGCTTTGAGCGGGGCTTGCTCATCCTCTCCTGCGGCCCCTACGGCAACGTCATCCGTTTTCTCATGCCGCTGGTGATCACCGACGAACAGATGGAACGGGCCCTGGCCATCCTCGAGGAGGGGCTGAAGGCGGTGAGCAACTGACCGCCCGCCCACCACTTCGGCAGCTGAAACGGCCGGCCAACCGCCGCCGGCAGCGGGCAGACAACTGCCCCGGAGATCATTCGCAAGCAAAGGAGAAGCTTAAATGTTCGGATACTACAAGCGTATTCTCACCGTCGATCTCAGCCGGCAGGAGAGCCGGATAGAAGAGCTGTCGGATGACCTTCTTGCCAACTGCCATGGCGGCAAGGGGCTGGCCAGCCATCTGCTCCTTAAGCGCAACCCGGTGGGGGTCGACCCCCTGGCCCCGGAAAACCACCTGATCATCGCCACCGGACCCTTCTGCGGCGGCCTCCTCTGGGGGGGGAGCCGCTATGGGGTCTACACCAAGTCGCCGCTCACCGGCCTCTACGCCGAGTCCTACTCCGGCGGCAAGGTGCCGGAGGCAATCGATGCCGCCGGCTTCGACGCCATCCTCCTGGTCGGCCGCGCCGACCGGCCGGTGGTGCTGGCGATCCACCCGGAGGGGGCGATCTTCCACCCGGCCGGCGACCTCTGGGGGATGGACAGCATGGCCGCCGAGAGCGAGGCGGTGGCCCGCTTTGCCGACACCGGCAGCGGCTGGGCCAAGACCGGCGCGATCAGCATCGGCCCGGCCGGCGAGAAGCTGGTCCGTTTCGCCCTCATCGCCAACGACCAGTGGCGCTGTGCCGGCCGCACCGGGGTCGGGGCGGTACTGGGATCAAAGAGGGTCAAGGCGGTGCTCTTTCAGGGGAGTTGCAAGCGGCAGTACGCCGACCCGGAAGGGGTCGCCGCCTACGCCAAGGCCTTCTCCCAGGCCAACATGCAGCACCCCGGCGTAAAGGCCTACCGGGCGATGGGCACCACCATGATGGTGGCCCTGATGAACACCGCCGGCGCCTTTCCCGCCAGGTACTGGAACCAGGGTTCCTGCGCCCACTGGGAGAAGATCAGCGGCGAGACCTACCATGCCGAGCATGAGGTGAAACCGCACGCCTGCGCCAAGTGTTTCATGGCCTGCGGCCGCTTGAGCCGGATCAAGACAGGGCGGCACCAGGGGCTGCAACTGGAGGGGCCGGAGTACGAGACCATCTACAGTTTCGGTGGCCTCTGCATGGTCGAGGATATGGCCGAGATCGCCCACCTCAACGACCTCTGCGACCGGCTCGGCGTCGACAGCATCACCGCCGGCAACATCTGCGCCCTGGCCATGGAGGCTAGGGCGCAGGGACGGATCGACTACGACATCCGCTATGGCGATGCCGATGCCATCGCCGTGTTGATCGGCAAGATCGCCGCCCGCGAGGGGATCGGCGCCATCCTCGCCGACGGCATCCGCGCCGCCGCCAGCCACTGGGGGGTTGAGGATCTGGCAATCCACGTCAAGGGCCTGGAGCCGGCCGGCTACGACCCGAGGGTATTGAAAGGGATGGGGCTCACCTTTGCCACCTCACCCCGTGGTGCCTGCCACCTCCGCACCACTTTCTACAAGCCGGAACTGGCCGGGCTGATCCCGCCGGCCCAGATCGACAACAAGGCGGCCATGCTCACCGACTACGAAGACCGTCTGAACATCTTCGACACCCTGGTGCTCTGCCGCTTCTACCGCGACCTCTACAGCTGGGAGGAACTGGCCAAGGTGCTGCCGCTGGTGAGCGGAGAGCCCGCCGACAAAGAGAGCCTCTCCGTCGTCGCCGCCCATATCGCCACCATGACCCGCCACTTCAACCTGCGCGAGGGGCTGCAGCCGGCCGACGACCGGCTGCCGGCCCGCCTGCACCGGGAGCCCCTGCCGGGCGGGGCGACCATCACCGCCGCCGAGATGGAGCAGCTCCTCGCCGACTACTACCGGCTGCGGGGGTGGGACGAGGCCGGTGTTCCCGTGTAGGGGCACGGCAAATGCACTCATTGAAACCCTTCTGACAACTGCCTCACCGCCCCGGCGGTGAGTGTTGCATCTGGCGAATGGCGATGGCGTTGAGGCGCTTGATTCGGTCGCTTTGCGGCAGTTCCATGTGGATGAACTCGGCGTTCATGTTCTCCAAGTTGGCGAGAACGATGTGTTGTTCCAGTGTAGCGTGGTCGCGCATGTTGCCGTCCTTATCGGGGTTGGCACAGCGCCGTTCACGGGCGGTCTGGCCGAAGAGAGCGCGACGTTGAGCAGGTCGGCCTCACTGGCGTACGTGAAAGCGGCTTGTTTCGCGGTGACCTCGGCCGGAATCAGATGGGTCTGGATGGCGTTGGTATGCAGGCGGTAATTGATCTTGGCGATGGTACGAGAAATATCGCTCAAGATTGCTGACCAGCGTTCCTTCCGGAAACAACTCAAGCTCAACATCCGGATTGATCTCGCGGGCAAGCCGTTCGTAGACTCTTATCTTGGGCTGGCCCATGGTAGCGGCGAAGCCACTTGCCTAT
>JAABSV010000046.1 GCA_011390165.1 Desulfobulbaceae bacterium
GAATCGTTTGTCATCCAGCCAATCCAGGGCGTCCTGAAACGCTTCCGGCGCTGACAGGCCTCCATCCTCCAACTCCCGGACAAAGTGGTCATCACCCTGACGCCGCCAGGTCTCCATAAGGGTCAAGGGGTCTTCAGGGCTGGCCCGGTGGCCGATGGCGCCGTTTTCGGAAGAGCCGTAAATCTCGATCATGGCCGCCAGTCCCTGTTGCTTGAGAGAGTGGATGACCTCCGCCGGACAGGGGCCGGTGGAGGTCATGCCGATCACCCCGGCGGGAAAAACGAGCCCGGCGTCGGCACAGAGCCGCCAGATATGGGGAAAGCCCATTACCAGGTCACCGGCAACCATCCCCTCGATCAGTGCTGCCGGGGGTTGGAAACGGCAGTCAACAAAAGGCACAACCAGGGCCCTGGGGATAAGCACGGTATGGATGAAACCGTAAATGTGGTGTGGCGGCACCAGGCCGAGCACCCGCTGACGATCGACCAGCATCTTCGCCAGATAGAGGGCATCCCGAGTCAGTGAATAGTAGTCTCTGGTGATCGACTTCGGCTCGCCGGTGCTGCCGGAGGTGGCGAAGGTGATCGTCGCCGGTCGGGGCCCGGCCAGCTCGTACAACGCCCGGGCCCACGCACCAAGGGTGGTCAGCCCAGTTACCGAGTCGGCCTGCAGGCCAAAAAAAGACCCTGCCCGACGGGCGAGGTGGTCGAATTCCTCCGCCGAGATGGCCAAAGTCTCCCCGCCGATGGCACTTTGCGGAGAGAGCCGCAACTCGTCGCCAAAGATGTCGGAAAACTGGCGCAGCCGCTTGATCTCGGCAAAGACAAGGGCGCGCAGGAGACGAAAGTAGTCGTCATAACAGAGATCAATGTGCTGCCGCATGGCACTCCTCTTAGGAAAATTGCGCCGAGACGGCTGCCACATCCTTTGCCAACCCGCCGGATTGGCACCGCAGAATCGCCCTCCCGCACATGCTGAGGTGCTGAGGTGCTGGTATATAACACCGATTCCCACCCGCATGGCAAGACGGATTTACCAGTTGGTCGATGAAGCTCTCTGCCCGGCTGGCGGGCTTATTACCTCTGGGGTAAGCCGTTCACCAGCACCCCATTTCCGCCCGCTAAGGCCACCGCGAGCACTCATAGAGCCAACTCTAGCCCGACGCGGCCTGCCTGAACGAAACTGGAGCACTGGCAGAACGGATACAGCCTGGGTGCTACGCCCTTTTGCTGCATACCAGTAAAGGATTACCCTCTGGGAACGGTTAGCTCTTTGCAAAAGGCGGAGCTCTTTGTATAGATGAACCATTCAGGTATGCAGGCTACCTTTTCACAACCAGAACGTGCCCGGACCGACAGCTGGTGGTGGGCTTTCTGGCAACCATACTGAGGAGATACATATGGAGGAACAGAGCTATATCATTACGATGCTGGTGGCCAACAAGCCGGCTGTGACATCACGGGTCACCGGCCTCTTCTCCGGCCGTGGGTATAACATGGAAAGTATCTGTGGTGCCCCCACGCACAACCCGGAGATCTCCAGGATCACCATAAAGACCAAGGCGACCCCTGGACAGTACAGCGAAATCCAGAAACAGCTGAACCGGATGATCGATATCATCAAAGTCCGGGATATGACCGAGGGGGTCAAGGCGGTACAACGCGAGATGGCATTGATCAGTGTTCTTAAAACTGCCGGGAACAGCGATACCATCGTGCAGATGGCCGAACAGGCGGGGGCCAAGATAATCAATATCGGCGATGACTCCTGCGTTCTGGAAATCACCGGTTCCGAAGAGAAGGTGGATGCAGTGATCGAGACATTCAAACCGATCGGCGTGAAGAAGGTTACCCGTTCCGGAATCCTTGCCATCTACAAGGACCTGGAGGATGACCACAGACAGTAAGAGGACCGCCCGACAGCCCCCGCCAGCACGGCCTCAAGGTGTTTCAAGGTGTTTGCCACCCGTACGCACCTTGAGGCCGCCACCCTCTATATCGTAAACCGGCGTACCATCGTATTGAGCGTATCGGCAAGATCGGCCAACTCGCCCGAGCGGGATTGAACCTCCGAGCTGTTGCTGGTGAGGACGGCGGCGGCCTGGTTGATCTCCGCCACCTGGTGGGCAATATCCTTTGCCACCGTCGAACTTTCCGAGACATTTCCTGTCACTTCCTGAATACCCCGGGAGGCCTGGGCAACATTGTTGGAGATTTCCTGGGTTGCCGCCGTCTGCTCGACAATGGATGCTGCAATCGAAGCGGTCATCGCATTGACATCGTTGATCACCCTGGTGATGGCGGCAATTTCTGTGACCGTGTGGTCGGTGGAGTTTTGCACCCCGTCGATCTTGTTCTTGATCTCAAGGGTGGCCATGGCTGTCTGCTTGGCCAGTTCCTTGATCTCGTTGGCGACAACGGCAAACCCCTTGCCCGCCTCACCAGCCCTGGCCGCCTCGATGGTCGCGTTCAGGGCGAGCAGGTTGGTCTGATCGGAAATCTCGGTTATTGTCTCAGTCACCTTGCTGATCTCCAGGGCTGCCCGGCCAAGTTCATTGACCCGTTCGGAGGCGACCCCGGCCTGGCTAACCGCCTGGGCCATCATGTTGTTGGTTCTTTCGGTATTCTTGGCTATCTCGGCAATGGTTGAACTCATCTCCTCCGAGGCGGAGGCAACCATGGAGATATTTGTCGAGGCCTGTTCTGTCGCCGCCGCCACCGAATGCATGTTGGCACTCATCTGTTCTGCCGCCGCCGCGACACTGTTGGCGTTCTGACTGGTCTGCCCGGTTCTGTCCGACATCTCTTCGGAGGTGCGGGAGAGCCCAGAAGAGGCCTGGGCCAGGGCGCCTGCACTGGCCATGATGTCGGTCAGCATCGTTTTCAGGTTAGCGGACATGTTATTCAGCGCGTCAGCCAGGGCGCCAACCTCGTCAGTGCCGCTATGGTCAAGGGTATGGGAAATATCGCCGGAGGCAACGACCCGAGCATAGTCAGCCGCCATTCTGATTGGCCGGGTGATCTTGACGGTAAGCAGCAGGGCGGCGAAAAAGCTGGCCAGCACCGCCGCAAGAAGAATCACGGTTTGCCGGAAACGGGCCGTTTTCTCCATCTCTTCGGTGGCATGGGCGATACTGTCAACTCTCTTTTCAAGGTACTCGAGCAGGCTCTTAATCTCCTCGTTCAGCTTGTCTTCGGCGGTCTCGACGTACTCCTCCAGCAGGTGTGCCTGGCCTGCCGCCCCCGCCTCAAGCAGGGTGAATGTCTCAGCACCTAACTTTTCGAAAAGCAGATGCTCCCGCTTCAGGCGACTCAAGGTGTTGAGCAGCTGCCCCATTTCCCTGGCATCATCGCTATTCGTGGCAGGAATCTTGTCCAGCAGACCCATGGTCCGGTCAAGTTCCTGATTGACTTTGCCGCCGAACTCTTCATAGGCGTGGAAAGCCTCTTCCATCTTTTTCCTGGCTGCATCATCCTGCTCGCCGCCATAACGGAAAACCCGCTCCAACTGCAAGGACTGCTGCAGTTGATGGGCATCGATATTGGCAACCGAGGTCAGTACTGGAATCGTCTCCTCGGCCAGTTCCTCGACGTTATCGCCAAGACGACCCAGAGTGATGAGCGAATAGATTCCGATCCCGGTCACCAGGAGGATCAGGCCGGAAAAACTGGCCATCACCTTGGTCCCGACCAGAATTTTCACCGATTTCCGTCCCGTTGCGTTCGAGCTCCGCGACAGCCACCAGGTGAGCACGGCAGCAACACCGGCAACCCCGATGAACAGGCCGATATAGCGGAGCAGGCCGACCATGCCGGCATCCTGAGCCACTTTTTCCTGACTGGGCGGGATCGTGACCATTTTGGAGACTTTGGCGACCATGGCATCCACCTTCTCCCTGTCCGCCCTGGCCGTCTCCTCTGCCCCGGCTCCCTTGCCGTGGGCGTCGCCAACGGCAGTCTCTCCGCCATGGCCGGAACCGGAGTGGCTTCCCCCCCCCTCTTCGGCCATGGCCTGCATTGCCCGGAGCGGGTTTGCCTCGACCTTGGCCAGAATCTCCAGGGGTTTGTTCTCCGGCAACCACTCGATCCGGCCGTTGGCGACATCGTAGATGGCGCCAACCACCAGGGTTTTGCCACTGTGCACCAACTGCCGAGTTGCCGGACTGTTCAGGAAAAGATCTTCTACGGACTGCCAGACATTTTCGACGATTGCCTGGGGAATGATCGCCTCCCCTTCGAGATCGGGATACATCTTGGTTGCCCGGAGCACCGCCGGTTGAATATTGTCAACCAGGGGGGGGATATTCCGTTCCAGGGCATGCCCCTTGCCGTTCAGCGCATGGGTCACTGCGGTCACCGCACCACACTGGGTATGGCCAAGAACCACAAGCACCGGTGTGTTGACATGGGCCAGACCATATTCGATGGAACCAATCTCATCGGTATCGGCGACGTTACCGGCGACCCGAATGACAAAGAGATCCATTATGCCGGCATCGAACAACCTTTCCACCGGAACCCGGGAATCAGAACAGCTGATCACCGTGGCATAGGCATGATCGCCTTGGTTTTCCCGGCCAGCCTGCGCCAATCTGGTCGCATCAGAGCGTGGGTGCATCGCCGCACCGCTGACAAAACGGGCATTGCCCTCCTTCAAGAGGTTCAGGGCCTCGGCCGGCCCTGGCTTGGCGGCATGAACAGTGCCATCAATCAGCAGAACAAAGAATATAGAAAGGCACAGCAACAACAGGACTCGCCAACCAGAACAAATCTTTTTACCGGAATCTATTCTCATCGTGTTCCCCTCCGCTGGTTGAAGATTTCACTCTCCTGCCACCCAAAGCTCCTGCACTGTAGCACCAAGATGGCAACCTGGGAAAAGATATTTTGCTTACCAGTTGGATGCCCGGCATCCTTTGTCGCAACAACGAGAGAAAAGGCAGGGAGGGAGGGGAAAAAGTGCGCTGAGAAAGTTTTTCGCTCGTTACGGCTCGGGCTCGACAGCCACCGCTGTGTCGATGTCCGGAAAGGGGGCGGTGGCGTCGCCATGAATGGCATCCAGGAGGGCCTGCGGGTTATGTTCGAAATCGTATCTGACGGTGTTATCGAAATGAAATCGATCGTCATAGGAAGTAATGAGGTTCTTCTGGCTCCAGCGTTGCAGGTAGTAGTTGAGGATCACCGGCAGCCGGTTATAGATGGTTTCACTGGGAAAGGGATCGACAAAACTCGACCCGACCAACCGCTGGCAGGAGAGGGTCTGGGTGCGGTAAAAGGCGCCGAGAAACATCAACTCGGGCGGCATTGAGGCCTTCATCCCCATCCGGGTGAGCAGACGGAGAACCACGTGGGCACAGTTTTTTCCACTGCGTGCCAGCGAATGGGGCACATAGATTTTACGTGGCCGTTTCAGGTGCAGCTGATCCCTGATGGTCAGGATGAGGTCGGCCAGCTCCACCGGCTCCGAATCGACGAAATGGAAGGTCCGGCCGGAAAATTCCGCTCGATTCTCTAGCATGTGCTGGACCAGGTAGGGCAGTTTGCGGACGTTGGAATAGGAGTGCCTGGCCCCTTTGGCGGTAAACAGAAAGGGCATCGAGCCATCGGCAATGGAAAAGAGAAGCCGCTGGAACCCCTGAATCTTATGGTCATGCCGGCCATAAACAATAGAGAGGCGGATACAGGAAAAATCCAGCCCCTCATGGGCATGCATGTAGGCAAGCGTCTTTTCCGCCATCAGCTTCGATTTCGCATAATTGCTCAACCCGGCGGTAATCGGCAACTGCGCATCTTCCGGCAGATCACTCCCCTCGGGCAGGGTAGCCGCCGAACTGAAGAAAATGTATGGGATTTTCAGTGCGGCCGTCGCCCGGGCGATATTGATCGCCCCGACATAGTTGACTTCGAAGGTGAGCTGGCTGCCGGCATCAATGTTGGTGATGCCGGCATTGATCACGAAATCGGGTCTCGTGCTCATCAGGTAATTGCGGATATCGATACAGCTGCTCAGCGAGACCTTTTTTGAACTTGGGGCAAGGATTTCAGCCAGCCCGGGTCGCCTTTGCTTGTAGAAATTGACCATCGTGCCGCCCACCAGGCCGGAGCCTCCGAAAACCACGCCTATCTTTCTTGCTCCTTGCCTGGCAGGATGGTCGTTCATGGCTCTGTCCTCGCTGGTGGTTGGAACGTTCACAGCACCAGTTGAATTTTCGTGGCGAGTTCCTGGATGTTGCAGGGTTTTCGGATACAGTGAATCCCCAGGTTGAGCACACCATGTTCGTCAACGACGTCGACGGTGTAACCGGACACGAACATGGTGTAGCCGGACATCAACAGACTCTTCCGCCGTTCCAGCACCGGTCTCGGTTATCTCCTGCCTGTCGATATGGCCGGCAGGAAGATCCTGAAGGTGGTCCCCACTCCCGGCTCGCTGGAGACGTTGAGGAACCCACCATTCTGTCTGACAATACCAAAGACCATCGACAGCCCCAGGCCGGTCCCCTTTCCCATCTCCTTGGTGGTGTAAAAGGGTTCAAAGAGGTGCGACAACAATTCGGTGTCTATGCCGCAACCGTCATCACTCACCGCCAGTTGAACGTAGTCGCCGGGAAGGGCCTCGGAAACCTGTTCAGCGTACGCCTGGTCGATGCTGACCGCAGCGGTCTCGATCAATATGGTGCCATTTTCACCGATCGCGTCCCGGGCATTGACGCAGAGATTGGTTACTATCTGGTCCACCTGGCTCGGGTCGATTTTCACTGGCCGGAGAGAGTTGCCCGGCCGATAGACCAGGCTGATGTGTTCCCCGATCAGCCGCCGGACCATTTCCAGCATGTTCTCCAGCGTCTCGTTGAGATCGAGCACCTTCGGAGCCACCGTCTGCTTGCGGGCAAAGCCGAGAAGTTGCCTGGTGAGCCTGGCTGAACGCTGGGCAGCTCCGTGGATGGCTTCAAGAGACGATTGCAGCTGAGAGCCTTCCCCGGCTTCCAGCAGGAGCAGTTCCGTATACCCGAGGATCACCCCGAGCATGTTGTTGAAATCGTGGGCAACACCACCGGCCAGCCGCCCCACCGATTCCATCTTCTGAGCCTGGGTCAACTGGGCCCGCATGCGCTCCTTCTCCTCCTCGGCCAGCTTTTGCTGGGTAATATCGATGATACCGGCGATAAAGTAGAGCGGCTCCCCCTGTTCATCGTGGAGCAGGGTCACGTTGACGTCTGCCCAGACGGAACTGGTGTTGCGGTGGATATACCTTTTCTGGAACCGGTAGGTCGCGTGCCCGCCGGAAAGGAGGAAGCTTGCGGCATTTCGGCTTGCCTCACGATCATCGGGGTGGGTCAAATCGTTGAAATTGAGCTGCTGCAGTTCGTCAATTGTGTAGCCGAGCATATCGGCCATGGCCTGGTTGACCCGGAGCAAGGTACCGTCGATGGCGGTGAGTGTCTTGCCAACCGACGTATATTCAAACATCCCCCGGAAAAGGGTCTCACTCTCCCGCAGGGCTGAGTCGTTCTGCTTCCGTTCGGTGATATCGGTGACCAATCCCTCGATGATCGTCTCGTCATCTCCCAGACGGCGGTCAATGGATCGGTCGAGAAACCAGTGCCATTTCCCCTGCGCATCACGAATCCGGTACTCGACCTGAAAATCTCCCCCCTGTGCCTGGAGAATCGCCCGGGCCACCTGCGGCTGGTCCTCCGGGTGGATCGAGTCGCTCCACAGGGTCGGGTTGGCCAGGATATGCTCCACTGTGTAGCCGAGCACGGCCTCTGCACGGGGAGAGACAAAAAGCGCGCCGCGTCGATCAGAAAAGATGTAGACGATATCTGGAGACTTCTCGATCAGTCGACGATATTTCTGCTCACTCTCCTCCAGTTCTATCTCGGTCTCCTTGCGGCGATTGATGTCCAGGATAATGCCGTGCCACAGGGTGCTGCCATCCTCCAAGCGCTCGGGCTGGGCATGGCTCCAGCGCCAGCGCAGCCCCTGGCTGGGCAGAACGACGCGGAACTCACAGAGGAAGGTGGAGAGGGATTCGGCCGAGGCGACAATAGCCCGGCTTACCCGATCACGGTCATCGGGATGGAGTCGGCCGAACACCGGCGTGGCATCCTCCCGCACCGTGGCCGGATCCATTTCGTAAATCAACTCCATGCCCGGACTGGAATAGGGAAAGGCGGAATGGCCATCGGGGTAGAGGCGATACTGGTAGATCACCCCCGGTACCATCCGGGCAAGGTTGTCGAGCAGCCGATGCTGCGCTGCCAGTTCAAATTCCGCCTGTTTCCGGTAGGTGATATCGGTATGGGTGCCGAACATCAGCAGCGGTTTGCCCTCTTCGTCATAGGAGACCACCCTTCCACGATCGAGCACCCAGATCCAGTGCCCATGCTTATGCCGCATCCGCCCCTCAAAATGATAGTAAGGGGTTTCGCCGGCAAAATGGCGGGTCAACAGGGCGTAGCTCTCGGCCAAATCCCCAGGATGGGTAAACTGCTGCCAGGTGGCGATACTTACCGGAGCCAGTTCAGCCAGGGTATAGCCGATCATCTCGGCCCAACGCTCGTCAAAAACGGTGGCACCTGTCTTCACGTGCCACTCCCAGGTGGCGATCCGGGTTGCTTCGATGACGTTGGCCAGTCGCTGGTGCTGCTCCCGCAGGGCCTCGCCGGAAGCGCGCCGTTCTTCAATATCCCGGGCAAAGCAAACCAGCTGGCCACCATCCTGCTCAAGCCAGGTGACAGATATCTCGACGGCAAAACAGCTACCATCCTTACGACGGTGGCTGGTCTCAAAGAACTCCGAACCGTTGGCCACGATTCGGGCAATCCGGGCAGAGGTCTCTTCGACCGATTCCAGTGCATCGAGATCACCGATGCGCATGCCAAGGAGTTCGGCGCGGGTATAGCCGGACATGGCACAATAGGCAGAATTCACCTCGGCAATGCAACCGGTACAATCGATTACCCAGAAACCTTCCTGTGATGTTTCGATGATTTTGCGAAAGTACCGCTCCCGGTCAAGGGCCCTTTCATGGCTCCTTTTCCGTTCGCTGATATCGGTGGAAAAACCCTGAAAAAACAAGATCCGGCCATCATCGCCACGGATCGCCCGGGCATTTCTGGAAATCCAGAATGTCGACCCATCGCACCGGAGTTGGCGGCATTCATGGTCGGCGATTTCGCCACGGAATTCCAGCTGGCTGACGAAATAGTCCCGATCAGCCGGGTGGAAGTAGATTTGGCTGGCAATATCGGTGACCGACTCGATCATCTCATCCGGGGTCGAGTAGCCATAGATTCTGGCCATCGCCGGGTTGACGTAGGTAAATCGGCCGGCAGGATTGGAGATGAAGACACCGACAGGTGCATTCCAGAGGGCGTCGGTACTCTCCTCCCGACTGAGGGGAAGTTGCACGACATGCTTAGAAGCGATAGGATTTTGCGACATGCGCCCACCTTCGAAGTCAACATGCAGGACCGCTCTCGAACCACAAGAGGCGGGGCTGCGGTGGCTCTCAACCTACCAGGAAAACCGCCCCTTTCAAAGCAAAAAACGGTGCTCCGGGCGTGTACCCGGGTTGTCATGGCACCTACCCCCTCACAGCTTGTTCGATGAGAGCGAGAACATCCTCAACTCGCCACGCCGTACCACGCTTTGAGAACTTGACAGGTTTAGGATAGCGGCCGGATTGCCCCCCCTATCAGCAAGTACTTTTTAGAGACAGGGAATAACAATAAGTGCAAATGATGCTTGCCATCACCGCAACCATAAGGTAATAAGTTCGCCTAGGGTTATCTATCAGTAATTTCGAATTTCTCTTTATCGGTTCAAGCACTTTAAGACAGAGTCGTTACCCGCTCAGGGGGACGGACGACGGCAAACGGTCAACACCGTGCACACAACCGGGAAAGGAGGTGATGCGACTACCCGGAGTTCTGCCATCAATTGGTAACCAATCTGTTAACCAGCCAACAATCGGAAGATGATTCAAGGAGGGGGTCAAGATGGAACCAAGGACATGGGTATTTATCTTTCTGGGTTTATATATAATTTACTGCTTCTGGTGGGGGTTGAGGGGGTACTTCACCGAAAAGACTGCTTCCGGCTACGCCATCGGCGGCCGGTCGATCCCCTTTATTGCCTTTCTGATGGCGGCTACTGCGGCCTCGTTCTCAGGGTGGACCACGGTTGGTCACCCCGGGCTTATCTGGCGCGACGGGCTGGCCTACGCCTTCGCTTCCTTTTACGTCCTGACCATCCCAATCACCGGCGCTTTCTTTGCCAAACGCAACTGGCTGATGGGGAAACGGTACGGTTTCGTTACCCCTGGGGATATGTTCGCCTATTACTACAACAATGAGGCGATCCGCTGGCTCACCGTTCTGTCCGCAGTACTCTACTCGATGTTTTATACCGGCCTGCAGTTGATTGCGGCGGCCAAGCTTTTTGAGATCGTGGCCGGTGTGCCGTATACCGCCGGGCTCTTTTTTATGGCCTTTATTGTCTGGTTCTACGTGGTGACCGGCGGATTAAAGGCCTCCACCTGGGTTGGGGTCATCCAGTTCATCCTCCTTGTTGGCAGCATATTCATCCTCGGCTGGTATGTCGTAACCGCGCCGGCGATCGGTGGCTGGGGGGCATTTTCCGAAGCAGTACGAGGTTTTGAAGCCAAATACTTGGAGGTGCCAAGCCTGATGAAATTCGGTCTAGGCACCGGTGGCTGGACAGCGGTGATGATTCTCACCTACATGTTTGCCCTCATGGGTATTCAGTCCTCGCCAGCCTTCATCCTCTGGAATTACGGGATGGCCAATCCGAGGGCCCTGCCCTGGCAGCAGGTCTTCATGTCGACCTTCATCGTCGGTCTGGCCCTCTTTTTCTTCACCGCCTTTCAGGGAATGGGAGGGCGCATCCTCGCGGATGCGGGGTTGATCGCCCCGAAGGTTGACGGCGATCTGGTGCCGATGCTGATGAACTATCTCCTGCCCGGACCGATGATGGCGATCGTCTTCCTCGGCATTATTGCCGCCATCCACTCCACTGCCGCACCCTATATCGGTACCGGCGGCACGATTATCCTCCGTGATGTCTACTGGCGCTATTTCAAAAAGCAGGAAGCCGGCCATGCCGAACAGATCTGGGCCAACCGTGCTTTTGTTACGGTGCTCACCGTACTGGCGGTGATCGTCAGCCTGACCGCGCCCGGGGCGATTGTCATGATCGGTGGCTTTGCCACCTCGTTTGGCTTTATCATGTACCTGATGCTGATGGGGGTCCATTACGGCTTCAAGTATCCGTCAATCGGTGTGGTCGTCGGACTGCTTGGGGCGATTGCCGCCTGCTTTGTTACCTACTTCTGGTACCAGTACCCGCTGTCGATGCATACTGCCTTCTGGGGCCTGTTTGCCGGGTTGGTGCTCGCCTACATCTGCCGCGGCCTTGGCATCAAGGATAACGAGGAGACGATCAAACGGCAGGCCGAAGTACGGCAATGGCTGACCTCGATTGACTCGCCCTCCGAATCGGGCCGGAAGTGGCGCAACGCCATGAAGTTTCTGGTGCCGCTCTGGTACGTCTTCGCCATCGGGCCCCTGTGCCTGCTTGGTAACTCCGCCTTTTCCTTTGCCGGTTTTGCCCCGCTCTGGTCCTGGCAGATAGCCTGGTGGATCATTGGCATCATCATGATGTGGGCGCTCTGTTTCAAAGCGGAGATGTCAACAACTTCCGCCGAGCAGATCCAGCGGGCCGATACCGACCAGAATATCGTGGTCAAGGAGATCTAACGATCAGAGGCTGTAAAGGATAAAGGAGATAATCATGGCAAAAGAAGACATCTGGTTGATCATTGTGGTGGTCTTCTCTATTCTCTGGACCGCATCGTTTGGCTGGGGATTTTGGGGATAGACAGGAAGCTGTAACTTGCAAGAGACAAGGGGTGCCAGACGGCACCCCTTGTCTCTTGTGAGGATGAAAGAAAAAATCAGCTCTGCCGGCAGGCGCGCAGAATGAAGTAGGCGATGAAGGCGCCGACGCCGTAATAGGGGATCTTGTTCAGTGAATAGTGGCTGCCGATCACCATCCGGTTGTCAATGCTCAAGGTGAACCCGGAAAAGAGTCCGGGATATTGCCAGGCGACCAATTCGATGGCGCAAAAGATCAGGAAAAGCGTCAGCAGAACCGGCCGTTCGGGGAGCCTCGGCAGGAGCATCTGAACAACCAGACCGCAGCAGATAATAAAGAGAATCCCCGCCAGATAATACTGAATCTCTTCGTGATAGAGCCCTGCGTAGAACTTGGCGCTCAGCCACAGCGGCAGGCAAATGATGAGAAATTGCAGCAGTGTCGTCCGCTTTTTCCGCTGGATCATTCCGGTAGTTCTCATTTGACCATACTCTTGATCTGTTCGACAATTTCCGGATTGGCCAGGGTCATAACGTTGCCGACGTCACCCCGGTTGGAAATCGCCCCCAAGACCCTGCGCATAATCTTGCCCGAGCGGGTCTTCGGCATGTCCGGGACGATATAGACGTTGCGGCACCGGGCTATCTTGCCGATCTGGCTGATGATCGCATTAGCCACTTTCTGGCGCAACTCTTCCGTTGCTTCATATCCCGGCCGCAGCGAAACATAGAGTTCGGGTTCCGTCCCCTTGACATCGTGGATCACCGGGACCACCGCTGCTTCGGCAACTTCGGGCACGGTAAGCGCCGCCGATTCGATCTCCTTGGTGCCAAGGCGATGACCGGAGACGTTGATGACGTCATCGATTCGGCCCAGTATCCGGATATAGCCGTCTGCAGCCTGCATTGCCGCATCGCCAGTGAGGTACGGCCAGTCCCGCCAATCCTTGCTGTTGGGGTTCTGGTTGTACATGGCAAAATAGGTGTCGACAAAGCGCTGCCGATTGCCCCAGATGGTCTGGAAACAACCCGGCCAGGGGTTCTGGATGCAGATATTGCCGGCCTTACCGGCGCCGGGAGGAATAATCGTGCCGTTTTCATCAAAGATTATCGGGTGAATGCCCGGGACGCCGGGGCCGGCGCTACCTGGTTTCATTGCCTGCATCCCTGGAACCGTTGAGCAGAGAAAACCGCCGGTTTCGGTTTGCCAGTAGGTATCGACGATAACCGCCCGGCCTTTGCCGACGACAGTGTAATACCATTTCCAGACCTCCGGTTCGATCGGTTCGCCGACGGTCGTCATGTGTTTGAAATGGTAGTTGTATTTGGCTGGTTCGTCGGGGCCGACCTTGCGCAGGGCCCGGATTGCCGTTGGTGCGGTGTGGAAGATATTGACATCGAGGTCCTGGGCGATTCGCCAGCAGCGTCCGGCGTCGGGATAGGTCGGCACACCTTCGTAGATGACCGTTGAGGCGCAGAGGGCGAGCGGGCCGTAGACGATGAAGCTATGGCCGGTGATCCAGCCGATATCGGCCATGCACCAGTAGACATCCTCAGGGTGGATATCCTGGATATATTTCGACATGGCGGTGACGTAGGCAAGATAGCCGCCGGTACCATGCTGTGCCCCTTTCGGCTTGCCGGTGGTGCCGCTGGTGTACATCAGAAAGAGCGGCTCTTCAGCAAGCATCTGCTCCGGCTCCACCCGGGCACCGTAGTACTTTTTCAATTCGTCGTTGACGATGATATCCCGGCCCTCGACTCCGGCAGACGATGAGGACATCCTCCCGGGATGGCGCTGCCAGACCAGGAGCTTGTCGACCTTTTGCCCGGAATCTTCCGCCAGAGAGCAGGCTTCATCGTCGACTGTCTTGTGGTCGAGGAGCTTGCCGCCGCGGTAGTAGGCGTCCATGGTGATCAGTACCCGGCTGTTGGAGTCGACGATCCGGTCGGCACAGGCACTGGCGGAGAAGCCGCCGAAGACCACCGAGTGGATGACCCCGAGGCGGGCGCAGGCGAGCATGGTGATCGGCAGTTCCGCCGACATCGGCATGTGGATGGTTACCCGGTCGCCGCGCTTGAGGCCGGCACTTTTCCGCAGCAGGGCGGCGAATTCATTGACCCGGACATAGAGCTCCTGGTAGGTGATGTGGTCAACCCGTTCGCTTTCCAGTTCCGGGACGAAATGGATCGCCGTCTTGTTCTTGTTTTTTGCCAGGTGGCGGTCGATACAGTTATAACTGGCGTTGAGTTTACCACCGCGGAACCACTTATAGCAGGGGGCGTCACTGGTATCGAGCACTTCATCCCAGTATTTGTACCAGGTGAGGAGTTCGGCAAACTCGGTATAGTAGTCGGGGAAATTATCCAGGCTAAAACGGCTATAGATCGATTCGTCGACCAGATTGGCCTGGTGAATAAAACCGGGTGGTGGCTGGAAATACGCTTCCTCCTGCCAATGGACGGCAATCTCAGCTGCAGAGGTTTCAACAATGTTTTTTTCACTCATAGTTGTCGCTCCTTGTTCGGGTGGTCGATTCTCTTTTTTCGGGACGGCCGGTGTGTGGCTACGCCGCAACAGAGAACAGCCAGGGGCGCGGCCGGCAAAGGGCCGCCCCCTGGGGGCTGAGTATGTTGTTCGATCGTTAGATATGAATTCGGCACTGACGGTCCACAACAGAATTACGGGATACCGTGCCGTCTGAAAGCGGTGCCCATCGCCATTGGCAGGGGGATTGGTCGAGGCGATGGTGAATGGCTGTATCTCGCTGATAGCCGCAGCCGCATATCACTTTTCCTTATCATGACTCTAAGTGTTTCTCAAGAAGAAAATACCGTTCTCACTGACTTTGCTCAATCAATGTGAGGGTACTTTTAAACCGAAACTCTGTCCCGTCCAAAGGGCGCGGTCCGCTTGCCATCTGCTCTTAGGTTCAGAAGTCACCGATAAAATCAAAACTTAGTCTCTTCTTGAACTGTTCAATCCGGGAAAAGGCCTTTTTCAGCAGCGCCCGGTCGAGGTAGGAGAGCTGGCTTGGGTTAATGAAATTGTCTGGCTCCTGTTCTTCGTCGATGATCACCGTGATCTGCCGGGTAAAGCGTAACCTCATCAGGTAGCTGTAGGTTTGCACCAGGTCCTGGTAGTCCTTATCCGCAAGCACGCCCAGTTTGTGCAGCCTAAAGAGGCGTTTGAGGGTGTTGGTCTCGGCGATACCGTTTTTCAGGGCATAGATCCGGGCAAAATCGATGATCGGCAACAGAGCCAGTTTCATATCGAAGCTCCCTTTGTAGGGTCCTTTCTTCTCTACCAGGAGTTTCCCGAAAAAATTGATCGGTGGTTTGAAAAAGAGGGTATTCTCGGTGAGATTCCGCAGAAAACCGGGCCAGCTGTTGACTGACTGAAAAAGGAAGTTTTTCAACTCCTCTGCCAGGAAAAGGTCTCCCCAGACTCCTCGAAAATCGAAATGGATACTGGAATGGAGGATGTCCTGAGGATTTGCTGCCCGAATCCAGCCGTGAAAATAGTTTTTCCAGACCGTCAATGGCTGGCACCATTTGGGATTTTTCGCCATATTCTCGCCAAGACAAAGTTTGTAGCCGGCGCTGGCAAGCTGGTTGCATATCCGTTCGGCAAGCTGGAGGAAATAGGCTTGTGCAGCTTCTGCCTGGTGCCGATCCTGCTGGTCCTGGTAGACCAGGGCATTATCCTGATCTGAGATAAAGGTCTGCTCTTCGCGCCCCTCGGAACCCATGATCAGAAACACAAACGGGCAGGGGGGCGGGCCAAATTCGTCGATGGCGAAGGTAATCGCCTTATCAATGATCGCATCGGAAAAGGCGGTTATCAGTTTGGTGATATATTCGGTGCTGGCGCCGTTCTGGATCGGGTTGAGCAGCATCCGGATCAGCCGGGAGTGGATGCCTTCGAGCTGTCCGATATTCCTGGCAGCCTTGACCGCCTTAATGAGAAGATAGGTCGACCTGGTCTGGGCGACGATAAGATCCTTTTCGGTGATGATCCCTTTAACCTCGCCCCACTGATCGACAAGCATCAGGTGGCGGACATCCTTGTCGATCATGTCGAGGAAGGCCTCATAGACAAGGGATTCGTCACTGATGGTAATCACCGGGGTCGACATGATGTCGCTGACCGGTGCGCTGAGATCATGCTCCCGGGCAATCGCCTTTTCCCTGAGATCGGCGTCGGTGACGATACCGGCAATCTGTTCATGGTTTCTTACCAGCAGGGCGCTGCTTTTGCTTTCGGCCATTTTTTGAGCGGCGGCGGTGATCGACACATCGCTTTGGCAGGTGGCGATGGTTGGTCGGTACATCGCCAGGATCGGTTGGTTGAAAAAAGGCAGGTTGAGTTCTTTGTCCTTCACCTGGCGGGAGATGATGCCAGCATAGGTGCGGTTGATCATGCTCTTGCCAAAGGCATTGGTGAAAAATTCGGTAAAGGGTTCGCTCTGTTCACACAGTTCCAGGAAGTGGCTGGCGTCCAAGGCAATCATCCGGGCGTCTTCGAGGATTCTCAGGGTCTTGGTGGCAATCCCTTCGTTGAGCAGGATGGAGATCCCGCCAAAACTGCTGCCGGCATGGAGATCCCGTTTCAAAGTTTCGTGGAAGTTGAACTCAAAGTAGAACCGGGCAGCCCCGGAGGTGAGGATGCGAAAGCAGTCGACGGTGGTAATCTCCTGGATGAGCAGGATGGAACCTTTGCTGGCCGATTCGGTGGAGAGATGTCCGGCAATGGAGGCGAATTGCTCTTCGGATAAGAGCGAGAAGGGCTTGTAGCGATAGGCTTCTCTCATGGGCAACCTCCTTTATTGTGTGCTGGGCCAGGCCTTTTCCCGGCTTAATAGCGCAGCCGCCGAAAGTAGGTCCGTTTTGACGCCTGTATCGCCTCGCCCAGGGTTTCTATCCCTTTGCTCTGCAGGATGGGGATCAGCCGGATAAAGACCTCGGCGGTGGCGATGGCATCGCCGATGGCGGTATGGCGGCCGACGATGGTGACCCCGAGTCTTCTGGCAATGCTGCCGAGATCGTGCTGCTTATGGACCGGATGGAGCATGGCTGAGAGCAACAGGGTGTCGAGCACCGGGTTGGGGAAGGCGATGCCCGACTGCACTTCCTTGAGTTTGAGCATCTTCAGATCAAAGGCCACATCATGGCCAAGGATTACCGTATCCGAGACATAGCGTTTAAAGGCGGGGAGAACGGCGGTGATGGCCGGTTTGTCGGCGACCATTGCCGGATCGATACCATGGATTTTAAAGGAGGCAAACGGGATGTCGCGACCGGGATTGACCAGTTGGTCGAAACAATCGTCATAGGCGATGCGGTTGTTGACGATCCGCACTGCCCCGAGGGCGATGATTTCGTCACCACCATCGGGATCAAGGCCGGTCGTCTCAGTGTCGATCACACTGTAAGTGAGCGCGCTGAGGCGGCTGTTCAACAGATCCGGATTTTCATCTTCGAGGTGAAAGAGGTTGAAATCGTAATATTCCGGCCGGGAGGTGGTGGTAACCGGTGACCGGCGATGGCCAGGGTGGGGCAGGGCGAGTTCCGCCCTGGCGGAGATTCTCAGCTGAGTGCACCGCTGGTCAGGGCCGATCAGCGGGATAAAGGATGCCTTGTTTTGTTTGAGGACATAACCCAGCCGGGTCAGAGCGGCTATTTTGCGATCGACGATTTTGTCGATTTCGGCACGTTCAATCCCCGGCCCCTCCCAGGAAAAAATAAAGGTGACCTCCTTTTCTGCACTGTGTACCGACAGGGTAAATTCATCAAGTGAGGTCAGTCCGGCCAGGTGTTCCACAATGAAGACAAAGGCGGCAACAAACGAGTAGGTATCGCCAAGGATCCTGCTGTTGGGGGATGAAGCGGCAACGTTGATCCTGATGTTTTTTTCCAGACCGGCAGTTTTCTGGACCAAAAAGAGAAAGTGGTCAACTTCGAGTTTGCCCAGAGGTATCGTCTCAAAGGCCGCATCCAGGATTTCACTGGAAACGCTGCTATACCCGGCCTGGAGTTCGCGCAGACAGTGTTCGACCGCCAACCGATCCTCAACGGCACATGGTTGCTGCCCGTTGAGGAGTGCTGAGATCCGTGCACAACAGGCGCTGATCTCCGCTGCAAAGCTGATAAGACTTTTCCGGATGGTTTCGTACCGCGCTACAGTTTCCGAAATATCTCGGATACTGAGGACAAATCCGCTGAGCTGCTGCTCCTGGTCGAGGACCGGAATGGTCTCCACCAGAATGAGGACATGCTCTTCGATGTGGGTGACAAAATAGGAGGCCACCCGCCTTTTCCGGTGCGCCAGCCGCTCATGAACCTCGTTGAGCGCCTGGTTGATCAGCAAGCGGTCAATCAAATGATAGATTGATCGGCCGAGGCCGAGAAAGTATTCCGAACCTTCCTTCTCTCGGTTACGGCCGAACTGTCCCTTTGCCTGGGTGTTGAAGAGCAGAATGCGGCCCTTACTGTTGCAGATAATGATCCCGAGCGGCAATTCGGCCATGATCGAAGCAAGCAGGTTGCGGTCCTTCTCCATTGCCCTGCCCGCCTTGTCAATTTCCTCGCTAATGTGGTCGTTGAGATATTCGTAGCGCCTGGCGAAATCGTTGATCGCCTCGGACAACTCGATGATATCGCCGCTGCCCTCCAGTGCCAGGCGGTGGGCGAGATTGGTTCGGTAGATAAGGGAAATTTCAGCGGGAATTCTCTTTAAGGGGAGGTAAAACCGGGTGAAACAGATTTCAAAAATCACCCACAGGGCCACCGGGACAATAGTGATCAGGGCGAGCAGGTAGTAGGCGTTGGCGTAGGCGATGTCCTTGATCAGCAGGCTCTGTTGGCCATCGAGCCGCTGCCAGATCAGCAGCAATATGATGAGAACAAAGAGAAACGTGCAGGCCAGGGCGAGAAAAATCAGTTTCCAAAATGAGCGTTTGGTCTTTTTCATCACGATCCCCGCGAAGCGATGACGTTCCCGAAAAGCCCTCAGACGCTACCACCTTCTCAACCTATCTGGTTTTCCCGATTTTTCCAGCCTTTTTTCTGGAGTCAGATCTGGTATTTTGACTTTTCTCCAGCCCTCGGCTGCCAGGGGATAGGGACAAGGTTTGCACAGAGGGTGCTCTTGATACGCCAACCTGCAGCCAGCACTGACTGCCGGCAGTTGCGAATTTCACTTCCTGAGTCATCATACCCCGCAAATTGCGTATCCCTGATCCCCCCGAAATTAGAAGGTACCTGATGGACTATGGGGCAGGGTTCCGGGTAGGGGGGAGTACCCCCACCTACCTTTTATTTTAACCCCAGCCCTATCTCCAGGAAGACGGTTCAAGCGTTGAAGATATTCATGTACCCGGCATGTACCCAAACATTTCAAAACAAGAAAGGGCTTACGCAAATATCACGTAAGCCCTTGAATTTATTGGTGCCGGAGGTCGGAATCGAACCGACATAGGGTTGCCCCTGCTGGATTTTGAGTCCAGTGCGTCTACCTGTTTCACCACTCCGGCGTTGAAAATGGCTTATAATCCGGGAGGGAACGGCCGTCAAGGAGAAAAGAGGCCGATCGTGGTTGGACCCGCTTAGCAGCCAGTTTCCAGAAAGACATCGCGCAGACTGTAGAAATAGACCACCGCGGACCAGACCGCCAGGACCATGGAGATGTAGAGGAGTATGGTACCGATCTCGTGTTGGAAGGGAACTGGCACCACACCCTCCGGAAAGATCAGAAAGCCAAGACCGAAATATTGAAAATTACTTTTTATTTTCCCAATCGAACCGGCCGCGACCACCAGACCCGTGGTGGCGGCAAGGCCTCGGAAGCCGGTGACGATGATCTCCCGGCAGATGATCACCAGGCAGACCCAGGCGGCAACTTTCCCCAGTGGGATGAGCATGATCAGAGCCGTGGTGACCAGGGCCTTGTCGGCCAGCGGGTCCATCAGTTTGCCAAGTACTGTCTCGATGTGGTAGCGTCTGGCCACCCAACCGTCGACAAAATCGGTGAGGGCGGCGATGGTGAAGACGACGCAGCTCCAGAACTCAACGCTGGTGGACTGGGGGATGGAAAACAGCACAACCAGCACCGGAACAAGGGCAAATCGGAAGCCGGTGAGCATATTGGGGAGTGTCACCAAGCGGTGCATGTCATCCTCTTCTCGAATACCTACCAGGAGGCCTTATAGGCCTTGTAGTGGGTGAGTACCTTGTGAACATAGCGGCGGGTCTCGGCGATCTTCGGCACCCCACCACTCCGCTGGACCATCCCCGGACCGGCATTGTAGGCGGCCAGGGAGAGGACCAGATCGTTGTTGAAACTGTCGAGGAGGTAACGCATATAGCGGGTGCCTCCTTCAATGTTTTCCAGGGGGTTGAAGGGGTCCCGCACCTTCAGTTCCCGCGCGGTATCCGGCATCAGCTGCATCAACCCCTGGGCACCACGCCGGGAGACGGCGCGATGGTCAAACGAGGACTCGGTATGGATGATCGCCTTGATCAGCGGTGGGTCGACGTTGTACTGTCGGCCGATCCGCCGGATCTCGCTGTCGTAGGCGTTGGGGTAGGCGTTCGGCCTGGCGGCCACTCGGCGGGGGCTGCTCTTGCCGGTACGGCCGCCCCTCTCCAGGGTATAGAGCCGGCAGCTGTCGGCAGCCGGGACGTTGGTAAAGTGGGTGGTGCCATTGCGGTCGCGGCAGAGGTACATTGCCGCCTCGGAAGTCTCGACGCCAACGGCCACGCAGAGGCAGGAGAGCACCCCGAGCCAGCCGACGACAGTGGCAAGTGAGGCAGACCATCCCTTGCCTCGGGGTATCGGCCAGAGGCAGGGGCCGGAGCCCGCTGCCGGCTGCTGGAGAAGATATGCCACCACTCTTATTTGGTCCGTTTTTGCCAGTCGGCCAGGAACTGTTCCACACCGATATCGGTGAGCGGGTGCTTGGCCAGCTGACTGATCACCTTGAAGGGGATGGTGGCGATATCGGCACCAAGCAGAGCGGCGTCGATGACATGCTGCGGGCTGCGCACCGAGGCGACAATAATCTCACTCTGGTAGCCATAGTTGTCGTAGACGGTGACGATATCACTGATCACATCCATCCCCGGGGTTCCAACATCATCCAGTCGACCGACGAAGGGGCTGACAAAGCTGGCGCCGGCCTTGGCGGCGAGCAGCGCCTGCGCCGCCGAAAAAACCAGGGTGACATTGGTCTTGATCCCCTCGGCGCTCAGCCGTTTCACCGCCTGCAAGCCTTCCACCACCATCGGAATCTTGACCACGATATTGTCGGCGATCTTTGCCAGTTCTCGAGCCTCGGCAAGCATTCCCTCTGCCTCGAGGCTCACCACCTCGGCACTCACCGGGCCATCCACCAGTCGGCAGATCTCCCTGAGAATTTCCTCGAAAGGCATGCTCTCCCGGGCAACCAGCGATGGGTTGGTGGTCACCCCGTCGACCATTCCCATCGCCACCCCTTTTTTGATCTCCTCGAGATTGGCGGTGTCGATAAAAAATTTCATGTCCGTTCTCCTTGTTCCCTGCTGAAGGTGTCGCAGCACGTCTGGCTGCAGAAGTAATAGCTCTTGCCCTGCCGGCGGAGTTGCACGGCCTGCTGCCTGGGTACCAGTTTATGGCAGACCGGGTCCTCTTCGAGAACATCGGCGAACTGTTCTTTCGGACCGCTGGCGCTGGCCTTTTTTGCCTCGATGGTTTTTTTCCGCCGACCGGCGGTAAGCAGCCGAAAGGCGATAAAGAAGAGAACAACCAGTATGAGTATGCGCATGGGGCTCATTGGCGGCCGGTATCTGCCATATGTTTGGTACAGTTTGGTACAGTTTGGTACGCTTGATATGCTTTATACGCTTGAATACGGTTGTATATGCTTCTAATTTTGCTTGATCTGCCCGTATGTGCCCAACAATGTGCAAACATGCTCGGCAACAGCCGCACTGCTGCCGCCAACCGGATGGCCACGCCTGGCGTCCTACCAGCAGTCGCGGTGGATTTCCTGGCCGCCATTGCCAGCGCCGGCCAACCTCTGTCGCAGTGCCAGCAGCATCGCCGCAGCAGTCAGACCACGGTGATTGTCTCGGTATTCCGGACAAATCTCCACCAGCGGCACCAGCACAAAGAGCCGGTCTGCCAGACGCGGGTGGGGCAGTACCAGTTCCGCCGTCGCCAGCCGCAGTTCCCCGCAGGCCAGCAGGTCAAGATCGAGGGTGCGGTCCTGATAGCCTGCTGCTTCCCGGTTCCGCCGTCGGCCAAAATCTGCCTCAACCACCTGCATTGCCCGCAGCAGCTCCTCCGGACTGAGGCTCGACTGCAGGGCGCCGACAGCATTGGTGAACCAATGGCTGCTCTCCATACCCACCGGAGCGGTGCGGTAGGGGCTGGAAAGGGCCGTGGTCACCAACCCGTCGACCCGCCCAAGGGCCTCCCAGGCGGCAAGCAGCGTCCTCTTGCCGTCCCCGAGGTTGGCACCGAGGCCGACCAGGGCAGGTAGCGTCTGGGCCGGTGGCGCCACAGTTCACATATCCTGCAGGCCAAGGACATCAAACATCGAGTACATGCCATTCTCCCGGCCGGCCAGCCAGGCGGCGGCGGTGGCCGCACCACGGGCGAAATGGTCCCGGCTGTGGGCACGGTGCACCAGTTCCAGGCGTTCGCCGGTGCCGGCGAAAAAAACGGTGTGTTCGCCGACGATATCGGCGGCTCGGATGGTCTGGATACCGATCTCCCCCGGCCGCCGCTCGCCGATTATCCCCTGCCGGGCCAGTACCGCCACCGAATCGAGATCACGCCCCAGCCCCTCCGCCGCCATCTCCGCCAGTTTCAGGGCGGTGCCGCTGGGGGCATCTTTTTTTTTGTTGTGGTGTGCTTCGAGAATTTCCACATCATACTCGTCGCCAAGGATCGCCGCTGTCTTTTTCGCCAGTTTGAACAGAACGTTGACGCAGACAGACATGTTCGGTGCCTGCACACAGGGAAAGTGTGCCGACAACCGCCGTAGTTCAGCAAGGTTGTCGGCGGAAAGGCCGGTGGTGCCGATCACCATCGCCCGGTTGTGCTGCGCTGCCAGGCGGGCAAATTCCATGGTTGCCTGATGGAAAGTGAAGTCTATGATCACCTCCCCCTGGTCGATCACCGCCGCCAGCCCCTCGGCAATGGCCACCCCGTTCGCTGTTCCGGTGGCAAGCAGACCGGCATCCTGGCCGATTGCCGAATTACCCGGAGCCTCGAAGGCGGCCGCATACGCCAGCCTGGGATGCCTGCTGACCATCTCCCCCACCTGCCGGCCCATCCTGCCGGCCGCGCCGGCAACAATCACCCGTATCATCCGCCCCCCCTCATAGAGGTTTTGGCCATTGCCGACAATTCTGCCGCTACAGCAGCCCCAGATCGTGCAAGGCCAACCGTAACTTCTCGGTACTTGCCTCGTCGATGGGGGCAATGGGCAAACGTGGCAGGGCACTTTGCATCCGCCCGAGCAGTTCCAGGGCCTTTTTCGCCGGGGCCGGGCTCGGTACGCAGAACATCAGCTTCATCAAATCGTACATCCGATAGTGCAGACGGCAGGCTTCGGCGAGGTTGCCGGCCAGGGCCGCCTCCATCATCCGGGCCATTCCTTCCGGATAGACGTTGGAGATTACCGAAATCACCCCCTTGCCGCCAATCAGCACCCCTGGCATCGAGGTGAAATCGTCGCCGGAGAGCACGATGAAATCCTTTGGGCACTTGCGGATCACATCGCTGTATTGCTCGAGGCTGCCGGTGGCCTCCTTGATCCCGATGATATTGTCAATTTCGGCCAGGCGGGCAACCGTCTCCGGCTGTAGACTGACCACCGTCCGGCCCGGAACATTGTAGAGAAATATAGGGATATCAACTTCTTCGGCAATCTTTCGAAAATGGAGATACATCCCCTCCTGGTTCGGTTTGTTGTAATAGGGGACCACTGAAAGGACCGCATCGGCACCGCTCTTTTTCGCGCTTTCGGTCAGTTCGATGGCCTCGAGGGTATTGTTGGCGCCGGTACCGGCAACCACCGGAACCCGGCCATTGACGGTCTTTACGGTGAGATCGATCACCCTCTTGTGTTCGTCAAAATCGATGGTGGCCGACTCACCGGTGGTTCCACAGGGGACGATGCCGTGCGTTCCACCGGCTATCTGAAACTCGATCAGATCAACGAGTCCCTGTTCATCCAGCCCACCGTCAACAAAGGGGGTGACAAGGGCAACCAAGGCACCATGATATTTTTCCATAACTCCTCCTGATCCATATAAAAGTTAACTTTCCGGACCTGCCCACAAGTGGTCAGAGCAGCGCTTCAGCAGTCAACCGGCCATGGTACACCAGCCTGGCCGGCCCCTCCAGGGTGACCGCCGCCACCATCGGACCGTCGCTGAGCACAAAATCCACCTGCAGGGTTTCCCCCCCGGAGGTGAGCACCGTCGCCGGGGTTGGCAATTGCCGGCAAATCGCCGCCAGGATCGCCGAGGCCACCGCGCCGGTACCGCAGGCCATGGTTTCCGCCTCGACTCCGCGCTCGTAGGTACGCACCTTGAGGCGACCATCCGGCAACAGCCGGACAAAGTTGACATTGGTCCCCGCCGGGGCAAAAAAATGGTGGTGGCGCAAGGTGCGCCCCCAGGCAATCACCGGGATCTCGTCGCTGTCGACGAACAGCACCAGATGCGGAACCCCGGTGTTGATCGAGGCAGCCGTCCACTCCCTGCCATCCAGTTGCAGAGAAACGGCTGGGCGAAGGTCACGGGGGGGTGGCAGACTCACCCGCACCGTGCCGCCGGCAGTGATCTCCGCCCGAACAATGCCGGCAGCTGTCGCCAGGGTCATCTCCCGGCCGGAGACGATCCCCTCCTGCCAGGCATAGCGGGCGGCACAGCGAGCGCCATTGCCGCACATTTCCGCCAGGGAACCGTCAGCATTGAAGAACTGCCAGGAAAAATCGGCCTCGGCAGACGGTTCTATGAAGATCATCCCATCAGCACCGACAGAGAACATCCGCCGGCAGACCTTTCTGGCCAGCTCTCCCTGCTCGGCGGGGGTGATCAGCCGGTCGCGGTTATCGATCAGGACAAAATCGTTGCCGGTTCCGTTCAGCTTGGCAAAGGGCAGGGGAAAGCTGACGCTCATCTTTGACCACTCCTTGCGCCAGGGAAAAAAGAGAGCCCCCCAGCCGCATCATTGTCGGCCGGAGGGCTACTCGACAGCCAGGGCAGGAGACCGCCGACGCTCTGGCCATGCGGCTAGCCTGTTCCGGGAACTGTCGGGGAAGACGCCTAATTTCTGATCGTCGCTTCCCGCGATACCACGCTCTCGTTGGCCGGTGTTGCCTGGTCAACAGCGGTGACCGCCCAGTAGAACCGATCGCCACCGCTTTTTTGTTGATCGACAAAAAGATTGTACTCTGGACCGACACTACCCAGCAACTGATAGTTGTCACTATCGGCAGCTCGCCGGTAGACCTGATAGCCGCCCAGATCGGTCTCGTCGCTCTTGTCCCAGAAAATCTTCACCCCTGCGTCAGTGGCGACTGCGGTTACCCCGGTCGGCGGCAGGGGCGGAGTCAAATCCACCGGCACCACCGCCACCTCGAGACTCATCCCGCCGGTAACCTGTTCATCGCGGTAAGCCATCATGCTCTGCACGGTATAGAAATACTTGCTGCCGTTCTGTAACTGCCGGTCGACAAAGCTGGTCGTCGTCTGCGGTGAACCAACAGCGGCGTACTCTTTGCCGCCGAGACTGCGAAAGACCTGATAGCTGATCGCACCAACCACCGGCCGGCCATCGACCAGGGAGGTCACCGGCTGCCAGCTGAGCGAGGCTTCCCGGTCGCCGGCCACCGCCTGCACACCGGCCGGCGCCATTGCCGGCTGGTACCAGACAAAGGAGACGATATTCGAGTCGGCGCTGGCCGCCAGCCAGGAGGCGCGGGAACGGACCTTGTAAAAATATTTATGGCCGGAACGGAGCTGGTCGGACTCGAAGGTCGCCACCCGCCGCTGCTGCCCGTCCAGTGTCGGCCCACCAGCGATTTCCAGGGGACGGGCAAAGGGAATCGGGCAGCCACCACAGTACTCTTCGAGGGGAATCTCCGCCCAGAACAGCTCAAAGCCGGAGATCTCGGCAACATCCTTTCCTCTGATCGTCTTCAGTGGGTAGCTCCAAGTGAGCCGTACCCCCTTGTCGTTCAACGTCGAACGCAGGTCTCCGATCGCGGCGGGCACCACACTTTCCGGCGGTACCGGGGGGGTCTTGTAGCCGCAGCCGGCCGCCACCATTGCCAGCATCGCCAGCATCGCCATTTGCAGAACCGTCAGCATCCTTTGCCTGTTCATCATTTGCTCCCCACTTGTTCTTCTGCCGCCGCCAGGGCCTCACGCACCCGCGGCAGCGCTGTTCCCCCTGCCGATAGCCGGCTGTTCACCGAACCTTCAACCGCCAGAACCGTAAAGACATCGGCTTCGATCACTGCCGAGAAACTTTGCAGTTCGCTGAGACTGAGCTCGCTCAGGTCCTTACCTGCGTTCAGGCTGTGGGCCACCGCCCGGCCGACGATACCGTGCGCCTCACGGAAGGGGACATTTTTCAACACCAGGTAATCGGCGAGGTCGGTGGCGGTCATGCAGCCGCTGCGGGTCGCCTCGGCCAGCCGCTCGGTCTTGAACTCCAGGCCGCTGAGCAGTTCGGCCATGATGGCCAGAGAGGCGGAAACGGTATCAACAGCGTCAAAGACCGGTTCCTTGTCCTCCTGCAGATCCCGATTATAGGTGAGCGGCAGCCCTTTGACCAGAGTGAGCAGGGTCATCAGGCTCCCCACTACCCGACCGCTTTTGCCACGGATGAGCTCAGGAATATCGGGATTCTTCTTCTGCGGCATGATCGACGAGCCGGTACAGAAGCGATCCGGAATATCGACAAAGTCAAATTCCTGGGTCGACCAGAGGACCAGCTCCTCCGAGAGTCGGGAGAGGTGGAGCTGGATCAGGGCGCAGGCACTGGTGAACTCTATGGCGAAATCGCGATCACCGGCGCTGTCGATGGAGTTGGCGGTGATGCCGGCAAAGCCCAGGGCCTCGGCCACCTGCTGGCGGTCCACCGGCAGGCCGGTTCCCGCCAGGGCGGCGCAGCCTAAAGGGGAAAGATTGAGGCGGTTACGGCAGTCAAGCAACCGGCCGCGGTCCCGGCCGAACATCTCGAAGTAGGCAAGGAGATGGTGGGAGACCAGAACCGGTTGGGCACGCTGGAGGTGGGTGTATCCAGGCATCACCGCACCCAGATAGCGCCGGGCCAGCCGGGTAAAGGCCCGGCGGATAGCATCCAGCAGCTGCACCAGACGGTCACACTCATCGCGCAGGTAGAGCTTGAAGTCGACGGCGATCTGGTCATTGCGCGAGCGGCCGCTGTGCAGTCGGGCCCCGGCCGGGCCGATTCTCTCCACCAGCGCCTTCTCGATATTCATGTGGATATCTTCCAGCTCCGGCCGCAGGGTGAAGGTGCCGGCGGCAATTTCAGCCTCGATCTCGCTCAGGCCGGCGAGGATGGCCGCCAGGTCTTCACCACTCAGCACCCCCTGGTCGGCAAGCATGGTGGCGTGGGCCTTGCTGCCGGCAATATCGTAGCGAAAGAGCCGGCAGTCATAATCAATCGAGGCGGTGAAGGCCTCCACCGAGGCGGCGGTCCGCTCGCGGAAACGGCCACCCCAGAGTTTGGTGGAGTGTTCACTGTTCTGTTGGTTCATCGGTTTGTCCTGTGGTCAGTCAGCTGGGGTCGGTTGCGTCGCCTCTGGTCGGTCATGGTTCAGTTCGTTTCCCTTACTTGCCGGCTCGATCGCGCATGGCGTTGATCTTCAGGCGCAGACCATGCAGGCGGATAAATCCGGTGGCATCGCCCTGGTCGTACACCTGATCCTCCTCGAAGGTGGCAAAGCTCTCCTGATAGAGGCTTTGCTCCGAGCGACGGCCGACCACCATGGTATTCCCCTTGTACAGCTTCAGGCGGACGGTACCGTTCACTACCTTCTGGCTGGCATCGATGGTCGTCTGGAGCAGTTCCCGCTCCGGCGAGAACCAGAAGCCGTTGTAGATCAGTTCGGCATAGCGCGGCACCAGGGAGTCGCGGAGCTTCATCACCTCGCGGTCGAGGGTGATGGTCTCCAGGGCCTGGTGGGCGGTACGCAGCAGGGTTCTCCCCGGGGTCTCATAGACCCCCCGTGACTTCATGCCGACAAAGCGGTTC
>JAABSV010000047.1 GCA_011390165.1 Desulfobulbaceae bacterium
CTACCGCTTCGACCCCGGCCGCCTCCCCACTCCCTGCTATGTGGTTGATGTCGGTCTCCTCCGCGATAACCTGGCGGTGCTGGCCGGGGTGAAGGAAGAGACCGGCTGCCGGATCCTCCTCGCCCTGAAGTGCTTTGCCCTGTACCGGCTCTTCCCGCTCATCGCCCGGACCCTCGACGGGGTCTGCGCCAGCTCGCCGCACGAGGCCCGCCTCGGTTTCGAGGAGTTCGGTGGCGAGGTACACACCTTCGGTGCCGGCTACTCGGTGGCCGACATGGCCGAGATCTGCCGCACCTCCGACCACATCCTCTTCAACTCCCCCGGCCAGCTCGAGCGCTTCCGGCCGCAGATCGCCGCCTGCGCCGCCGTAAGCGGCAGAAAGATCGCCATCGGCATCCGCATCAACCCGGAGCACAGCGAGGGGACGGTGCCCCTCTACGACCCCTGTGCCCCCGGTTCGCGCCTGGGCATCCGCCGGGCCGATCTCCGCCTCGAGCAGCTCGAAGGGGTCACCGGCCTGCACTGGCACAACCTCTGCGAACAGAATGCCGACAGCCTGGAGCGCACTGTGGCGGCGGTTGAGGCCCGCTTTGCCGAGATCATCCCGCAGATGGAGTACGTCAACTTCGGTGGCGGCCACCATATCACCAGGCCGGACTACGACCTGCCGCGGCTGGTGAAAATCGTCAACGATTTCAAGAAAAAATGGGGAGTGCAGGTCTACCTCGAACCGGGTGAGGCGGTGGCGCTGAATTGCGGCTATCTGCTCAGCTCGGTGCTCGACGTGGTGCCCGGCCACGAGCCGCAGCTGATCATCGACAGTTCGGTGCCGGCCCATATGCCCGATGTCCTTGAGATGCCCTACCGGCCAACCATCATCGGTGCCGGCGAGGTGGGGGAGAAGGCGGTCACCTGCCGCCTCGGCGGCCTCTCCTGTCTGGCTGGAGACGTGGTCGGCAGCTACTCCTTCGACCGCCTGCCGGCCGTCGGCGATCGTCTCGTCTTCGCCGACATGGCCATCTACACCATGGTCAAGAACAACACCTTCAACGGCATCGGCCTGCCCTCGATCCACCTTTACGAGCCGGAGGGGGACCGCTACGAGTGCGTCCGCCGCTTCGGCTACGAGGATTTCAAATGCCGACTTTCCTAGACGGCGGCGCGGCGTCGGCAGGAGAGGGGTTCCTGGCCTCGGAGCTGACCGGTAGCGAAGAGCGCCCCCCCCTCTTTACCGTCCTCCCGGTCCCCTATGAGGCCAGCGTCTCCTACGGTGGCGGCACCTCTGGTGGGCCGGCGGCGATCCTCGCCGCCTCCCAGCAGCTGGAACGCTGGGATGGCCATGGCGAGCCGATCAGCGCCGGCATCGCCACCCTGCCCCCCCTGGACTGCCGGGGGGAGGCGGCGGAGGTCCTCGCCCGCATCGAGGCAGTGGTAGGCGAGGTGGTCCTGTCCGGCTCGATGCCGGTGCTCCTCGGCGGCGAACACAGCCTCAGCCTCGGCGCCATCCGTGCCCTCGCCGCCGGGCGGAGCGAGCCGCTCGGCATCATCCAGCTCGATGCCCACGCCGACCTCCGCGACAGCCTGGGCGGCAACCGCTACAGCCATGCCTGCGTGATGCGCCGCGCCCTGGAAGAGAGCGACTGCCACCTCTTCCAGTTCGGGGTGCGGGCCCTCTGCCGCGAGGAGGCCGACTACCGTCGCAGCCGGGCCGATCGGGTGGCCCACCTCGACGGCCCGGCCCTCTATCGCCGCGACCTGAGCGATTTTCGCCTTCCCGCCCACTTCCCCGGCGACCTCTACCTCACCCTCGATGTCGACGGCCTCGACCCGGCGGTGATCGCCGCCACCGGTACCCCGGTCCCCGGCGGGCCTGGCTGGTACGATACCCTGCTCTTTCTTGAACGGGCCCTGGCCGGACGGCGGCTGCTCGGCTTCGATCTGGTCGAACTGGCACCACGGCCGGGAGAACACGGCGCCGATTTTGCCGCCGCCCAGCTGGTTTACCAGGTAATGGGCCTGGTGGTCCGCAACCGGTAGAAAGAGACCTCCTCAACGGCCGACAGAGTGCTTACATTGGGCAGACCAGCCTGATCGGGCCGATGGGCGACGGTCGCCCCGCCCACCGGCAGAGCCCCTTCTCCACAGCCAGCTGGAACCTTCGGAGCCATTGGAACCATTGGAGCCATTGCAGGAGCCATTGCAGGAGCCATCTCGGGAGCCATTTCACCGGTCATCAGGAGCCATCAGGAGACCCGTGCGGCAATCGGCAAAACTGCATGAATGGTGCATCGCCCTGGGCCTGACCCTCACTCTCCATCTGCTGGTCATTGTCCTGGCGCTTCTCCCCTTGGGCAACTATTTCTTCCCCTTCATCGCCGGGGCGGAGAGAGGGTTGGCCGCCGGTCCGGCCGATGCCGCTGCCGGGCCGGGTGGAGAGGGGGCGCCACCGGTCAGCGTCGCCAGCGCCGGCCGTTGGCGGCCCCTCAGCCTCACCGCCCCCCTGGCCGGGGGAGTCGCCCACCCCACCCCCGCCCCAGCCGGGCGGCCTCTCACCAGCCTGCTGCCGGCCGAGGGGGAGAAACTTCCCTCGCTGGCGAGGACGATTGCCGCCGGCCCCCTGCGCACCCCGCAGTTTTCCGCCCGCACCATCCCACCCAAGCCGGCCCGGGAGATGTGGGAAGAGATCGCCGACAACGCCCAGGAGATCCTCACCAGTGATGTGGTGGCCGAAGCGGTCCCGGCCCAAACCAGCCGGGCGGAGCTGGCGGCGGCAGAGGCGGCCTTTCTCACCCTCTTGCGCGCCGATATCCTCGACGGCCGCCTCGATATGCCCTTTGCCGAGTTCATCATCCAGGCCGAGTACTACCATCTCAGCCACGCCCTCCTCGACCGCGGCCTGCAGCCGGCCTTCAGCCTCGCCGAGGCCACCGAGCGCTACAGGCAGGAGCTGGCGCGGGTGGGGGCCGGCCTGAGCGGGCCGCTCAACGCCTTTTCCCTGGTCATGGTGCTGCAGCGCTACGCCGAGTACAAGTACTATCCCGGCAACGGCAGCGGCATGCTCCTCGACGCCCTCTTCCACAACCTCAACGACTGCGAGAGCGGCACCAAGGAGGTGCTCGCCTACCTCCAGGATCTCTACCCAGAGCTCCGCCTCGGCTCCAACCGGGGGCTGGTGCCGACCACCACCGGCGAGGTGATCGGCCACATGCAGGTCTATCTCGCCGCCGATGAACTGACCCGTGGGGTGCTCGCCAACGACCATGGGCTGGTGGTGGAGACCACCCGGGTGGGCCAGGACTCGGTGCTCCCCTACCGCTCCGGGGAGATCTTCCCGCTCGAGGATTTTGTCTTCCGCTACTACCCGGCGGTGATCGTCGGCACCCCCCTTGAGGCACTCTACCAGGGTGATGGGGAGGCGGCGGATGGTCTGAACATCGTCGGTACCAGTGACCACCCGCTGAAGATGGGTTACGGCGGCACCGCCACCTTCCTCTCCGAGCAGCTCTTCGACCTGGATAATATCCGTACCCGCAAGATCGAAAACGAGTTTCTCACCAGTTCGATCCCCGGCTGCGACCCGCGTATCGACCCCCTCGATGTTGATCGGAGCAATATCTTCAGTACCCTGGTGGGGATCGAACCAAACCTGCGCCGCAGTCTCGTCGGCCACTACCTCTCCGGCCTCGCCTACCGCGACAACCAGGTGATGCCGCAGTGGCGCGCCCCCTGGTTTGTCGCCGGCTACCGGGAACTGGCCGCCACCCTGCTCAGCGATGGTGGCGGTGACTTCATCCAGATCGATGCCGAAGAGACCCTGGCGCGGGCGGCCCTGGCCGGCCATCGCGACTTTCTCCGCCACCTGCGGCAGGGCGACCAGCCGCCGGCCGGTCCCTACCTCGGCCAGGGGGGACGCCAGTGCCGTGAGCCGGCCCTCCTCGACGAGGGCTTGCTCCGCTACCTCTTTGCCGGCCCCGAGGAGGCCGGCCTCTTTTTCCTGCCGGCCCCGGGTGGCGACTTCTCCTGGCCCGGTTTTTCGGCCGCCATCCTCGCCGACTGTCTGCGGCTCCCTGAAGGTGACGGGGCCGCCAGGCTGCTCGCCGACCTGCAGGCCGCTGCCGCCGAAAGCCGCCTCTCCCTGCGCGGGGCCCTCTGGCAGCAGGCCCGGCAGCGGGGGGCAAACGGCGAGGAGGGCGCCGCCGCCGACCGGCTTCTCGCCGACAACAGCGCCGCCCTCAGGGCCATCTTCACTGGTGCGGCAGCGCCTGCCCTCTCCACCCCCGCGAATCCCTCCACCATCTCCGCCGCCACCGCCCCCTCTGTGGCAGCCACGGCGGCGGTCCTTGCCGGCCGCGCCTCGGCGGCCAGTGACCAGGGGGAGGCCAGTGTTGCCGAGACCGTCGCCGAACTGGGCCGGACCGGGGTGAACAGCGGCCTCATCTGGGATGCCTTCGATTTTCTCGGCCCGCAGGCGACGGCAGAACTGCTCCGGCTCTACGCCGGCCGCAGCGATCTCCGCCTCACCCTGCCCCGGGCCATCCAGCTGGCTTTGACCGTTGCCCAGCTGGCCGAAGAGCGACTGGTCGACGGCGATGCCGCCCTGGCCCTCATCGATAGCCTCGTTGATGCCGAGGCTGGCAGCGACGGCGATCTGCAGCTGGCCGCCTACCTTGGTCGGGCCCGGCTGCAGGGGCTGCCGCCGGTCGAACTTTCTGCCGGCCTGGTCACCCGGCTCCTCCGCCGCCCTCTCTACCGCCATGCCGATCTGCAGCTGCTTCTGGCCTACGGGCTGCGCCGTGAGGATGCGCCAATGGTCTTTCTCCCGCGCCTCGAGGCGGCCCTGGCCCGCCTGCCCGGGCCCAACGACGGGGCGGTCCCGGCCGGCCCCTTTGTCGAACTGGCCGAACTGCTGCAGAGCCTTGACGCTTTTCAGGACAGTGCCGGCCACCATCTCCTCCGCCGGGGGCTTGGCGCCAGCCTGGTCGAGGACTTTGGCCAGGCCATGGCCACCACCGCCGGGGCAAGCCTTGACTACGGCCTGCTCTTCAACAAGCTCTACCTCCTCGCCCTCCTCCCCCGCCAACCGGCGGTGGCCGGCAGCGACAAGGAGGGAGAGCGCTTACTCGCCGCCTATCTTGACTTTGCCGGCAGCCGGCCGGTGGGCAAGGCGATGCTGGAGCTGGTGGAGGCGAGTTTTTCCGCCGAGGGGCTGGAGCGCGCCCTTGCCGCCACTTTGGCCGGCCAGCAGGCGGAGCTGTCGGCCCTTCTGGCCACCGCCGATCCCCTGGATACCGCCGTCCCCCTAGATACCGCCGACCATTTAGCCGAGGCGGCCCTGCCGAAGCTGCTCGGCGCCGCCAACGTCGCCAGCCGCCTCCTCGACCGCCTTGCCCCTTCTCGCCTCACTCACCCTGGCGGCAGCAGTGGCAGCAGCGGTTTGAGCGACCAGGCGGCGGCGGGCGAAGCGGGGAGGGGGTACCTGGAGAAACTGCACCGCCAGCTTGCCACAAGCCTTACCGCCGCCCTGCCTGCGACAGCGACCACCCTGGCCGCCCCCGCAGGGGAGGGCGACAACGGCCGATTTTCCGCCCCCTTCTACCGCGACCCGCGGCTGCGCGAGGCCTTCTCGCTGCTTGCCGGCCGGGTGGGCAACGAGTGGCAGGAAAAGATCAAATTCCGCAAGACCCGCGATCTTCGTACCATCACCGACCCCAGCACGATCAAGGTGGTCGAGGCGGGCCGGCAGGTCACCCGTCAGGATATGTCTCTCCTCACCCTGGCCCTGCACCCCGACAACCGCCCGACCGACCTCCGTCGGGCCTGGGAAGAGACCCTGGCTGTCACCGCCGGCCACCTTGCCCGCCAGCCGATGCCGGCGGAGCTGCGCGATTACCTCTTCGCCCCGCACCACCCCTATCTGGTGGAAAACGACTTCGGCTTCTTCTACCCCCCCGAGACCGTCGCCGACTTCCACAACGCCGCCGGCTGGGGAGGAAGAAACGACATCCTCCTCACCAGTTACCTCCATTTCCGCCATCTCCCCGAGGAGTTGCCGGAGTGGTTGCTCCAGACTGCCCTCGGCCGCAGCCAATTCGAGCTGGATATCATCAGAAAATTTGCCGAGCAGACCTTTTTGCCGATGATCCTTGAATGTACCGGCGACCACGACGAGATGCCGGCGGCCCTCTTCCGGGCCAAATGGCAGAGCCGCAAACCCTTTGGTGAGGATATCTTTCCGGCCACCCTGCTCCTCCTCCGCCTCGGTTACCTCGAGGTGAACAGCGCCGGCGAGATTGTCCCCACCCCGAAACTGGCCAACCGCTAACCGTTTTGCCGCAACCGCACTCTGCCGCCCGGATGGCGACAGGAAGGAACGTAGACCATGCCCCTTCAAGCCACCAGTCTGCAGCAGCGGAACTTTTTCTCTATCCTCCTGCCGACCTTTCTCCTTCTCAGCCTCCTCTCCTTCGGCGGCTTTTTCTTTGTCCGCTCCCTTCTTCTCGCCCAGTGGGGCGAGGTGGCGATCAGCAAACTGCAGCAGACCGCCCATCGGGTCGACATGCGCCTGGCCAGGGTCAAGGAGATGCTGCAGATCCTCGAGACGGGCGAGGGGGGGACGGTGAGCCAGGAGATGGTCGGGGAGGTCCTCGCCCGGATCGGCAAGATGCCCGGGGTGGTGGCGGTGGCCATCGACTGGCCGTCCGAGGCCGGGATGGCGGTCGGGCCCCGGGCCGGCCAGGACCACTGCCGGCTGGAATCCTTCACCATCTCCCCCCCCCAGCACAATCAGGTGGTCAACGACCGCACCGTGTCGCTTCTCTCCAGCTTTGTGGGCGGCGAGGGGGAGAGGCTCGGTCAGGTGGAGGTGCAGGTCTCCTTCACCGCCCTCACCGAGAGCATCGTCAACCACCCGTGGTGGCAGAAGTACAAGGTCTATCTGGTCGACAGCGACGGTTCCGTGCTGGTCACCGCCGGCGACCGGCTTGGCCTGGAGGATTACTATCCGTTGCGGGCCTTCGGGACGGTCAGCCCTCTCGAGGAAGAGACCCTGGCGGCCATGGGCCGGCAGAGTTCCGGCACCCTCTTCGGACCCGGCCGGCCGCCGGAAGAGATCAGCGGTTTCTACCGCCTCGCCGAGGCCCCCTGGACCCTGGTGGTGATCGCCCAGGGACGGGAGGTGATGCAGCCGATCATCCGCTTCAAATACGTCTACTTTTCGGTGATCACCCTCGGAATCCTCGCCATCCTCTTTTTCATTCGCCGCGGTACCTGCCGGCTGACCGGCCAAATCAAGGGGATTTCGGCGGAGGCCGACAACCTTGCCAGTGGCCGCTTCGGCCCCCCGCTCACCGCCGTCGGCCGCGATGAAGTGGCCGAGCTGACCCGCAGTTTCAACAAGATGAGCCGACAACTGCAGCACCGCCTTGCCCTCAAGGAGGCGATCGATCTGGCCCGGGAGGTGCAGCAGAAGCTGCTCCCCACCGGAGGCTTTGCCATCGATGGCATCCGGGTTGCCGGCCGCAGCCGCTACTGTGAGGAGACTGGTGGCGACTATTTCGATATCCTCCACTACCCGCAGGATCAGGGCAAACTGGGGGTGGTGGTGGGGGATGTGGTCGGCCACGGGATCGGTGCCGCCCTGCTCATGACCACGCTGCGCGCCCTGCTCCGCTGCCGGATCAGCAACCCCGGCCGGGCTGATGAAATCGTCACCGCGGTGAACGCCCTGCTCTGCAGCGATACGGTCGGCTCCGGCAACTTTGCCACCCTCTTCTACCTGGAAATTGACGCCCGGCGGCAGACCATCGGCTGGGTACGCGCCGGCCATGAGCCGGCCCTGGTCTTTCAGCCGGAAAGCGGAACCTTTTTCGAGTTGAAGGGGCGGGGGCTGGCCCTGGGGGTTGATCCCGCCTACCGCTTTGAGTACAATGAGCACCCTTTGGGCAGCGCCCGGCAACTGATCCTCCTTGGCAGTGACGGGCTCTGGGAGGTGGAGAACGGTGCCGGTGAGCAGTTCGGCAAAGAGCGGCTCAGGCATATTCTTATCGCCCACCCGGAGCTGGAGCCGGAACCGCTGCTGGAGCTGGTCTTTGCCGAAATCGACAACTTCCGGGGCGGAGAGAGGCAGCAGGACGACATCACCCTGGCGGTGATCAGGAGCTGAGCGGCAACTTCCCTGCTTCCCGGCCGCCAGGTCGTCACTGGCTCGCCACCAGGGCAACCACTCGAATCACTACCGGAACCACAACCAGGGCAACGGCCGCCACCTGGTTCACCAGCACCAACCACAAGGATCTCCCTGCCGTGCGCACACCATCACTTGTCCCCCAGCTGCTGGTGGTGCTCTGCTGCCGGCTGCTGCTCAATACCGTCCGCCGCTTCGTCTACCCCTTTGCCCCGGCCCTCAGTCGAACCCTGGGGGTGCCCCTGGCCGCGGTTACCTCGATCATCGCCACCACCCAGGTGGCCGCCCTCTGCGGCCTCTTCGGCGGCCTGGTGGCCGACCGAGTCGGCAACCGCCGGGTGATGCGCGCCGGTTTGGCCCTGCTCAGCGGCGGGATGCTCCTCTGCCTCCTCTTTCCCAGCTACTGGTTTATCTTCGTCGGTCTGGTGCTGGCCAGCCTTGGTAAGACCATCTTCGATCCGTCGATGCAGGCCTTCATCGGCAGCCATGTTCCCTTCGAACGGCGGGGTCGGGTAATCGGCATCATCGAGACCTCCTGGGCCGGCAGCACCCTGGTGGGGGTGCCGCTCCTCGGCCTGATCATCAGCCACTACGGCCTGGCGGCGGCCTTCTCCCTCCTCGCCCTGCTCGGTGGCCTCTCCTGGCTGGCGGTGGGCCGGGTGCTGCCGGCGGATGGGCCGAGCGCTGCGACCGAACCCGCTGCCGCTGCCGATGCCAATGCGAACCCTATTGTTAGTCCAACCAGCCCAGCCAGCCCAACCGGCCCAGTTAACCCAACCATCCCCACTAGACCGGCCAGCCCAAGCCATCTCGGGGTGGGCGCCGCCCTCGGCCAGCTGGTGCGCATCCGCCCGGCCCTGGGGATGCTCGCCTTCGGCTTCTGGGTGAGTATTGCCAACGACAGCCTCTTTGTGGTCTATGGGGCCTGGTTCGAGCAGGCCTTTCTGGTCAGTATCGTCACCCTCGGTTTCAGCGCCGTGGCCATCGGTGCCGCCGAACTCCTCGGCGAGTCGCTGACCGCCCTGGTCGCCGACCGCCTCGGCCTGAAACGGGCGGTGGTCATCGGCCTGCTCCTGGTGACGCTGGCCTACCTTCTTCTCCCTTTTCTCGGCGCCAGCCTGCCTCTGGCGATGGTCGGCATGTTCCTCGTCTTCCTCTTCTTCGAGTTCCTTCTCGTCTCCAGTTTTTCTCTCAGCAGCGAGATTCTCCCCCAAGCCCGGGGGACGATGATGGGGGGCTACTACGCTACCGCCGGGGTGGGGCGGATGATCGGGGTACTGGTCGGCGGCCAGCTGTGGCAGTGGGGGGGAATCCGGGCGGTCACCAGCCTCTCCGCCGGGTTGACCCTGCTTGCCCTCCTCTGCCTGCTCTGGGGGCTGCATGGCTGGCGGCACAAGGCGGCAGAGGAGAGTGAGGGGGAAAATGGGGCTTGAGGTGGTGGCCAGCCGGCCGACAGGGCCGGGGAAGGGGCTTGTGCGCGGCGGCCGGAGAGGGTATAGCTGAACGGATCTATGCGGCTAAAAGATGGGCAATTTTCCCGGCAGGTGCGCAATGACCAGTGAGGAGAGCCAGATACCGGCCCGCAAGGTGCTGGTCGTCGACGACGAACCGGACATGCAGAGCCTGTTGGCCCGGATTCTCGGCAAGAAGTGCGGCTACGAGGTGCGCCAGGCAAACTCCGGCGACCAGGGGCTGGAGGTTGTCGCCCTCTGGCCGCCGGATGTGGTGATCACCGACATCAAGATGCCGGGGATTGACGGGGCGGAGTTTTTTCAGCGCCTCAAGGAGATCGACCCGACGATCAGCACCATCATCATGACCGGCTTCGGCACGGTGGAGATGGCGGTGCGGCTGCTCAAGGAAGGGGTCTACGATTTCTTCCAGAAACCCTTCGACAACACCCAGATCATCCACGCCGTGGCCCGGGCCATGGAACGTACCGAACTGCTCCGCGACAAGCGGCGGTTTGCCGAACTGCGCCAGCAGCTCAGTGGCGGCAGGGAATTTCAGGGCTTTATCGGTGCTTCACCACCCCTGCTGGCAGTGCAGGATCTGCTCAGGCGGGTGGCCCGGTCGAGCATGACCGTGCTTATCCGCGGCGAGTCGGGAACCGGCAAGGAACTCGCCGCCCGGGCCCTGCACGCCCTCTCCGACCGGGCCGGCCGGCGGATGGTGACGGTCAACTGCCCGGCCCTGCCCGAACATATCCTCGAGAGCGAACTGTTCGGCTACGCCCGCGGCGCCTTTACCGGTGCCGACCGCGACAAGGATGGGCTCTTCCTCGAGGCGAACCACTCAACCCTCCTCCTCGACGAGGTGGCCGATATCCCGGTGTCGATCCAGACCAAGCTCCTGCGGGTCCTGCAGGAGAAGGAGATCCAGCCCCTCGGCCAGACCAGGACCAGAAAGGTGGATGTGCGGGTACTGGCCTCGACCAATCAGGATATCGAGGCGAAGATCGCCCGTGGCGAGTTCCGTGAGGACCTCTTCTACCGCCTCAACGTGCTCACCCTGACCATGCCGACCCTGGAGGATATCCGCGCCGACCTCCCCCTGCTCATCGACCACTTTCTGAAGAAATACCGCCTCGAGTACCAGCGACCGGAACTGGAGTTCTCCACCGGCGCCTTCCAGGAACTCCTCCGCCGCCCCTGGCGGGGCAACGTCCGCGAGTTGCAGAACACCATCAACCGGGCGGTGCTCATCTGCCGGGGCCAGGAGATCGACGAGAAGGATCTGATGCTGGAGGCCCCGCCGACACCTGCCGCCGCCGCTGGTGGCTACCCGCGCATCCTGCCGCTGGACTACGCCGGGGCCAAGGAGGTGGTGCTGCGCGAGTTTACCACCACCTATCTCGGGACGGCAATCAGCCGCAGTGGCGGCAATATCTCCCTTGCCGCCAAGGAGTGCGGCATGGAGCGTCAGGCCCTGCAGCGCCTCCTCCGTCGCTACCAGATCGACGCCGACAGCTTCCGCATCGGCCGCCAGTGAGGGGAGGCTTGGTGCAATAAAAATGTTGCACTGAAACATTTTTATTGCGCTAGCTTGCCCCGCCCCACCTCATTTCCTCTTCGCCACCTTTCCGAACCCTCCTGACTTACTCCCCCGCATTGCACCCTGCTTGCCACTCTCTTCAGTGGATTTTCAAGATTTTTTTCGCAACGAGAGCGATTGTCGCCCCCCCTCAGCACCATTTTCAGCCGGCCCAACTTGCTGGAATGCATATTGCTAATCTGCAGAGCAAAGGCCACAACGAAGGCAAAACCGACCAACCGTAAATCAACCATGTAGACTGTTAAGGGCGAAAAGTGACAAGGAACCCGGCTACTGTGCCGGGTGGCCGGAAGCGGCGGCAGACTGGCGGCCAATGAAGGAGGCCGGGCAGATCGCCGGCTGAAAAAATGGCGCAGTTGGCAAGAGGAGCAGAGGCGATGGCGGTAATACTGGTACTGGACGATGTGCTCGACGCGGTGGTGCTGACCCGCAAGATTCTCGAGCGCAAGGGGCATGTGGTGCACTGCTTCACCGAGGAGGAGGAGGCGATCGCCTTCGCCGGCAATAACCCGGTGGACCTGGCCATCCTCGATATCAAACTGAAGAAGATGAGCGGTATTCAGGTTCTCGAAGAGCTGAAGGCGGTTGCCCCGGACATCAGGGCGATCATGCTCACCGGCTACCCCACCGTCGAGACCGCCAAGGAGGCGGTGGAGCTGGGCGCCTCGGAATACTGCGTCAAACCCATCGATAAGTGGGAATTGGAGCAAAAAGTGGGCCGGGTTCTGGCTCTCTGACAACAATAGGCAGGTGGTTCAGGAACTGGCAGCAGGCTGGTGGTCCAGGAAAATTCGAAGAGGAGAAATGCATGAAGAGATCAGTGTACTCCATCTGCGGCATGTGCACCGTGCGCTGTCCCATCCGGGTGGAGAGCGAAGATAACAAAGTGACCTGGATTGAAGGTAACCCGCACCTTCTCGGCGGCGCTCTCTGTGCCAAAGGCTCGGCCGGGGTCGCCCTCTTGGAAGACAGCCAGCGGCCGCAGCAACCGCTGATCAGGGTTGGCGAACGCGGTGCCGGCCAGTGGCGGGAGGCGAGCTGGGACGAGGCCTTCGCCTATGTCGCCGGCAAACTGGCGGCAATCAGGGAGCAGTACGGGCCGGAGTCGGTGGTCCTCTCCTCCCGCGGCGGCCCGTGGCAGGATCTCTACAAGACCTTCATCCACGCCTTCGGCTCCCCCAACTACACCAACCACGACTGCACCTGCGGCCGGAATACCCACCACGCCAGCCTCTCCATCAACGGCGTCGGCCGCAAGGGCTTTGCCTACGATATCAAGAATGCCAAACATCTGGTGCTCTTCGGCCGGGACATGTTCTCCGCCCTGCGCCTGGCCGAGAACCACCAGACCCTCGACATGCTCGACAAGGGGGGCCGCCTCACCTACGTCGATGTCCGCCAGACGATGACCGGGGTGAAGGCTACCCGTTTCTTCCAGGTCCGCCCCGGCACCGACTACGCTTTGGCCCTGGCGGTGATCCACGAGGTGATCAAGCGGCAGTACTTCGATGCCACCTTCCTGGCCGCCTATACCAGCGGTTTTGAGGAGCTTTGCCGCTTCGTCGACGAGTACACCCCGGCCTGGGCGGCCAAGGCCTGCGATGTGAAGGAGAAGGATATTCTCGCCTTTGTCGACGAGATCGGCGAAGACCGGCCGAAGGTGATCTTCCACCCGGGCTGGAATCTGGCCCGCTACCGCGACTCCTTCTACGCCAGCCGGGCGATGCACATCCTCAACATCCTCATGGGCAATATCGAGATGGCCGGTGGCCTCTTCATCCCCAAAGGGGCGGGGGATGTCGGCAAGAAGGGGATTCGGGCGGTGGACTGTCCGAAACCGGATATCAAGCGCGGCGACGGGGTGGGCTGGGAGTTCACCCACTTCGACAAGGGGCCGGGGCTGGCCCACCTCTTCTTCAACCGGATGCTCTCCGAGGAGCCCTACCCGATCAAGGGGTGGATCGCCATGCGCCACGACCCCTTTAGCGGCATGCCCGACCCGGAAAAGCAGAAGCGGGCGATGAGCAAATGCGACCTGCTCGTCTCCATCGACACCAACTACAGCGAGTTCGGCTGGTTCAGCGACGTTATCCTCCCCGAGTCCACCTATCTCGAGCGGGACACCCCGATCTGCCAGCAAAAAGGGCTGAAACCGCGTCTGGCGGTGCGCCGCAAGGCGGTGGAGCCGAAGTACGATACCAAGGCCTCCTGGGAGATCTTCAAGGGGCTGGCCGACCGGCTGGGGATGGATACCTTCTTCCCGTTTGCCACCATCGAGGAGTACTGGGCCTGGCAGCTGGAACCCACCGGCTACACCATCGCCGATTTCGAGGCGAAAGGGTTTGTTGAACTGGCCGACAAGCCGGTTTTCTACACCCCGGAACAGCTGGCCGGGAAGTTCAAGACCCCGAGCGGCAAGCTCGAGTTCCACAGCGAGAAGCTGGACAAGGTCAACCTGCCCTCCCTGAAGCCTTTCGCCAGCCCGGCGGCCCCGGAGAAGGGGATGTTCCGGCTGGTCTTCGGTCGGGTGGCCATCCACACCCACGGCCACACCACCAACAACCCCCTGCTCTCCGAGCTGATGCCGGAGAACACCCTGTGGATCAACAGCAAAAAGGCCAAAGCGATGGGGGTGGTGAGCGGCGACCTGGTGGAGGTGAGCTCCGCCGACCAGAGCTACCGGGCGACGGTGGCCGCCCATGTCACCGACTTCATCCATCCCGAGGCGGTTTTCACCGTCCACGGCTTCGGCCGGGAGATCCCCCGCCAGACGAGAAACTTTCTGGCCGGGCTGAGCGACCAGAAACTGATGATCGGCAAGCTCGACGACTGGGATCAGGCCGGTGGCGGGGTGAACCTCTGCGAGGTCTTTGTCCGCGTCAAGAAGAGCATTCGTAACAGCAAGAGGAGAGCAGAACTGTGAAAAAGTATACGATCCGCCTCAATACCCGCCGCTGTGTGGCCTGCCATGGCTGCGAGGTCCACTGCAAGACCAACAAGTCGCTGCCGGTGGGGCCGATGCTCTGTGACATCAGCACTACCCCCTTGAAGAAGATCGGTGGGGTTCCCCGGCTGGAGATCACCTTCTCCACCTGCCGCCACTGCGACCAACCCCTCTGTCTGCCGGTCTGCCCCACCGGGGCGATGGTCAAACGGCCGGACGGCATTGTCTACATCGACCAGGCGACCTGCATCGGCTGCATGGCCTGTGCCAATGCCTGCCCGTGGCAGATTCCGGTGGTCAATCCGGAGAGCGGCAAGGCGGTGAAGTGCGACTTCTGCATGGACCGTCTCGATGCCGGCCTGAAACCGGCCTGCGTGAGCAAGTGCGCCACCCACGCCCTGAAACTGGTGGAACTGGTCGAGGCTTGAGAACTGCAAAAGAAACAGCGCTGTCGGCTCCGGCCGGCAGCGTTCGGCAACCAGACCAGCCCAAACATCCCAACTAACCGAATCTAGCCAATTAAGCCAATCAACCCAACCAACCTAATGAACCACCGGCCGCGCCGCCGTCGCCGCCGGCGGGAGTAGAGAGCAGGATGCAGCCAGATACCGACCGGACAGCCCGGGGTTTCCTCGCCGTCTATGAGGAAATAACCCGCCTGATCAGCATGGTCCATGACCCGAAGATGGTCATGGAGCTGGTGGTGGCGCGTCTGCCCGATTTGCTGGCGGTGGACGCTGCCACCATCCGTCTCTTGGACCGCAATTCGGGAAGCTTCGTGCTCAAGGCGGCCCGCGGTGTCTCCGCGGAGTACCTGGCCCGCACCAATATCGACAGCCAGGAGGTGATGGCCGCCCTCCGTCAGGGGGTGCCCCGCTCGACCACCGATCTCGAGTCGGCCCTCGACCAGGAGAGTCTGGCGATCATCCGCCGGGAAGGGGTGAAGAGCGTGCTGTCGGTGCCGGTCCTCTTCCAGCAGGAAGTGATCGGCGTCCTGCGCCTGCTCACCAGGGAGACCCGGGAGTTTGTCGACTCGGAGATCACCTTTGTCATGTCTCTCGCCGCGCAGATGGGGATCGCCATCACCAACAGCCGCATCTTTCAGGAGATGGAGCGGCAGGTCCACTTCCTCGGTGAGTTGCGGGAGATTTCCCGGCTGGTCAATTCGACCCTCGACCTCGACCAGATCATCGGTGCCATCGTCGACAAGCTGCCCGAGGTGATGGCGGTGATGGGCTGCACCGTCCGTCTCCTCCACCCGGCCACCAACCGCCTGCAGCTGGTGGCCGCCTCCGGGCTCTCCCAGTCTTACCTCGAGCGCGGCTCGATCAAAGGGGAAGATTCCATCTTCAAGGTACTGAAAGGGGAACCGGTGGCGATCTACGATGCCACCACCGACCCCCGGGTCGATTTTCACCAGGCGATCCGCGATGAGGGGATCAAATCGATCCTGGCGGTCCCGATCACCGACGGCAGCGAGGTGATCGGGGTGCTCCGTCTGCTCACCCGCGAACACCGCAGCTTCAGCGACAGCGAGATCAGCTTTGCCATGGCGGTGGCCGAGGAGGGTGGCAGCGCCATCCAGAAGGCGAGGACCTACCGGCAGATCACCCTCCTCTTCAACCAGATCGAGGAACAGGAGCGTTTTCTCAGTAATATCCTCGACTGCATCCGGCCGCAACTGCTGGTGGTCGACCGCAACCGCCGCGTGGTGATGGCCAACCGGGCCTTTCTCCTCGCCAATGGCCGGAGCGAGGAGGAGGTGCTGGGCATGGAGTACAGCCACTTTTGCAGCGATGGTGACGAGGCTGACTCCTGCCCGGTCGACCAGGTGCTCGCCTCGAAAAAGATGGCCACCAGCCTGCAACAGGTGGACCGTGAGGGGATCAGCCGCAGCTACGAGCGGGCCGCCACGCCGATGCTCAATGGCGACGGCGAGGTGGAGTTTGTCATCGAGGTGATCCGCGACGTCACCGCCCAGCGCCGGCTGGAGACGGAGCAGGCCCGTCGCAATAAACTGGAGGGGGTGGTGGAACTGGCCGGCACTGTCGCCCACGAGATCAACACGCCGCTCTTTGCCGCCCTCGGCAACGCCCAACTGCTTGAGCTGGATCTGGAGGAGGATGAGCAGGTGGAGGAGGTGCGGACCATTATCCGCAACCTGAAAGCGATAGCCGATCTCACCGCCAAGATGGCGACAATGACCGGCTATACCACTCGTGACTATGTCGGCAACACCCGCATAGTCGATCTGGACTGATGGCCACCTTGAGAAATGGTCAAGGCAGCCTGATGTCGAAACCGGCTTTGCCGGGCATGCTTCCTGCCTGTACCGGGCCGGCATGGTGGCAAGCACAACCTGGTTCCCCAGGGAAAGGAGGTGGTAGGCGGGAAAGAGATGCCTGGCAGATGCTGGAACAGATATGCAGTCTAGACAACTTTGGACCAATAACACGATGGAAAGGAGGAAGCACATGTCGAAAAAAGTTGTTCTCTTCTCACTGATGGCCTTTGCCCTGCTGGTGGTCGGGATGGCCGGGACCTCACTGGCGGTGGATGATCGCCTGGCGGCGGGCATCAAGATGGCGGTTGACGCCGGCAAGATCGACGCCGCTGCCGAGCCCGGTTATCTGGGGATCCCCGGGGCAATGAACATCAATTTGGTGGTGGCCTTTTTCTGGGCGATCTGGGTGGGCTGGATTTTCTCCACCGTTGGCGCCTTCGGCGGCATCATGGCCGGTATCGGCCACATCACCATCTACGGCCTGGGCAACTACGCCGGCAGCTTCCGGGAGAGCGCCCCACCCCTGAACAAGGCGGTCACCGACTCCATCCGGGTCTCCAACCAGTTCATTGTCGGATTGAGCGCCCTGGTTTCCACCTTCAACTACTTCAAACTGGGCCGGTTGGTCTGGCCGGTGGGCCTCTTCCTGGCCATCGGTTCCATCGCCGGCAGCTACCTGATCCCCACCCTCACGGCCGGCAAGATCTCCTTCCGTGACTATGTCGGCTACTTCGGGGTTTTCGTCCTCGTCCTCGGTTGCTACATGCTCTACGAGACCACCCCCGCCGGGGCAAAGCGCAAAAAAAAGGCCAAGGAAGCGGCCAACGCCTTCGAGTCGACCATGAAGAAAAAGCGGGCCGGTGAGGCGGTGGACACCAGCGAACTGGGCGTCAAGATGAAGGAGTTCAGCATCTCCAAGGTGGCCTTCAACTTCTACGGGGTCGAGTTCTCCTTCAGCCCGGTCCTGCCGCTGATCGGCGGTTTCTTTATTGCCGCGATCGCCGCCTTCCTCGGTGTCGGCGGTGGCTTCATGCTGGTTCCCTTCCTCACCAGCGTCTCCGGCCTGCCCATGTATCTGGCCGCCGGCACCTCGGCGATGGCCGTTCTTATCGGCATGATCACCAGTATCCTCAGCTACCTGGCTGCTGGTGCCCTGGTCTACTGGCCGCTGATCGGCACCCAGCTGGTCGGCGTCTTCGTCGGCTCGATGATCGGCCCGCGCACCTCCCAGTACATTCCGGACAAGATCCTCACCCGGATCTTCATCGTTCTCGCCTTCTACGTCGGCCTGAACTTCATGGCCCGCGGCTTCATCGGCAAGGACCTGATCAAACTGTTCTTCGGTTGAGAGGGCAGTTCCCGGTGGCCCGCTCCCGATTCTCCAGGGGGGCGGGCCACTCATTAAGCATTGCCTAAGCATTGCCGCCGGGGCTCTTCCCCGGACTTTTTAGACGGGGGCTGTTGTGGACATACTCGATCTGCTCTATCGGGGCGCTGACGCCCTGCTGATATTTCCCTACCGCCTCTTTGCCGTCCCCATCGTCGGTTTCTACATCGGCACCTTCTTTCTCTGCTGCTGGTGCGTGCTGATCGGTGAGATGACCTTTCGTCTGGCGGTGTGTGTTAACCGTGCCCACATGAACAGGCTGCGTGGCGATGCGGTGAAGATGCACAACCTGTCGATCAAGGCGATCGTCGTCAAGGACAAGGAGAAATACCAGGCCTGTAACAAGCAGGCCAACGAGGCCTTCGGCAAGTATTTCTTCAATATGGTTACTCAAGGGGCCGCCTACCTCTGGCCGCTCCCCTTCGCCCTCGGCTGGATGTCCAACCGCTTTTACGGCGTCACCTTCGAGTTGCCCTTCTCCCTGCCGATCATCGGTGACGCCCTTGGTTTTGCCGTCGTGCCGGTGCACCTGTACATCCTCTGCCGCATCCTCTGGGGTCGGCTTAAACCGTTGCTCCCCTATTTTCGCCATGACCCCCGGGTTGGCCTGGACGAAGGTGGCGAAGGGGAAGAGGAGATGATCCCCTGGGAGGCGATAAACAAACACAAGGGTCTTCCGGACCGCTTCTGGCAAGGGCCGGAGTCGGCGACAGTTTCCGAGAAGAGGTAGCTGACGGCCGGCAGAGGGGAGGGCAGCTGCCCATACCACCGCCGGCGAGGATTGGGCCATGGTATTTGCCAAGATAGCGGCGCGTTTCATCCCCTGGGCGGAACGGCTGTTCACCCCGGACAAGGTGGTACAGCGGCAGTTTACCCACTTTCAGGAGTTGCTCCGCCGCGACCGGGCCTGCCTGAAGCTGATCACCCATCTGGAAGAGATCGCCCACCGCCCCGGTGCCACCGACTGGTCGCGGGTAAGCCTCCTGGTGCAGGCCCTGATCGTCGCCAGCGAGCGGCTCATCCACTGCCTGCAGGGGATGCGGCCGGCGGCCTACGACGAGTTGGTTGACAGCCACCGCCTGATAAGCGAGCGACTGCGCGAACTCCTGCCGCAACCGGCCACCCCCACCGGCCCCCTCACCCTGTCGCTTGAAGAGGCCTGGCTCAGCCCGGAACTGGCCGGCGGCAAGGCCGCCTCCCTGTCGCGGATCCGCAGCCGGACCGGCATCCCGGTACCCCCCGGTTTTGTCATCACCACCAGCGCCTTCCAGACCTTTCTCGACGACAACCAACTGCCGGCCCGCATCGCCCGCCACCTGCGTGGCCTCGACCTGCACCGCCCGGAATCCCTCGGGGCCACCGCCGCCCGCCTGCACCAGCTCATCCTGGCCCAGCCGGTGCCGGAGAGGGTCCGCCAGGCGGTGGCCGAGGCCATGGCCGGCATCGACGAGCCGCCGCTGGGCTGGGCAGTGCGCAGCAGCGCCACCGGCGAGGATGGCGAGGTCTCCTTTGCCGGCCAGTACGCCAGCCTGCTCAACGTCCCCGGTACCGAGCTCTTTGCTGCCTACAAGGAGGTCCTGGCCAGCAAGTACTCCGCCAGCGCCCTCAGCTACCGCCTCCACTGCGGCCTGGCCGACGAGCACCTGCCCATGGCGGTGCTCGTCCTGCCGATGGTCGATGCCCGGACCAGCGGCGTGATGTATACCCTCGACCCCCTGGATGCCTGCCAGGGGGAGTGCCTGGTGGTCACCGCCGTACCTGGCCTCGGCGACCAGCTGGTGGACGGCAGCACCGTTCCCGACCTCTTTCTGGTCTCCCGCCAGGACCCGGCACACTTCTGGGCGAAAAGGCCGGCCCTTGCCGCCGCCACCAGCCCGGCCAGCCTCTGCCTCGCCGATGCCGCCGCCACCACCCTCGCCCGCTGGGGCCTGCAACTGGAGGCCCTGGCCGGTGGCGCCGCCCAGGATGTCGAGTGGAGCGAAGACCAGGAGGGGCGGCTGGTCGTTCTCCAGTCGCGGCCGATTCAGGGAAGAGTCGTCGGGGAACAGCCATCGCCGGCCGGGTCGGGCAGGGAGGTCGGGATGGAGGGGGCCGGCGGCGAGGAGGTGGGCCGGGATGGGTCCGGCCGGGAGGGAAACGGCCGAGAGGAAGTGGGCCGCGACTCGGTCGCCCCACCGGTGGCGGCCGATGCGGACATGCTCGAGATGGGCACCCCGGCCAGCGCCGGCATCGCCAGCGGCCCGATCTACCGGCTGCGCGGCGAGGCCGGCCTGGAAGAGGTGCCGGCAGGGGTGATTCTGGTGACCGCCGGCATCCCCCCCTCCCTGGTCCCCCTCGCCCACCGGGTGCGGGCAGTGCTTGCCGAGCATGGCAGCAAGGCGAGCCATTTCGCCTCGGTCGCCCGGGAGTTCGGTCTGCCCCTCATCGTCGGCCTCGGTGCCGCCGCGGCCGGTTTCAGCCCCGGCCGGATCGTCACCGTTGACGGTTGGCGGGGTGTCGTCTACGCCGGCGAGGTCGCCGAACTCCTCGCCTGGCAGGAGCGACAAAAGGGCCGTCCGGCCAGCCCCTTCCAGCGGCGGCTGGCGCCGCTGATGGAGCTGATCAGCCCCCTCAACCTCACCGACCCCAGGGCCGCCGACTTTGCCCCGGGTAACTGCCGCACCTGCCATGACCTGGTCCGCTTCATCCACGAAAAGGGGACCGGCGAGATGTTCTCTTTGGTCGATGCCCGGGGGCGGGGGCTGCGCCGGGCGAAAAGCCTGCGCTCCGAGCTGCCCATCGTCATGCAGGTGCTCGACCTCGGCGAGGGGCTGACGGCGGCCGCTGCCAAGACTGCCGCCGTCTCCCCGGCACAGTTTGCCAGCCGGCCGCTGCAGGCGGTGTGGGCCGGCCTGGCTGCCGAGGATGTCAGCTGGCGGCAGGGGCTGGTCCACCTCGACTGGGAACGGTTCGACCGGATGAGCGGCGGCATCTTCAACCCCAAGGAGTCCTCGCAGCTGGCCAGTTACGCCCTGGTGGCGAAGAACTATGCCCACCTCCTTCTCCGTTTCGGCTACCACTTCGCCGTGGTCGATGCCCTCTCCGGCGACCGCCCGGAAGAGAACCACATCCAGTTTCGTTTCAAGGGGGGGGGCGGCATGGCCGAAAAGAAGAGCTGGCGGCTGCTGATGCTCGACCGGGTGCTTGGCCATTTCGGCTTTCAGGTCCGCATCCAGGAGGATATGCTGGAGGCAAAATCGATGCGCCTGGGCTTTGCCGCCAGCCAGTTCCGCCTGCGCCTGCTCGGCTACCTGCTGGCCCGCACCCCCCTCCTCGATATGGTGCTGGAAAGTGAGGAGGATGCCCTGGCCATGGCCGCTGAGCTGTGCCGAGAGTGGCAGGCAAAGGAAGGGGAGGCCGTTGGATCATGAGCACAGGGAACTATCCGATCTACTGGGTCACCGACCATCTGGCCACCGGCCCGGCACCGATGTCCTACGACCATCTCGATGCCCTGCAGGCGGCGGGGATCGTCGCCATCCTCAACCTCTGCGCCGAGTACACCGATCTCCACGAGATTGAGGCAAGGCACGGCTTCGAGGTGCACTACCTGCCGGTGGAGGACGAGGAGACGCCACAACTGCAGGCCCTGGACGCCGCTCTGGAGTGGCTGGACGAGTCGATCTATCTCGGCAAGAAGGTCTATGTCCACTGCCGCTACGGCATCGGCCGCACCGGCACGATCATCTCCGCCTACCTTCTCCGTCGCGGTCTGGGCAGCAGACTGGTCAAACAGAAGTTGAAGAAGATGCGCTCCCGGCCGGCCAACTTCTACCAGTGGTGGTTGGTCCGCAAGATCGGCAAGCGGGAGGGGCAGCTGACCATCCGCGAGCCCTCCCTGGAGTGGAAGAACGTCGTCGATCTCAACCCCTTCTTCGTCGACTTCGCCGCCCTGCTCGCCGAGGTCGACCAGCGTCTGGGGGACGGTAGCGAACGGCCCCGCTGCGGCCTCGAGCACGACCGCTGCTGTACCGCCTACATCAAGGTGTCGCTGATCGAATCGGTCTACCTGATGCACCACCTGAACCGCCGGCTGCACCGGGCCGAGCGGCAGGAGGTGATCGAGCGCTGCGGCAGGATCAGCCGGAAGATCTACGAACTGCGCCACTTCGCCGGCGAGCGGCTGGCCGATTTCAACCGGCTCTATGCCGAACAGGGGATCATCTGCCCTCTTTCCCGGGACGGCCTCTGCCTGGTCGCGGCGGCGAGGCCTCTGGCCTGCCGCCTGACCGACCTGCCGGCGGCGGTCGGCGACCAGTTTGTCGAAATGGTGCAGGCCCGGGTCGAAGAACTGTCCCAGGGAGTCTTCCTCGCCCTTGCCGGCAGCTTCTCCGGCAGTGAGCTGATCCTCTTCCCGCTCATCGAGGTCGCCTCCGGCAAGTTCGTCCAGTCCTTCTTCAACCTCCTCGCCCGCGAGGTGGACCAGCGTCGGGAGCCGCCGGCCTGACCCTGGCCGCCTCCCCGCCCGGTTGCGGGTGGCCTCTCCCCCCCGTCCCCCTGAGCTTTAGTCTTCTTCGGCGGGGGCGGCCGGGTGATAGCTGGCCAGAAGGGCATCAAGATGGGCCTGTTCGCTGGGGCTCAGGTCGACAAACTGGAGACCGGCGCCGGAGGAGTCGCTGCGGACGATCACCGCCGCCAGGCTCATCTTCATGCTGTTGATCCCCTCACCGATGGTGAGGGTCACCTGGCACCGTTCCCCCACCGGCAGGCTATCCCGGGCCGGAAAGAAGCAGCCGCCGGCGCAGATGTTGGCCAGGTGGCCGTGGCGGAAGGAGTCGATCTGGTAGAGGGACAGGGTGGCCGGGATCTGGACGGTGATGCGGATAAACTGTCGCTGTTCGCGGGACATTGCCGGTGAGGGTTCGCAAGGGTTGTCGGTTCAGCCCCCGGCCGGTATCGGCCGGATGGCGCTGCTGATCAGCAGGTTTGCTCGTCGGCCGCCACCCTTTCCGCCGGGAGGGCCGCCACCTTGTTACCGGCTCGCTTCTCCTGGGTGGCGGGGAGATAGATCTCAAACTGCGCCCCGGGGGTGGTGTTCTTCACCTCGATCCAGCCACCGTGATCGCGCACCGTGTTCCAGACAATGGCCAGCCCCAGGCCGGTGCCGCTGCGGCCCATCTCCTTGGTGCTGTAGAAGGGATCGAAGATGAACTCGAGATCCTTCACCGGGATTCCCGGGCCACGGTCGGCCAGGGTGATCCGTACATAGTCGCCCTCATTGCCCACCTCGCCGCCGGCCTGTCCGTCTGTCTGCCCGGCGGCGATGGGGTGGCTGAAACGGCAGTTGCCGGTACTGATGTGGATCTCGCCGCCGGCCCCGCCGGCCTCGAGAGCGTTGCCGATCAGGTTGAGGAAAATCTTGTGCAGGTGCGGCGGCGAGCAGCGGACGTTGGCCAGATTCTGCTGCAGGGAGGTATGGACCATCACCTCCGGGTAGCGGGCCAGCCGCTGGTGGTGCTCGATGGAGTTAAGGTGGTCGAGGATCAGCTCGTTGATGTTTTCGACACTGGTACGGGCCATACCGCTCCGGGCCAGCACCACCAGGTCGTTGACCACCGCCGCCGCCCGTTTGCCGGCTTCTTGAATTTTTTTGATCTCCCGGAAGTAGCGGTCATCACTGCCCATCTGGGCGAGGAGGAGCTCGGGGTAGCTGACGATGGCCGAGAGGATATTGTTCAGGTCGTGGGCCACCGAGCCGGCCATCAGCCCGAGCGCCTCCAGTTTGCTTGCCTTGGCCAGCTTCTGCTGCAGGGCCAGCTTCTCCTCCTCCGCCTGCAGCCGTTGCGACATGTCGCGGATGCTGCAGACCCGGGCCGGCCTGCTGTGGAAGGATATGGAACTGGACTTCACCTCGGCCGGAAAGCGGCCGCCATCCCGGCGGACGGCGCTGATCTGGTGGCTGCCGAAGTGTCCCCGGGTGATGTTTTTCTGCACCTGGGTTAGCGACTCCGGGGCCAGCACCTTGTCGAGAAAACGCCCCTCGCTCAATTCCTCGGCCGAGTAGCCGAACATCCGGTAAAACTGGTCGTTGGCCTCGATGAGGTGGCCGTTTTCGTGGATGACGATCCCCTCCCAGGAGGCGTCGGCGAGAGTCCGGAAGCGCTCGTGGCTGCTCCGCAGTTCCCGGGAGAGGCGGTTGTGTTCCAGCCCCTTTTCGATGGTCTTGAGCAGCAGCTCGTGGTTGATCGGCTTGCTGAGAAAGTCGTAGGCCCCGCCGCGCATCGCCTGCACCGCCGTCTCCACGGTGTTCAGCCCGGTGAGCATGATGGCGGTGGTCTCCTGGCAGGAGTCGCGGATGAACTCGGCGACGGCGCAGCCGGAGATATCCGGCAGGTCGACGTCGAGGAGGGCCAGGGCGAAACCGCCTTCCTCCAGCCGGGCGATCGCCTCCCGGCCGCAGGTGGCGACGGTGCAGGGGTAGTTGTAGTGCTTGAGGATCAGCTGCAGGCTCTGGGCGAATCGTTGTTCGTCATCAACCAGGAGAATTCTCGGGTTGCTGTTCATCCTCTCCCTCCGTCGGGCTGTACACTACCCCGACCAGTCATGTCGGCCGTTGTCGACAGGGGAGGGTGATGGTGAACACCGTCCCCCCCCCGGCCGCCTCGGCGCAGGCGATCTGCCCGCCAAGTTCCTGCACCGCCCGGTTGACGATGGAGAGCCCGAGACCGGAGTGGCCGCCCCCCTTGGTGGAGACCAGCGGCTGAAAGAGCCTGGCGCGGACCGTCGCCGGCAGGCCGGGGCCGTTGTCGCTGACGGTGAGCACCACACTCCCCGCCTCCGCCCCTTCCGGGGAGGAAAGGTAGTTGGTCCGTACCTCGATCCGGCCACCACCGGCCATTGCCTCGGTGGCGTTTTTCAGCAGGTTGAGGAGGATTTGCTTCAGCTTGTCGCGGTTGCTGGCCACCGGCGGCAGGGCCCCGGCCGGGGCGAAGTCGACAGTGGTGCCGGCGGCCAGCCCGGCCCGGATAAAGGCGATGGCCTCACCGACCACCGCGTTGATGTCGGTGGGGACCAGGCTGCACTTGCCGGGCCGGGAGAAGATATCCATCTGCGCCACCATCGTCGAGATCCGGGCGATCTCCTCGCCGATCACCGTCAGCTCGTTGTGGATCTGGTGGCCGCTGGGCAGCTGCAGCTTCATGGTGGTCAGATAGTTGCTGATGATGCCTAAGGGGTTGTTGATCTCGTGGGCGAATTTGCGGGCGGTCATCCGCACCGCCGCCACCCTCTCCGCCTCGAGTTCTTCGGCCCTCCGCCGCTGCACCGCCTGGAGATGGAGGCGCAGGCCGACCTGCTGGGCCAGCACCCGGATCAGGCGCAGCTGGTCGTCGCCCAGGAGGGTTGGGTCATTTTCTCGGTTTGCTGGGTTTGCCGGGTTTGCCGGCAGACCGAGGAGAACCACCCCGGAGGGTTTCTTTTGCACCCGCAGCGGGATGAGCAGCGCCCGCTCGACTCCCATCCCGGCCAGGATCTGGCGGTCGGCGAGGTAGCTGGTGTCGGCGGCGGCGAGAATTTCCGGGGCCCGCAGGACCCGGCCACGGACGATCCGGCTCGCCTCCCGGGCCAGGGGGAGGGCCAGATCCCGGCTGAGCTGCTGCAGCCGGTTGCGCTCGGAGGTGAGCCCCTTGAGCAGATTGCCCTGCCGGTCCGGCACCAGGAAGAGCACCTCCCCCAGGCCGTACAGAATCCGCATCGCCTCCTCGAAGACCGCCACGAACTCTTCGTCGCTCTCGGCACCGTTTAGGTCTTCCAGAAAGCCGGCGAGCAGGGTCATCCCGCGCATCCGCTCGCAGAGACCGGCCGCGTCGCTGTCATCGTCGGCGGCTGCCGCTGTTCCTCCGTCTTTGTCGGCCGACTTTTCGCTCTGGTTGCTGGGGGCGCTCTGGTCGCCGTTGCCTTTGTCGTTTTTTGCCGCCTGGCGAACCGGAATCCGCAACTCGTCGGCGGCGGCCTGCACCGCCTCGGCGGCACCGCTGACGATCTTTGCCAGCTCGGCGCCATCCAGCCCGGCCAGCACCCCGTCCGGGGCCGGTTCCGGCGGCGCGCCACCGTTGGTCTGCTCGGCGAGCCTGTTGGCCAGGGCCGCCACCGCCACCAGTGGCAGGGCCTCTTCGATCCTGGCCCAGGGCTCATGGTGGCAGCCGATGGCCTCGGCCAAAATCGGCCCCAGTCGCCACCCTTCCACCAACAGGGCCCCCACTTCCGGATGGCTGATGCCTAGTTCCGCCATCTCCCTCTGCCGTTGCTCGTCGGGGGCGCTGACGTTGGCATTGGTGGCATTGGTGGAATAGGCGGAATTGACAGAATTTGTGGAATTGGTGGGATTGGCGGAGCTGGTGGAGTTGGTGGAATTAGTGGGGTTGGCGGAATAGGCGGTGAGTGCGGCGATGGGCGGGTACTCTTCCGGGCAGAGGTTGAGCAGCGCCAGCTTGCCGATATCAAGAAGAAAACCGGCCAGGTAGGCCTCGTCGGGGTTGCAGGCGGCCGATTGCACGGCGATCCGGCGGGCGAGGGTGGCGGTCAACAGACTCTGCCACCAGAACTCGGCGAGCAGGGTCGGCGCCACCCCGCGTAAACGCTGGCGGTCGAACACCTGGTGCACCGAAGAGGTGACGGCGATGTTTTTGATGCTGGCGGCGCCCAGGTAGACCACCGCCTGGTCGACGCTGGTGAAGGTCCGCTGCAGGCCAAAGGCAGCCGAGTTGACCAGCTGCAGGACCTTGCCGGCGAGCGCCGGGTCCTGGCCGATCAGGGCGGCGATCTCCAGCAGCGAACTGTCTTCCTTTTCGCAGGCCTCAAGCAACCGGACAAGAATCGCCGGCAGCGACGGCAGGGTGCCGGGATTCCTGATTTTCCTCAGGATTGTATCGCGGTTGCTCATGGCTATCGATCGGGATATGCCCCCCGCCCCCCGATTCGGAGGCGATGGTGAGGTGTGAGCGGAATTGCAGCGCCGTTGGGCGCCGGACCCGGAATGTACCCTAGCTTACATTCTGATACCACAATAGAGGAATATTTCAACTTTTTTTGCAAATTAGGCGAACCAAGAGCATCTTGCCCGGGCGCTGTGTCAGAAAAATACCATGGGCAACCGCGGGTCACCCAAATGCGTGATGTACGGGCGACGGCGGGTCACCCAAATGCGTGATGTACGGGCGACCAGCGGGTCAGCCAAATGCGTGATATACGGGCGACCAGCGGGTCAGCCAAATGCGTGATATACCGGCAACCGCGGGTCACCCAAATGAAGGATGTAGGGGCGACCGGCGGTCGCCCAATATGCGCAATGGGGGCCACGATATCCATTTTGCCGTGGCGACCAATATTTGGGCGACCGGCC
>JAABSV010000048.1 GCA_011390165.1 Desulfobulbaceae bacterium
GGTGGATGTGGTTGGCATCCTCATGATGGTGCTCCTCCCCATTGTCGGCCTGGTCACCCCCCAGGAGGCGGTCAGCGGCCTCTCCAGTAACGCGGTGGTGGCGATCATCGCGGTGATCATCATCGGCGCCGGCCTGGACCGAACCGGCTGCATGAACGTACTGGCCCGGAGAATTCTCGCCCTGGCCGGAAAGTCGGAGAGCCGGATCATGGTGCTGATCTCCGCCACCGTAGCGTTCATTTCCAGCTTTATGCAGAATATCGGTGCCGCCGCCCTGTTCATGCCGGCGGTCCTCCGCATCGGTCGCCAGACCGGCATTCCGGTCTCCCGGGTGCTGATGCCCATGGGCTTCTGCGCCATCATCGGCGGCACGGTCACCCTGGTCGGGGCGAGCCCCACCATCATGCTCAACGACCTCATCGACCAGGCCAACAGCCTGAACGCCTTCGGCCGACAGCTGGAGCCCTTCGGACTCTTCACCCAGACGCCGATAGGCATTGCCCTGGTCCTCGCCGCCATCATCTATTTCGTCGTTTTCGGGCGCTTTCTCCTCCCCAGCAGCCCGGAAGGGACGGAGAGCGGCAGACTGCTGCCATCACGGCTGGCCGATACCTACCAGGAGGTCGCCGGGGCCTACGAACTCTTCGTCCCCGCCGATTTCGGTGCCTTCACCCTGGAGGAACTGCACGTCCGCGACAAGTACCATGTCACCATTGCCGGGGTGTACATGCCCGACAAAAAGCAGAAGAACTATGCCCCGACCCGCTATGAGATGATCCAGTCCGGCGAGACCCTGGTGATGGTCGGCAACGAGGCCAACGTGCGGCAGTGCGCGAAAGACCTCGGTCTGCTGTTCAAGGGGGATCTCGACGTTTTCGCCGAGGATTTCTCCCCCAACAACGCCGGGATGATCGAGGGGATCGTCACCCCCCGTTCCCTGCTGGCCGGCAGCACCATGCGCGACCGGCAGTTCCGGAAAACCAACGGGGTTGTGCCGGTGGTCCTCTGTCGAGACGGTGCCTGTCAGTTTGACCAGATCACCAAAGAGAAGATCAAGCCCGGCGACGCCCTGCTGATGTTCGGGCGCTGGGACAAGTTCCGCGAACTGCAGAAAAAGGAGTGTTTCGTCTTCACCTCGGCGGTACAGGGGGAGGAGATCCGCGCCGATAAGGCTGGCCTGGCCTTTGCCTGGCTGCTGGTGCCCCTGGTGATGATCATGGCCTTTGAGCCGCTCACCACCGCCCTCGGCATGCCGATGAAACTCTCTCTTGCCGTCTGCCTGCTCACCGGCGCCCTGGGGATGATTCTCACCAGGGTGCTCAGCATCGACGAGGCCTACCGGTCCATCGACTGGATGACTGTCTTTCTCCTCGGCGGGCTCATCCCCCTCGGCCTGGCCTTCCAGAAAAGCGGCGCGGCGGAGTGGATGGCGGCGACGATCATGGCGGCGGTGGGCAACGTTCCGGAAGTGGTCTTTCTGCTGATCATCGGCCTGCTCACCTCCTTTTTCACCCTGGTGGTCTCCAACGTTGGGGCAACCGTACTGCTGGTCCCCCTCTGCATGGCCATGGCGGCGGCCCGGGGGAGCGACCCGCGGCTAGCGGCAATGCTGGTGGCCCTGGCCGCCTCCAACAGCTTTATCCTGCCGACTCATCAGGTCAACGCCCTGATCATGCGTCCGGGCGGCTACCAGACCAGGGATTATCTGCGGACCGGAGCCGGAATGACCATCATCTTTCTGCTGGTACTGATCACCATGCTGGTCCTCTTTTACTGAACCACCCCAACCGGCCCGGACTTCCACTGAGGCAGCACCGGCAACCCAACCCAAAAAGACCTTTTGCAAGAGGGGTTATGCCAGACAGCCGCTATACACTCAACACCTTCCGTGGTGATTTCTTCGGCGGCCTCACCGCCGGGATCGTTGCCCTGCCCCTGGCCCTGGCCTTCGGGGTGGCCAGCGGTTTCGGGGCCGTAGCCGGCCTCTACGGGGCCATTGCCCTCGGCTTTTTTGCCGCCCTGCTGGGGGGCACCCCCTCGCAGGTGTCGGGGCCGACCGGACCGATGACGGTGATCGTCGCCGCCGCCGTCACCAGCCTGGCCGGGGATGCCCAGGCGGTCTTTGCGGTGGCGCTGATCGCCGGAGGGCTGCAGATTCTCTTTGGCTTTCTGAAGGTGGGGGTCTTTGTCCGCTACATCCCCTACCCGGTCATCTCCGGCTTCATGAGCGGCATCGGGGTGATCATCATCCTCATCCAGCTCCACCCCCTGCTCGGCGCCCCCGGGGTCGGCTCGCCCCTCGACGCCATCCTCAGGCTGCCGGCGGCCCTGGCCGGGATCAAGCTGTTCAGCCTCTTTCTTGCCCTGGTCACCATGGCGCTGGTCTTTTTCACCCCCCGGCGCCTCGCCCGCATCGTCCCCTCGCCGCTGGTCGCTCTCCTTGGCGGCACCATTCTGTCGCTGCTCATCGGCCTGCCGGTGGCAACCATCGGTGAAATCCCCTCCGGGCTGCCCGGGCTGCATCTCCCCTTCTTTTCCATCGAACTGCTGCCGAAGATCATGCCCCTGGCCCTGGCCCTGGCGGTGCTGGGAACCATCGACTCGCTGCTCACCTCGGTGGTGGCCGACTCGATGACCAAGAGCCGCCACGACTCGAACCGGGAGCTGCTGGGGCAGGGGATCGGCAATATCGTCGCATCGGTCATCGGCGGTATCCCCGGCGCCGGGGCGACCATGCGCACCGTGGTGAACATCAAGTCCGGCGGCACGACCCGGCTCTCGGGGATCATCCACTCTCTCTTTCTCCTCGCCGTCCTCCTCGGCCTCGGCCGCTACGCCGCCCTCATCCCCCTGCCGGTGCTGGCCGGCATCCTGATGAAGGTGGGGGTCGACATCCTTGACTACCGCTTTTTGCGCCTGCTCAAACGGGTGCCCAGACCCGATCTGATGGTGATGGTCACCGTCTTTCTGATCACCGTCTTCGTCGATTTGATCGTCGCCGTCGGCGTCGGCGTGACCCTCGCCTCGCTGATGATCACCTACCGGATCTCCCGCCAGTCAGAGATCGCCGTCCAGGGCGTCCCCTACCAACCCTGGCACCGTGACCTGGAGAAGAGCCTGGAGGAGGAGACCGACTTCCGCATCCGCACCCTGTCGGTGATGGGGGCCTTCTTCTTCGGCACCACCGCCAAGATGCAGGAGCAGGTGAGCAAGCTGATCGGCACCAGGGTGGTGATCATCAACTGCCTGGATGTCCCCTTCATGGATCTCTCCGGCCTCTTTGCCCTGAGTGAGATGATCGACCGCTTGAAGAACGAGGGAATCAAGCCGATCCTGGTGGTACGGCAGGGGGAGGGCATCCGCTCACAGATGGTGGCGATGGGTTACGGCGACCTGCTGGGCGCCGACGGCATCCACACCGACTACAACGACGCCCTGCACCTCGCCTGGGAGTACCTGGGGGACCAGCCGGCCCGCTGAGTTGCCGTAATGATGTCGATGTGTTACTGCCTCAGTGCCGGTAACCGCCAGGAAACCGCCGGTCGATCAGCGGTAAACCGTGCCGGGCAGCCTTATCGCCGGCCCGGCCCGCCCCGGCAAAGGGCCGGCGACATGGTGGCCGTCCGCGGCACCTTCGGCCTGGGCCGGCCCGGGCGGCTGTTCTCGCTTACCGCTCAGTTACCGGTCCGCAGTTGCTCCCAGAACTTCTGGTAGATGGGCAAGGCCTCGCCGACATCGCTCTGGAACTCGCCGGCGGCGATGGTCTCGGCCGGCGGGAAGATGATCGGGCTGCTGCGCACCTCCTCGGCCAGCAGCGGCAGGGCGGCCAGCACTGCGGTGGCGTAGCCGTTCTCCTCGACACAGAGGCGGGCAACATCCGGGCGGAGCATGAAGTTGATGAAGGCGTGGGCGTTCTCCCGGTTGCGGGCGGTGGTCGGGATGACAAAGCTGTCCACCCAGAGGTTGGCCCCCTCACGGGGGTAGACGTAGTCGATATCCGGGTTTTCCTGCCGGGCCATCCATACCTCACCGTTCCAGATCATGCCAAGATTCACCTCGCCGGCCAGGAAGGGGAGACGGGGAGAATCGCTGTTGAAGAGGAGGACGTTGGGCATCAGCTTTTTCAGGAGGTTGAAGGCCGCCTCGATCTCCGCCGGTTCACGGCTGTTGCTGCTGTAGCCCTTGATCTTCAGGGCCATGTGGAACACCTCGCGCATGTCATCCTGCAGCAGCAGCTGCCGCTCGTAGCGGGGTTGCCAGAGATCCTCCCAGGCGGTCACCTCGCCGGCCGGGATCACCGCGGTATTCACCCCGATGCCGGTCGAGCCCCACATGTAGGGGAGGCTGTAGCGGTTCCCCGGGTCGTAGGGCTTGTCGAGCAGTTGCGGGTCGAGGCCGGCCAGATTGGGGAGGAGTTCCCGGTCGAGGGGCTGGAGCAGCCCCTCCCGGCCCATCTTGTTGACGAAGTAGGTGGAGGGGAAGACCACGTCGTAGCCGTCTTTCTGCACCAGCTTCAACCTGGCGTACATGGTCTCGTTGCTGTCGTAATTGCTGTAGACCACCTCGATGCCGGTCTCTTCGGTAAACTGGTTGAGCACCGCCTCGGGGAGATATTCGGTCCAGTTGTAGACGTACACTTTGCCGCCGGCCAGGGCCGGCAGGGGCAGGAGCAGGAAGCCGAGCAGCAGAAACCTAACGTAGTGGACCATAGCCTTCCCTCTCTTTCAGAAGTAGTTGACTGAGCAGCACCAGTACCAGCGACAGGCCGACCATGATGGTCGCCAGGGCGTTCACCTCCGGTTTCACCCCCACCTTGACCATGGAGAAGATCTTCAGCGGCAGCACGTCGTAAGACGGCCCGGTGACGAAGGAACTCACTATAACATCATCGAGTGACAAGGTAAAGCAGAGCAGCCAGCTGGCCAAAAGGGCCGGCCGCAGCAGGGGGAGGACGATCCGGCCGAGGATCTGCAGCTCCGAGGCGCCCAGGTCGCGGGCGGCGTCGAGGAGAAAGGGGTCGAAGTCCTGCAGCCGGGCCGACACCGTCACCACCGTGAAGGGGAGGCAGAAGGTGATATGGGCGAGAAGCAGCGACCAGAAGCCCAAAGAGATGCCGACCACCACAAAGAGGACCAGCAGGGAGATGGCCAGGATGATATCCGGGGCCATCATCAGGGTCATCAGCGTACCCTGGAAGAGGCGCCGGCCGGGGAAACGGTAGCGGCTGAAGCCGATGGCCGCCAGGGCACCGATGAGGGTGGCGGCGGTGGCGGCACAGACCGCCACAAAGAGGGAGTGGCGGGCCGCCTCCATCAGCGAGGCGTTGCCGGCCATGGCCAGGAACCATTGCAGGGTGAAGCCGTCCCACTGCAGGCCGTAGCGGTTGGCGTTGAAGGAGTTGGCCACCAGGATGACGATGGGCAGGTAGAGGTAGGCAAAGATACCGAGGAAAAAGCCGAGCCGGCAGACCCCTTTCATCACTGTCGGCGCCTCCCCGCCAGCCGCCGCAGCACCAGCCAGTAGCCGGTGAGCATCAGGGCCATCATCAGGATGAGCACCACGCTGGTGGCCGACCCGAGCGGCCAGTTGCGGGCGTTGAGAAACTGTTGCTGGATGAGGTTGCCGACCAGCAGCTGCCGTGCCCCGCCGAGGAGGGTGGCGACATAGAAAAGACCCATGGTGGGAACAAAGACCATGATGCAGCCGGCATAGACCCCGGGCAGGGAGAGGGGCCAGACGATCCGGAGCAGGGTCTGGAGAAAACCGGCACCGAGATCACGGGCCGCCTCAACCAGCCGGTAATCGAGCTTTTCCAGGCAGGCATAGAGGGGGAGGATCATGAACGGCAGCATCAGGTAGAAGAGGCCGAGGACCACCGCCGTGTCGGTGTAGAGGAGGCGGAGCGGGCTGTCGATGATACCGAGGGCGAGCAGGGCTTGATTGAGCAGCCCCTGGCTGCCGAGCACCATGCGGATGGCGTAGGTACGCACCAGGGAGTTGGTCCAGAAGGGGATCATCAGCAGGACGAGGACGAGCACCCGGGCCGGCCGGGAGAGGCGGGAGGTGTACCAGGCGAAGGGGTAGCCGATGAGCAGGCAAAGCAGGGTGGTGAGGGCGGCAAATTGCACCGACCGCCGCATCACCTGGAGATAGCCGGGGTCGAGCAACTGCCGGTACGACTCGAGGGAAGGAGCGAGGCGGAAAAAATCGATGGGGTCCTGGGCAAAAAAACTGGTGGCCACCAGCAGCAGCAGCGGCACCACCCCGAAGAGCACCAGCCACAGGGAGACCAGCACGGTGACCAGCCGCTCTGTCCGCCCGCTACTCTTCATCGGCCAGGACCACCTCCCAGCCCCTGACCCAGGAGACCCTCACCCGCTCGCCGACCCGGTAATCGAAGTCCGGGTCGTCCTCGTCGAAAAATTCGCAGGCCCGCAGCTGTCGGCCCTCGTCGAGGAGGATGATGGTGTCGAGGGTCGAGCCGCGGTAACTGCGCTCAACAATCGCCCCGTGGAAGACCGGCATCCCCTCCTCATGCCGCTCAACCAGGCGGAGGTCCTCCGGGCGGAGAAGAAGCTGCACCGCCTGGCCGGGGGCAAGGCCCGACTTGCCGGCCACGGTCATCTCCTGGTCGCCAAGGGCCAGAAGCAACCGGCCATCGGCCAGGCGCTCCGCCACCCGCCCGGGAAAGAGGTTGATCTCGCCGATGAAGCGGGCAACAGCCAGGCTGTTCGGCTCTTCGTACACCTCGCGCGGGGTGCCGAGCTGGGCGATCCGCCCCTCGGCCATCACCACCAGCCGGTCGGACATCGACAGCGCCTCTTCCTGATCGTGGGTGACCAGGACAAAGGCAATCCCCAGTTCCCGCTGCAGCCGTTTCAACTCCACCTGCATCTCCCGCCGCAGCCTGGCATCGAGGGCAGAGAGGGGCTCGTCAAGGAGCAGCACCCGGGGGCGGTTGATGATCGCCCGGGCCACCGCCACCCGCTGCTGCTGGCCGCCGGAGAGCTGGCCGGGGAAGCGATCGGCAAAGGGGGACATCTGCACCAGGGCCAGGGCCTCGGCCACTTGCCGGCGCAACTCCTCCCCCCGCATCCGCCGCAGGCGGAGGCCAAAGGCAACGTTGTCGAAGACCCGCAGATGGGGAAAGAGGGCGTAACTCTGGAATACGGTGTTCACCTGCCGCTTTTCGGGCGGCAGAGGCAGGAGGTCGACCCCGTCGAGGAGAATCCGGCCGCTGTCAGGGTGTTCAAAGCCGGCAATGAGCCGGAGCAGAGTGGTCTTGCCACAGCCGGAGGGGCCGAGGAGGGTGACGAACTCGGCCTGACCGATTTCCAGCGAGAAGTCGTCAACCACCCGGTGGCCGGCAAAGGACTTGCTCAGGCCGCAGAGAGAGAGTACCGAAGTGGCCACCGAATCTCCTTGTCCGTAAAGACTATATTATTGATATTACATTGTAATAATACAAAAAATCGACCGTCAGGGGGATAAGCTAGCCGAGACGGGGGCCTCTGTCAATTTTTATTTGTCTGCACCGGCCTCACTCCCCCGTCGCCCCTGCCGGCACCACCACTTTCGGCGAGGGGAAAGGCGGACCCCCGGTCGGCCCGGACAGAGGCAGCCGGCGCCGTTTCCAGTTGACGAAAAGAGCTCCATCAGGTTATGTATCGTGGTTTTACCCACTCGGCGGCCAGAACACTTTTCTTCATATCCCGGCCCTGGCGGCCGCTGCGGAACTGCCACCCCTCCTCATCCGAAAAACCAGGCGCAGCCGGCAAAGCCGGCCCCTGGCCGGTATCGGCACAGCGAAAGGAACATTGCCATGAAAGCATGCATTGCCCTCGAAGACGGGACCCTGTTCACCGGCCGCTCCTTCACCGGCGACGGTGAGGCCATCGGCGAGATCGTCTTCAACACCTCGCTTTCCGGCTACCAGGAGGTGCTCACTGACCCCTCTTACACCGGCCAGATCGTCACCATGACCTACCCGCTGATCGGCAACTACGGCATCAACCCCGAGGATATGGAGTCGGCGGCGATCCATCCCCCCGCCTTCCTGGTCAAGGAGTACTGCCGCACCCCCTCCAACCACCGCTCGGTGCGCAGCCTGGCCGACTTTCTCGCTGAATTCGGGGTGCTCGGGGTAGAGGGGTTCGACACCCGGGCCCTTGTCCGCCATATCCGCACCAAAGGGGCAATGAAGGGGGTCGTCAGCAGCCGCGATCTTGACCGCGACTCGCTGGTCGCCAAGGCCCGGGCCTGGCCGGGGCTGATCGGCCAGGACATGGTGGCCCGGGTGAGCTGCCGCGAACCCTTCGGCTGGGCCGACAACCGGCCGGTGCCCGGCGGGAACTTCACCACCGCCAGGGCCACCGGAGCAGTGGCACGACCGCTGCGGGTGGTGGCCTTTGATTTCGGCATCAAGTACAACCAACTCCGCCTCCTGGCTGAAAGGGGCTGTCAGGTGCAGGTGGTGCCGGCCACCACCGGCGCCGAGGCGGTGCTGGCACTGGCGCCGGACGGGGTCTTCCTCTCCAACGGCCCGGGCGACCCGGAGGGGGTGGTGGGGGTGGTCGAGACCCTGCGGGCCCTCCTTGGCCGGGTGCCCATCTTCGGCATCTGCCTGGGCCACCAGATGCTTGGCCTGGCGTATGGCGGCACCGCCTACAAACTGAAGTTCGGCCACCGCGGCGGCAACCAGCCGGTGAAGGAACTCGCCAGCGGCCGCGTGGAGATCACCTCCCAGAACCACGGCTTCTGCATCGACCCGGCCAGCCTGCCAGCCGAAGAGGTGGAGGTGACCCACATCAACCTCAACGACAACAGCCTGGAGGGGATGCGGCACCGCCGCTACCCGGCCTTTTCGGTGCAGTACCACCCGGAGCACGCCCCTGGCCCGCACGACGCCGTCCATCTCTTCGACCGCTTTATCAACATGATGCGCGGCTAACCCGCCAACCCCGAACACCGCCAGACGGACAGCAACCATGCCGAAACGAACGGACATCAAAAAAATACTGATCATCGGCTCCGGGCCGATCATCATCAGCCAGGCCTGCGAGTTCGACTACTCCGGGGCCCAGGCGGTCAAGGCCCTGAAAGAAGAAGGGTACCAGGTGGTGCTGATCAACTCCAACCCGGCCACCATCATGACCGACCCGGAGCTGGCTGACGCCACCTATATCGAGCCGATCACCCCGGAGTTTGTCGCCAAGGTGATCGAGAAAGAGCGGCCTGACGCCCTCCTCCCCACCCTCGGCGGGCAGACCGCCTTGAACACGGCAATCAAGGTGGCCGAACTGGGCATCCTGGAAAAGTACGGTGTCGAGTTGCTCGCCGCCGATATCGCGGTGATCAAAAAGGCGGAAGGACGGGAGGAGTTCCGCGACGCGATGCGCAAAATCGGCCTGAAGGTGCCGCACTCGGTGATCGTCCAGACCCTGCCGGCGGCCATGGCGGCGGCCGAGGAGATCGGCTTTCCGCTCATCGTCCGGCCAAGCTTCACCCTCGGCGGCACCGGCGGCGGCGTCGCCTACAACCGTCAGGAACTCGAGACCCTCTGCACCTCCGGCCTCGATTTGTCGATGACCAGCGAGATCATGCTGGAGCGAAGCCTTCTCGGCTGGAAGGAGTTCGAGCTGGAGGTGATGCGGGACAAAAACGACAACGTGGTGATCATCTGCTCCATCGAGAACGTCGACCCGATGGGGGTGCACACCGGTGACAGCATCACCGTCGCCCCGGCCCAGACCCTCACCGACCGCGAGTACCAGGAGATGCGCGATGCGGCCATCGCCATCATCCGGGAGATCGGCGTCGAGACCGGCGGCTCCAACGTCCAGTTTGCCGTCAACCCGGCGGACGGCGAGCTGATGATCATCGAAATGAACCCGCGGGTGTCGCGCAGCTCGGCGCTGGCCTCGAAGGCCACCGGCTTTCCCATTGCCAAGATCGCCGCCAAGCTGGCGGTGGGCTACACCCTGGACGAGCTGAAAAACGACATCACCCGGGAGACCCTGGCCGCCTTCGAACCGAGCATCGACTACTGCGTGGTGAAGATCCCCCGCTGGACCTTCGAAAAGTTCCCCGAGGCCGAGGATATCCTCACCACCTCGATGAAGTCGGTGGGCGAGACCATGGCCATCGGCCGGACCTTCAAGGAGGCCTTCCAGAAGGCGATACGCTCGCTGGAGACCGGCCGCTTCGGCTTTGGCGGCGATGGGGTGAAGCCGCTCGACCACCTCGACCAGGAGGACCTGGAACTGCGCCTGCGGGTGGCCAGTTCCCAACGTGTCCCCCACCTCCACGAGGCCCTGCGGCGGGGGATGCCGGTGGCCGAACTGGCCGGGTTGACCGGTATCGACCCCTGGTTCCTCCACCAGTTTGCCGAACTGGTCGCCACCGGGGCGGAGATTGCCGCCCGCGGTTTCCAGGGGCTTGACCCCGACTTCCTCCGCCATTGCAAAGAGCAGGGCTTTGCCGACCGGCAGCTGGCCTTTCTCACCGGCACCAGTGAGGACGACATCCGCCGGCACCGGCAGGAGGCGGCGGTGGTACCGGTCTACAAGCTGGTCGATACCTGCGCCGCCGAGTTCGAGTCCTACACCCCCTACTACTACTCCACCTACGAGACGGAGAATGAGGCCACTGCCAGTACGCGGCAGAAGATTGTCATCCTCGGCGGCGGCCCGAACCGTATCGGCCAGGGGATAGAGTTCGACTACTGCTGTGTCCATGCCGCCTTCGCCCTGCGCGAGATCGGCGTTGAATCGATCATGATCAACTCCAACCCGGAGACCGTCTCCACCGACTACGACACCTCCGACAAGCTCTTTTTCGAGCCCCTCACCCGGGAGGATGTGCTCAACATCATCGATCAGGAACGGCCGGACGGAGTGATCGTCCAGTTCGGCGGCCAGACCCCGCTCAACCTGGCCGTCCCCCTGGCCGAGGCCGGGGTAAAGATCGTCGGCACCCAGCCGGACGCCATCGACCGGGCCGAGGACCGCAAGCGTTTTAAGCAGTTTCTCCAGAAGCTGAACCTGCGCCAGCCCGACAACGACACCGCCCACACCCTGGATGAGGCGCTGGCGGTGGCCGAACGGATCGGCTACCCGGTGGTGGTCCGCCCCTCCTACGTCCTCGGCGGGCGGGACATGCGCATCGTCTACAGCGACCAGGGGATCCGTGACTTCATGGCCGCCGTCGGCGGCAGCCGCCAGGAGCACCCGGTCCTGATCGACAAGTTTCTCCAGGACGCCATCGAGGTGGATGTGGACGCGCTCAGCGACGGCCGGCAGACGATCATCGGCGGGATCATGGAACACATCGAGGAGGCCGGCATCCACTCCGGCGACTCCTGCTGCGTCCTGCCTCCGCACAGTCTTTCCGCGGAGCTGCAAGTCGAGATCAGCGAGGCGAGCCGGGCAATGGCCAGAGAACTCGGGGTGGTCGGGCTGATGAACGTCCAGTTCGCGGTGAAGGACCGGCAACTCTACGTCCTCGAGGTCAACCCCCGCGCCTCGCGGACGGTTCCCTTCGTCAGCAAGGCCACCGGCGTCCCTCTGGCCCGGCTGGCCACCAAGGTAATGCTGGGCGCCACCCTGGCCGAACTGGGGCTCACCAGCGAGGTGGTGATCAACCACTGGGCGGTGAAGGAGGCGGTCTTCCCCTTCGACCGCTTCGACAAGGTCGACACCCTCCTCGGCCCGGAGATGAAGTCCACCGGCGAGGTGATGGGGATCGACACCAACCTCGGCCTGGCCATTGCCAAGTCGCAGCAGGCGGCCGGCATCAGGGTACCCACCAGCGGTAACGTCTTCATCAGTGTCCGCGACGGCGACAAGAGGGCGATCGTGCCGGTGGCGAGAGCCCTGGCCGAACTCGACTTCACCATCTACGCCACCACCGGCACCGCCGCCCATCTGGCCGAGGCCGGGGTGGCCTGCACCCTGATCAACAAGATATCCCAGGGCCGGCCGCATATCCTCGACAAGATCCAGGACCGGCAGATCGCCTGGCTGATCAATACCTCCCTCGGCCGGCGGACCACCGAGGACTCCTACAGCATCCGCCGGGCCGCCCTCGACTACCATGTCCCCTACACCACCACGGTGAGCGGCGCGGCAGCCCTGGTCACCGGAATCCGTGAACTGCGGCACAACGCCCCCGGGGTGCAGCCGGTGCAGTATTTTATCGGCAGAGGCTACGAGGATGAGGAGGAGGGAAAATAGTGGCCATCCAGACTCGACTTTTTCCCCATATGGTTTACCTTAATTCAGTCTAATGAACCGCCCGCTCATGGGCATTTACTGCTTCAAGAGATACACCAGACGAAGCACTGAACGAATCAAACAGAACAGTTACCGATAAATAGTCAATCAGGACACGCGGACCTGGAGCCACCGGAGGCCTCTTTGAACACTTTCTACAAAAACCTGAGTATGTGGCTGGTGATTGGCTTGACCATGATCCTCCTCTTCAATCTCTTCAACAAACCCCAGGCCAATACCACCCAGCTCACCTACAGTGAGTTCATGACCAGTGTGCAGAACAAGGCCATCACCAGGGTGACCATCAGCGGTGACGTGGTAAGCGGTATCCTCCAGGACGGCAAACCCTTCCACACCATCTACCCGGCCAACGACCAGGAGATGATCTCCATCCTCCGCCAGTCCGGGGTCGACATCACCGTCAAGGAGAGCCAGAAGGACTCTTGGATGATGACCATCTTCGTCTCGTGGTTCCCAATGCTCCTGCTCATCGGGGTATGGATCTTCTTCATGCGCCAGATGCAGGGCGGCGGCAAGGGGGGTGCCCTCTCCTTCGGCAAAAACCGGGCTCGACTCACTGAGCAGAGCAACAACAAGGTGACCTTCGCCGATGTCGCCGGCATCGACGAGGCCAAGGAAGAGTTGGAGGAGATCGTCGATTTTCTGAAAGATCCCGGGAAGTTTACCACACTGGGCGGACGGATTCCCACCGGTGTGCTCCTCGCCGGGGCCCCGGGGACCGGCAAGACTCTGCTTGCCAAGGCGATTGCCGGTGAGGCGGATGTCCCCTTCTTCTCCATCTCCGGTTCCGACTTTGTCGAGATGTTTGTCGGCGTCGGTGCCTCGCGGGTGCGCGACATGTTCGCCCAAGGCAAGAAAAACGCCCCCTGCATCATCTTCATCGACGAGATTGACGCGGTGGGGCGCCACCGTGGTGCCGGCCTGGGCGGCGGCCATGACGAGCGCGAGCAGACCCTCAACCAGCTGCTGGTGGAGATGGACGGTTTCGAGACCAACGACGGGGTGATCATCGTCGCCGCCACCAACCGCCCGGATGTTCTTGACCCGGCCCTGCTCCGCCCCGGCCGCTTCGACCGGCAAGTGGTAGTGCCGGTGCCCGATGTCGGCGGACGGAAGAAGATTCTGGAAATCTACGCCAAGAAGACGAAGATGTCGCCGCTGGTCGACCTGGATGTACTGGCCCGGGGGACCCCCGGCTTCTCCGGTGCCGACCTGGAGAACCTGGTCAACGAGGCGGCACTGATGGCCGCCCGGGCCGGGGCCAAGGAAATCGACCTCAACCTGCTCGAGAAGGCCAAGGACAAGATCATGATGGGGGCGGAACGGCGGTCGATGATCATCAGCGAGAAGGAGAAGAAGATCACCGCTTACCACGAGGCGGGCCATGCCCTGGTAGCCTGGCTGCTGGAGGACACCGACCCGATCCACAAGGTAACCATAATCCCTCGCGGCCGGGCCTTGGGGCTGACCATGCAGCTGCCCACCGACGACAAATACACCCACTCCAAGACCTATCTGGAGAGCACCATCAGCATCCTTTACGGCGGCCGGATTGCCGAGAAGATCATCTTCAACGAGATCACCACCGGGGCCGGCAACGATATCGAGCGGGCCTCGGCCATGGCCCGGAAGATGGTCTGCGAATGGGGGATGAGCGATGCCCTCGGCGCACTCACCTACGGCAAGAAGGAGGAACAGATATTCCTCGGCCGCGAGATCGGCCAGCACCGCGATTTCAGTGAGGAGACCGCCCGGCTGATCGATGTGGCGGTGAAGGATATCATCGATCAGGCCATGGCCAGGGTGACGCATCTGCTCGAGGAACACCGCGATGTGCTGGTGCGCATGGCCGACGAACTGCTCGAACACGAGACCATTGTCCTCTCCGATATGGAACGGATCATCGAAGAGCTCCGTCCGGGCCAGTACACGGCCCGCATCGCCGCCCGGATTGCCGCCAGCCGCAAGCAGGCTGCCGCCGCCCAATCGGAAAAGGCCAAGGCCAGCGCAACAGCACCGCCGACCGCTGAGGCCGCCGGCACCGAGACGGCAACGGACAACCCCGACGCCGCCGAGCCCCCGGTGGATGCGGAGGAGGGGCCGGACAACGAACCTGCCGACTCCGCCGACCCGTCCGAGCCAACCGACCCGACCGAGTCAGCCGATGCCAACGAGGCATCCGAACCGGCCGAAGGCAGTGACACGGACGACAAAGAAGAGCCGGGAGAGCGGCAACCCCGGCAACCGGAAGAGCGCTAGAAGGGCAGCAGCGAACAAGATGGTTGTTACGGTCGAGGAGATTGACGAAGCGGGCAGCGGCGTCAGGATCATGGGGATCCTGAACGTCACCCCGGACTCCTTTTCCGACGGCGGTAATTTTGCCGACCTCCCCGCCGCCCTGGCCCAGGCCGAGGCGATGATCGCCGCCGGTGCCGAGATCATCGATGTCGGAGGCGAGTCCACCCGCCCCTTCTCCCAGCCGATCAGCAGCGCCGAGGAAGAGAGCCGGGTGGTGCCGGTGATCGCGGCGATCCGCAACCGGCACCCTTTGCTCTCCATCTCCATCGACACCACCAAGGCGACGGTGGCCCGGGCCGCTCTCGCCGCCGGTGCCGACCTCATAAACGATATCACCGCTCTTCGCGGCGACCCGGCAATGGTCGAATTGCTCGGGGAAAGTTCGGTGCCGGTGGTCCTCATGCACATGCAGGGCACCCCGGCCGATATGCAGGTGCGGCCCAGCTACAACGATGTGGTGGCCGAGGTGCGGGCCTTTTTCGTCGAGCGGGAAGAGTGGCTGACCAGCCGGGGAATTTCCCGCAGCCGGCTGATCATCGACCCCGGCATCGGGTTTGGCAAGACCCTGGCCCACAACCTCTCCCTGCTCAAGCATCTCGACAAGCTGGCCGACCTCGGCCTGCCCCTGCTCCTCGGCCACAGCCGGAAAAGTTTTCTCGGTACCCTCACCGGCATCGACAAGGCCGGCGAGCGGGACCTGGCGACGGCGGTGGTTGCCGCCCTCGCCGTCCGGCCGCCGGTACGGATTGTCCGGGTGCATGACGTCGCCGCCACCCGGCAGGCCCTGCGACTGGCCGCCGCCATCGCCCGAGCCGCCTGAGTTGTTTGCAGCCCTTAACCGCCAGAGTAACTAAAGCCACTTCAGCCACTTCAAGCACTTCAGCCGACCTCCCCGGCAGCCCCCTGCCACACTCCCAGCGTGAGATGAGATGCCGGAACAGTACCATCAGCAGATTGCCCACTCCCTCAACCTCAAGCCGCAGCAGGTAGCCGGTACCCTTGCCCTCCTCGCCGAGGGGGGGACGGTCCCCTTCATCGCCCGCTACCGCAAGGAGGCCACCGACTCCCTGGACGAGGTGGCGATCACCGCCATCCGTGACCGGCATCAGCAGCTGCAGGCCATCGACCAACGGCGGCAGGCGATCCTCGACTCCCTGGCCAAAAGTGGCCAAGAGAGCCCGGAATTACAGCAGGCCCTGGCCGCCGCCGGCACCCTCAGCGAACTGGAGGATATCTACCTCCCCTATCGTCCCAAGCGCCGGACCCGGGCGCAAATCGCCCGGCAAAAGGGGCTGGCGCCGCTGGCAGCGGCGATGCTCGGCAGTGGCCCGCCGCTGGCCCCGGAGACCTTTCTTCAGGCCGAAGAGGGGCTCACCAGCCTCGACGAGGTCCTGGCCGGGGCGAGAGACATCGTTGCCGAAACCATAGCCGAGGAGGCGGCCGGCCGGGCCGAGCTGCGGGCGCTGTTCCGCGACAAGGGGGTGGTCAACAGCCAGGGGACAGAGAGCGACGCCGCCGGTGCCGACAAGTACCGGGACTATTTCGACCGCCAGGAACCGGTGGCAAGGACCCCCGGCCACCGGCTGCACGCCATGTTTCGCGGCGAGCGGGAGAAGTTTCTCCGCATCAGCCTCCGTCCGCCGGAAGAGGCCGCCCTCCGCCTGCTCCGTCGGCGGCACCTCCGCCCCGGCCATTGGCACGACCAGCTCGAACTGGCGATTTGCGACAGCTACCGGCGGCTCCTCGCCCCCTCGCTGGAGAACGAACTGCGTCAGGAGGTGAGGGAGCGCGCCGACAGCGAGGCGATCCGGGTCTTTGCCGACAACCTTCGCCAGCTCCTCCTCGCCCCGCCCCTTGGTCAGAAACGGGTGCTGGCCATCGACCCCGGCTACCGGACCGGCGGCAAGGTGGTCTGCCTGGACGGCCAGGGGAGTCTGCTTGCCAGCACCACCATTTACCCCACCGGCGGGGAGGGCGGCCGCCGCGAGGCGGCGGCGGTGGTCAATCGGCTGGTGGCCGAACAGCGCATTGAGGCGGTGGCCATCGGCAGCGGCACCGCCGGCCGGGAGACCGAGTCCTTTGTCCGTGGCCTCGGGCTGCCGGAGGCGGTGCTGATCACTCTGGTCAACGAGGACGGGGCCTCCATCTACTCCGCCTCGGAGGCGGCCAGAGAGGAGTTCCCCGAACTCGACCTCACTCTTCGCGGCGCCATCTCCATCGGCCGCCGTCTCCAGGACCCGCTGGCCGAACTGGTGAAGATCGACCCGGCGGCCATCGGCGTCGGGCAGTACCAGCACGACGTCGACCAGGGCAGACTGCGGGAGGCCCTGACTGCCGTGGTGACCAGCTGTGTCAACAGTGTCGGGGTGGAACTGAACTCGGCCAGCGCCCGGTTGCTCACCTTCGTCGCCGGCCTTGGTCCGGCCCTGGCCGCCGCCATATTCAGCTACCGGCAGCAGCACGGGCCCTTTTCCTCGCGCCGGCAGCTGCTCAAGGTACCACGGCTCGGGCCTCGCGCCTTCCAGCAGTGCGCCGGTTTCCTCCGCATCCGCAACGCCGCCAACCCCCTCGACGGCAGCGGTGTCCACCCGGAACGGTACGCGCTGGTGCCCCGGATGGCCGCCGACCAGGGGCTTGCCGTCGCCACCCTGCTCGCCTCGGCCGAGGCACGGCAGGCCATCGAGCCTGGTCGCTACGTCGATGCCGAAGTGGGCCTGCCCACCCTCAGCGACATCGTCGAGGAACTGGCCCGGCCGGGGCGGGACCCGCGGCCGCTCTTCCGCCGTTTCCGTTTTGCCGAGGGGGTCCACGAGATCGGTGACCTCCATGAGGGGATGCGCCTGCCGGCGATCATCACCAACGTCACCGCCTTCGGGGCCTTTGCCGATATCGGCATCAAGGAGAATGGTTTGATCCACATCAGCGAACTGGCCGACCGGCGGGTGAAAAACCCGGCCGAAGTGGTCCGCCTCGGCCAGCAGCTGGAGGTGCGGGTGGTCGGCATCGACCTGCCGCGAAAGCGGATCGCCCTCTCCCTGCGCCCCGAGCCTGGGGGGTAAAAAACGGCACGCCCCCTGGTTTGCCCCACTGACGGGCACCCTACTTACGAGCACCCACTGATGAGCACCCCCTGGCAAACAGCCCCACGGAAAGGCGCCGGAAGAGAGAGAGGGGGGGAGCGGGCCAGACCGGGTACCCATTGCATCGGCGGACCAAACCGGGCACCCATTGCATCGGCAGGCCAAACCGGAAGCCCGTTGTAGGAGCAGGCCAAACCGGAAGCCCGTTGTAGGAGCGGGCCATGCCCGCGAAAAACCCATAAAACTAAACGGCTACCAGCAAACAGCAATCGCTCACCAGCATACACCAAACACTCGAGGTCGGGAGGCCCGCATATGAAGCTCAGTGATCCCTTTGGCCGGATGGCCAGACGCCAGCAGCAGGCCTACGAAACGATGCGCGACAGCCTGCGCGCCGCCGGTATCAACACCCCGGAAAGGGCTCGGGAGGTGATCCTCCAGGCCCGCCAGCGGGTGATCAAGTTTGTCCTGATCTGTCTGGCGGTGCTGCTGCTGGTCACCGCCTTCGCCCCGAACCTGTGGCTGCTCACCACCTGTTTTGCCATTTTCCTGGTGGTCTGGGCGACCAAGGCGGCCGTCAGCGGCCAGGGCTACGTCCAGCGCTATATCGACGAGGAGTTGCCGTAACCACTCGTCTTTGCCTGCCGCCCGGTCAATGGTTGAGCAACTGCCTTTTCAGGCGCCAACGGTTGCCCATGTTTTCGGCAAGATAGAGAGCGAGGGCGGTCCAGATGAGGGCAAAGCCGACCATCCTCTGCAGGGGGAAATCCTCGCCGTAGACAAAGACCCCGAGCAGGAGATTGATGGACGGGGCGAGATACTGGAGGATGCCAAGACTGGAAAGGGGAATCCGGCCGGCGGCAAAGCCGAAGAGGAGGAGCGGCACGGTGGTGAGCACGCCGGTGCCGGCCAGCAGCAGCGAGCCGGAGAGACCGATGTGGCCGAAAGAGCCGCCGCGAAACAGCTCCAGGCCGATGAGAAAGAGGAGTGCCGGCAGAAAGAGGACCGCCGTCTCCAGGCAGAGGGCGTCGAGGGCCCCCAGGGAACTCTTTTTGTGGAGCAGCCCGTAGGTGGCGAAGCTGAAGGCGAGGATGAGGGCGATCCACGGGAAACGGCCGTAATAGATGGTCAGATAGAGGACGCCGAGAAAGGCGAGAAAGATCGCCAGCCACTGCACCGGCCGCAGCCGTTCGCGGAAGAAGAGCATCCCGAAGAGGACGTTGATCAGCGGGTTGATAAAGTAGCCAAGACTGGCCTCGACGATGAAGCCGGCGTTCACCGACCAGATATAGATCAGCCAGTTCACTGCCAGCAGCAGGGCGCTGGCGGTAAAGGTGATCAGGTTACGCCGCTGGCGGAGCACCTGGCGGAACAGGCGTAGCCGACCGAGGGCGAAGACCATCGCCAGGGTCAGGAGCAGCGACCAGCTCATCCGGTGGCAGAGGATTTCGTAGGCGGGCACCGCCGCCAGCCACTTCCAGTAGATCGGCATCACCCCCCAGATGACAAAGGCGCCGGCGGCAGCCCATATACCACTCAATTGATTCATTGCTGCCGGCTCATCGCCTGATCATGTATGGCTATTGTTGTGCTGCGGCCGGTGCGTGGCCCTGACGACGGCGGTTCAGCCAAGCAGCAGGCCGCTGCTCAGCCAGTAGTAGACGATATAGGCCCCGGCCAGCAAAAGAAGGAGGGCGGAGATCTTCTGGACGTAAGGGAGGAAGCGGCGCAGGGCCCCCACTACCACCCCCTCCTTGACCAGGGCGATTCCCAGGGTCAAAACCAGCATCACACTGCCCATCCCCATAATATAGCTGAAAAACTGAATCAGCCCGCCGCTGAAGTCGGCCGCCGCCAGGGAGGAGCCGACCACCATCAGAAAGATCGGCAAGGTGCAGCTCAGGGAGGTGGCGCCAAAGGCCACGCCAAAGAGGAAAAATCCACTCACCGACATCTGCCGGGGGTCGCCGATCTTGCCGGCCATATCGGTGAAGAGATGGAGGGAGAGGCTGTGGCCGAGGAGAAGCCAGACGCCGAGGGCGATCAGGGCGAGGCCGACCACCACCGACAGCCAGGGCATCACCCCCATGAGAAAACTCCCCCCGGCCGAGACCACCGCCCCGACCAGGCCGAAAAGAAGGGCAAAGCCGGCGGTGACCACCAGGGCGATCCAGCCGGCCTTGGCAATACGATAGAACAGGGACCGGTCGCGGAAGGCGCTCTCCTCGGCACCCAGGTAGAGGGTGAGGTAGACCGGCAGCATGGCAAAACCGCAGGGGTTGACCGCCGAGACCATTCCGGCGCCGTAGGCGTAGCCGAAGGGCAACAGGTCGGCCAGCACCGACAACCACTGGCTCACTTCACTTTGCACATCGATTCTCGCAGCTGTTGAGGGAATGGAGCAGGTTTTTTCTTGACCTTACCCGGTCAGGCAGGTATTTATTCACGTTGCGGTCAACTTTTAAACCGACACGGAGCAGATGTCAAGGTGTGAATCTCTGCGGACAGGTGGGCCATCCGCTCGCACCGCTAGCGCCCGCCGCACTCGTCGCACCCATGACACCCTGGCACCCTTGACTCCCGTGACACACATTGTTCACCCAACTGACTCAGCCAGCGCGCCTGACTCAGCCAGCACAGAGGTCTCCATCTCATTCTCCTCAAGCATCCACCCCTGACACCCCACTCTACGACGTACACTCGACAGCCAACGGCCGACAGCCGAACAGATAGCGACGACGCTCCTCATCCCCCTGCCGGTGATGAAGGGCCACCCCCCTGCCGCCAAACCGACAACCGCCATCACCTTATAGCCCAACGATGAACAAACCACTTCCCACCGCCCCCCTGCGGGCCAGAGTTGTCTGGCAGATCTGGAACAACCTGCCCCGGCTGGTCCTCCTCGCCATGATTGTCGTGGCCGTCTCCCTGTTCAACATGGTCAAGGAGCGACAGGCAACCATCACCGCCGACAAGGCGGCCCAGATCAGCCCCGATCGGCCGCCGGTGAACACCGTCACCATGACGGTGCAGCCACGGCCGATCAGTGACCGCCTCAACCTTCCAGGCGTGGTCGAACCGTGGACCTGGCTGAAACTTCTGGCCAAAGTGGCCGGCACCATCACCGAGGTGCCGGTGCAGTCGGGAGATCGGGTCAAACCGGGCGATATCCTGGCCCGGATCGAGGACGCCGACTACCGGATTGCCGTGCAACGGGCCGAGGCCGCCTACCGCCTCGCCGAGACCGAATTTAGCCGGGATGAGGCCCTCTATGCCAAGGGAGGAATTCCGGTGGCAACTCTGGACAGCAACCGCGCCCGCCTGCAGACCGCCAAGGCCGACTACGACCAGGCCCGGTTGCAGTTTTCCCGCACCAAGATCGTTGCGCCGATGGAGGGGATCATCCACGAACTGCCGGCCAAGGTGGGCCTGCAGTTGTCGGTGGGTGACCCGGTGGCGGAGATCCTCGAGACCGACCGACTGAAAGGGGTGGTCGGCATCCCCGAGTCGGATGTCGATGCCGTCCGCCACCTGGAGGAGGTGGCAATCACCATCCAGGCCCTGGCCGACCGGCAGCTCACCGCCGCCATCCACTTCCTCGCCCCGGCCCCGCAGAGCATGGCCCGCCTCTACAACCTGGAACTGGCCATCGACAACCCGGGCGGAGAGATTCTCCCCGGCATGTTTCTCCGGGCCGACATCGTCAAGTCGCGGCGTAGCGACGCCCTCTCCGTCCCCCTCTACAGCGTCATCTCCCGCAACGATGCCCAGTACCTCTACGTCGACGAGGCGGGGATCGCCCGCCGACGGGACATCCGCCTCGGGGTGATGGAGGGGTGGCTGGTGGAGGTCGTTGAGGGGCTGCAGGCCGGTGACCGGGTGCTCATCGAGGGACACCGCGATGTTGAGGATGGCCAGCCGATCAAGGTGATCCGCAATCTGGATGGCCCGGAGGAGATGCGCCGATGATCATCTCCGACACTGCGGTGCGGCAAAGCACCACGGTCGTGGTGTTTGCCGTGCTGCTCATCATCTTCGGGGTCTACTCTTACCGGACGCTGCCCCGGGAGAGTTCCCCCGACATCACCATCCCCAACGTCTTCATCTCCACCGACTACCGCGGCGTCTCCCCCACTGATATCGAAACCTCGGTGACCATCGAGATCGAGAAGAAGCTGAAAGGCCTCGATGGACTGAAAAAGATTGCCTCGGTCAGTTCCGAAGGGCAGTCGATGATCAACGTCGAGTTTGTCACCGGCACCGATATCGACAAGGCGGTGCAGGATGTCAAGGACAAGGTGGACGAGGCGAGGGGGGCACTGCCCGGCGACCTGGAGGACGACCCGTCGGTCTTCGAAGTGAACTTTGCCGAGATGCCCATCGTCATTTTCTCCCTCTCCGGCACCTGCGGCCTCCCCTGCCTGAAAGAGCTGGCCGACGATCTGGAAGATGAGATCGAGGGGATAACCGGGGTCCTCGAGGTGGAGATCACCGGCGGCCTGGAGCGGGAGATCCGGGTGGAGGTGTTCCCGGAAAAACTCGCCTACTACGGCCTCAGCATCGGCAGTTTCCAGAGCGCGGTGAAGAGCGAGAACACCAACACCTCCGGCGGCAATATCCGTCTCGGCGACGGTCGCTTCCAGTTGCGGGTCCCCGGCGAATTCAAGACCCCGGAGGAGATCTACGGCCTGGTGCTCACCACCCACAACGGCCAGCCGGTCTACTTAAAGGATGTCGCCACGGTGGTCGACGGTTTCAAGGAGGAGACCAGCATCGCCCGCCTGGACGGGCGGGAGGCGGTCAACCTGGCGGTGAAAAAACGCTCCGGCGAGAACATCATCGACATCAGTCGGGCGGTGGACTCGATCATCGACCGGGAGAGCCAGGGCTGGCCGGCCGGCACCGAGATGGACAAGATCTACGACGCCGCCAAGGATATCGAGATGATGGTCGCCGACCTCGAGAACAACATCCTCTCCGGGCTGGTGCTGGTGCTGGTGGTCATCTTCTTTGTGATGGGGATCCGCAACGCCCTCCTCATCAGCATGGCCATCCCCTTCTCGATGCTCCTCTCCTTCACCATCCTCTATGTGCTGGGGATAACCCTGAACATGGTGGTGCTCTTCAGCCTCACCCTGGCCCTTGGCATGCTGGTGGACAACGCCATCGTCATCATCGAGAACTGCTACCGCTTCATGGAGCAGGGGGCCGGGCGGGTGGAGGCGGTGATGCGGGCCACCGCCGAGGTGGCCTACCCGGTAATCGGTTCCACCCTCACCACCCTCGCCGCCTTCACCCCGATGCTTTTCTGGCCGGGGATCATGGGCGAGTTCATGAGCTACCTGCCGCTCACCGTCATCGTCACCCTCTCCTCCAGTCTCTTCGTCGCCCTGGTGATCAACCCGGCCTTTGCCTCGCTGCTCATGCGGGTGAAGGGGGGCGAAAAGGCGGCAAACCTCGACCTGGCGGCAATCTCCCGGGCGGTTGAGCAGCCGGTGGCAATCAAAGGATTTATCCTGCGCAGCTACCATGCCCAGCTTGACCGGGCCCTGGACAAGCCATGGACGGTGATTGCCACCGGCTTTCTGGTGCTGCTGCTGATGGTGCAGAGCTGGCTGCTGGTGGTCGGCCTGGAGCGACCGATAGAATTCTTCCCGGAGATCGACCCGAAGGGGATGTACGTCAACATCGACATGCCGGAGGGGGCCGATCTCGACCATATCGACCGGATCATCCGCCGGGTCGAGGCGGTGCTCGCCGGCGCCGTGGACCCGGCGGCGCTGCCGGCCGACCACGACCTGCCCACCCCCCTTGCCGCCCTGGCCGCCAAGGAGCACGAGAGCCCCACCGGCACCAGCTATCAGGGGCCGAGCGATTTGGCCAACATCAAGAACATCTACACCAAGGCGGTGGCCACCAGCGGCGGTGGCTCGGCCTTCGAGGCCAACACCCCGAACCATATCGGCGTGCGGATGATCGACCTCCAGGAACGCCAGGGCTCCTCCCACGATACCGTCGCGGCAATCCGCCAGCGGCTGCGCGCCATCCCCGGCGGGGCGATCACCATCGCCAACGAGGAGGAGGGGCCCCCCACCGGGGCACCGATCAACATCGAGATCGCCGGCGACAACTTCGCCATCCTCGGCGAACTGGCCAGGGCGGTACGGGAGATCCTCGGCCAATTCCCCCATGTGGTGGATGTCCGGGATGATTTTGTCGAGGGGATCCCCTCGGTGCAGGTGCAGATCGACCGCCAGAAGGCAGCCCTCTTCGGCCTCAACACCGACATGGTCGGCTTCGCCCTGAAAAGCGCCTACAACGGTCTGGAGGTTTCCTCCTTCCGGGAGGGGAGCGACGATTACGACATCACCGTCCAGCTCTCGGAGGCAAACCGGCAGGTAGTGGATGTCCTCCACGAGCTGATGCTGCCCACCCCCTCCGGCCAGATGGTCCCCCTCTCCACCATCGCCCAGGTCAGTTTTGCCGGCTCCATCGGCGATATCCGCCGGATCAACAACGAGCGGGTGGTGACCGTGAAGGCCAACGTCGACGAGACCAAGATCCCCGGACCGGTGGCCCGGGCCAAGGCGGCGGAGATCCTCGCCGACTTCCCCCTGCCGCCGGGTTACAAGCTTACCTTCACCGGTGAATTCGAGTTCCAGCAGGAGTCCGAGGAGTTCCTCACCAAGGCCTTCCTGGTCGCCCTGCTGCTGATCTTTCTCATCCTGGTGTCGATGTTCAACTCGGTGACCCAGCCCTTTATCATCATGACCTCGGTGATCCTCTCCCTGGGCGGGGCCTTCCTGGGGCTGACCATCTTCCAGTCGCCCTTCGGCATCATCATGACCGGGGTGGGGGTGATCTCGCTGGCCGGCGTGGTGGTCAACAACGCCATCGTCCTCCTCGACTACACCAACCGCCTGCGGGCCCGCGGCATGGCTCTACGCCAGGCGGTGCTGGCGGCCGGGGCCACCCGTCTGCGGCCGGTGCTCCTCACCGCGGTGACCACCATCCTCGGGCTGATCCCGATGATCACCGGCATCTCCTACGACTTCCACAAGGGGGCGATCTCCTGGGTGAGCGAGTCGAGCCAGTGGTGGCAGTCGATGGCGGTGGTGGTGGTCTTCGGGCTGGTGGTGGCCACCTTCCTCACCCTGGTGGTGGTTCCCACCCTCTACTATCTCCTGGAGAGGATGGTGCTGGCCACCGAGCGGGCCCGGACCCGGCTCCGCGAGCTCTACTGGCGCCCCTACCCCTGGCTGGCCGGCACCGGCAAGAAAAAGAGAAGCTAAGCCACCCTCAGCCGGCAAGCGTCGCCACCATCACCGCCTTGATGGTGTGGACCCGGTTCTCGGCCTCGGCAAAGACGATGGAGGCCTCTGACTCGAACACCTCCTCGGTCACCTCCATCGCCTCGAGAGCAAACTTCTGAAAGATCTCCTCGCCAACGGTGGTTTCCCGGTTGTGGAAGGCCGGCAGGCAGTGCATGAACCTGGCCTGCGGGTTACCGGTCATCGCCATCACCTGGCTGTTCACCTGATAGGGTTGGAGCAGGGCGATCCGATCCGCCCAGGTAGAGGCCGGCTCGCCCATGGAGACCCAGACATCGGTGATGACGAAATCACAGCCCTGCACCCCGGCCGCCACCTCACTGGTGAGGGTGATTTTGGCGCCGCTCTCCAGGGCAATGGCCTGGGCCCGGGCGGTGAGGTCCGGCTCGGGAAAGAGGCTCGGCGGGGCGACGGCGCGAAAGTCCATCCCCATCTTCGCCGCCGCCACCATCAGGGAGTTGCCCATGTTGTTGCGGGCATCGCCGAGGTAGGCAAAGGAGATTTCGGCCAGCGGTTTGCGGCAGTGCTCGCGCATGGTGAGCAGGTCGGCGAGGATCTGGGTGGGGTGGAACTCGTCGGTGAGCCCGTTCCACACCGGCACCCCGGCGTAGCGGGCGAGCAGCTCCACCCGCTCCTGGCCAAAGCCGCGGTACTCAATGCCGTCATACATCCGGCCGAGCACCCGGGCGGTGTCCTTGATCGACTCCTTGCTGCCGATCTGCGAACCACTCGGGCCGAGATAGGTAACCCTCGCCCCCTGGTCGTAGGCGGCGGTCTCGAAGGCACAGCGGGTACGGGTGGAGCTCTTTTCAAATATCAGGACAATGTTTTTCCCCTGCAGGCGGGGCTGCTCGCGGCCGGCATACTTTGCCCCTTTCAACTCGGCGGCAAGGTCGAGGAGGGCGGTGATCTCGGCGGCGGAAAAATCGAGCAGTTTCAGGAAATGGCGGTTGCGCAGATTGGCAGTCATTAGTTCACTCCGAAAAAGGATACTCAGGAAAATTCGTGCTGGATGACGTGATCAACCTTGAAGATATAGCTGATCAGCGCTGCCCGGATCCACATGCCGCAGCGCTCCTGCCGCCAGTAGGCGGCGCGGGGGTCCTTGTCGACGGCGACGTCGATCTCGTAGCGGCGCGGCAGGG
>JAABSV010000049.1 GCA_011390165.1 Desulfobulbaceae bacterium
ATCATTCCCGGTGGCGCCTCCAACGCCCTCGGCGCCCTTGGCTATGCTGCCTGTGCCGAAGAGATATTGGCGCAACTCAATACCACCTCACTGAATATTGATCATATCGTCGTCCCTTCCGGGTCGGCGGGCACCCATGCCGGCATGGCCGTCGGCCTCTTCGGCACCAATGCCGGCATCCCACTGTCCGGCATAAACGTCTCCCGGACCCGGGATGTCCAAGAGGCGATCGTCCATAGCCTTGCCCTGCAGACCGCCGATCTTCTCGGGGTTGGTGAAAAAATTCCCCGTGAGTACATTCGCTGTTACGATGCCTATGTCGGCCCCGGCTACTCACAACCGACTGCCGAGATGGTGGAAGCGGTGCAGATGTTTGCCTTCCACGAGGCGATTCTCCTCGACCCGGTCTACTCCGGCAAGGCTGCCGCCGGCCTGATCGACCTTGTCCGCAAGGGCACTTTCGCCAAGGGGGCGCAGGTACTCTTTCTCCATACCGGCGGGTCACCGGCACTCTATGCCTACCTGGACACGTTCCGGTAAACCCTGCCGAATACCGATTCTTGCGCCACCCATAGCCGACAGCAATGCTCACTCTGCTCCATCTGCATCAACTGCAGGTAGAAGGCACGTCGTCCGCCGAACAGGGCCTGCAAGGGTTGCGGGTCCCTTTTCTGCAGAACAGCCAGACAGGGTTGGCGCAGCATGTTCAGGCCTGGGGAAGTTGGACCGAGGTCCTGCAAGCTGCTCTCATCTGAAGAAATTCTCCAAGGGAGCAGCTTGCGAAGAGTTACCTTTTACGGATAAAAAAGCTCCGGTAACCAACCTCTTCTTTTTCGCCAAGATAGATGTGGCCAGCCCTTTCGCACCAGGCCGGCAGGCCGTTACGGCAGCTGAGATCGGTGCCGTCGACCTGAAGTACTTCCCCTGATGCGAGCTTCTCAATCTCCTTGATCGTGCGCAGGGTCGGCATCGGGCAACTCAGACCCTTGACATCGAGAACGTATTGCCCCTGAAGCGTGTTGTCGGCCATCGGCTGACCGGCCGTTGCCGCCCGCGGATCACAAAAATTACTCACCGCCTGGCGGAGAATCACCTCCAGGGAGTCGATCGAAAACTGTCCGCCAACCTCCTGAAAAAAGTCGGCCAGCTTACGCATCGCCTGCTTGGCGGTGGGGTCGACATGGGCGGTGATCGCCACGTCCTCCTTGATCTCCGCCAGAGTCTTTTCAACACTGCCAAGACGCTCGCGCAGACCCTGCAGGATGTCGACAATGCCGGCATTTCCAGGTACCCTGGCTGGTTGGATTCCACTGACATCGGATACTTCGTCACGCAGGACTTCGATGTCGCGAGCGAGCCTTTCTACTGTGTCGGCAATCATAGCTGCATTCATCTCGTTCTCACTGGTGAAAATTGCCCGGAAAAAGCCCTGGCCTCTTTCCGGAGTCAGGTATTCATCGCAACAAGGGTGTTGTTCTGCTGCAGACATGTACCACATAGTAGCATCGCGGCACATTTTCGTAAACAGAAAAAATCAGCCTGAGTTTTGTTGCCAGCAGAGCCATCAGAGTCGTCATAGCCGTCAGTATGGCGAGCGCAGAACATTGTAGAGGGTCGTGTTGAGAGGGTCGGCAACATTTTCCTGTACCAAAAGAAAACCGGCTACAAGGCGGCCGGCTCAGGCTGCCTAACCGGCCACCCCGATAAAATGGGCGCCAACTGTCGATTCCGAGGTGCGCACCGGGGTGGTTGCCAACATTTTCACCTGCCGAAATCCCGCTTCAACCATGAGTCGGCATTGATCCCCACCGGGGATCGCACCGCCTATTCATTGCGACCAGGAGGCAACATTCCTTTCAAGATGCGGCGGCAATTCTTTTTCCAGTATAATATCGGCAAACTGCAACCGTCCTCCCGTTTTCAGCACCCTGAATATTTCGGCAAAGAGTCCTGGCTTGTCGGGAGAAAGATTGATTACCCCGTTGGAAATGACCAGGTCAAAGAGGGCGTCGGCAAAGGGAAGCCGGTCGTCGGTGGTCTCCATAACCTCGATGCTATCGCCGCCGGCAAGGCCAATGTTGGCCCGGGCTCGCTGGACCATTTCTGGAGTGAGATCAACACCCCGGACAAGTCCTCCAGGACCGGTCAGCCCTGCGGCAACAAGTAGATCGACACCGGCTCCACAACCGATATCGAGAATCGCCGCTCCTGAAGGGACCGGCGCGATGGCGAGGGGATTGCCGACACCGCAAAAACTCTCCAGTACGGCATCGGGTAGCGAGGAGAGTAGATCACTGTCATAGCCAAGAAGCAGAGCCCCCTGCCGGCCGGTAGGGTACGAGAACATTCCCGAGGCAGACTTGGAGACATCGCGATATTTTTGACGGATTCCGCTTCGCACGGCGGAGCGGGCCTGGGGCGGCAAGGTCTGATCGGGAAAAAAATTCCCAGCCAACTGGCCATCTGGCGGAACCGGCCGGCGACCTCCGGCCTGCTGTCTGGGTGGTCATCCGCCACCAATACGACAAAAGGTATCTTCTGCCATCTTCCCTCCTCTTCAAATTTTCTTGAACCAAGCACCTGATGAACGGGAAGCCTGCCCTGGAGCAGTTTACTTTCCGGCAAGAAAACAACACTGCCCACTGCATGGCGCTAAATAACACATTGTAGTACCTGGAAAGATACCCGATAATATGCCTGCCGCAAAGCTCTTTTCCGTGTCCGCGCCTCCGCCAATAACGAATATTTTATATATATATTATATATTTAAATAATTTTATTTACTGTTTGAATGAAAAATTTGTGTCCTGCACGCTGTTGACGCTTTTCTTTTTTTTTCGGCTATGGTACTACGTCGTGACATACCACAATGTGCTACAACGGATCGTCTGCCGACCGATGCAGCCGGGCTGATCAACTGGACATACTCCGGCCACAGATGGCTTTGCCACCGTTACTCGACATGGGAGGTGCCGCCAAGGAGAACGGCAACGACACATCGAACAAGGGTCTGTTTCCTGGCGAGGGTATCTATCTACTAGTGATGAGAGAAAAATATGAATGAAGCATTGATTCTAGAACGGCTGGACAGGATCTCGGCTGAGATGAAGGCGATGAAGGCAGAGGTCCTCGACGAGGTGCGCCAGGAACTTGCCCCGCTCCAGCAGGCCAGCAGGCAACCGGCGGCGCTCACCGCCCTGCTCTCTGAAGTAGACGACCCTGCCACTGCCGCAGATATCGACCGGTTGGTCAAGACCCTCCTGCACAGCCTGGAGGAACTGAGTGAGGCGGTGGAGATGATCAAGGCCGGCGTGCAGCTCAAGCAGGACATGGGCCCGATCATCGAGCAGGTCTATCCCAAGTCGATCCAATTACTGGCCGAAGTTGAAGGGGATTTTCATTTCGATGAGTTGACCATCCTCCTCCGCAAGGCGATTACCAACCTCGACACCATGGGCGAAGGAATCGACCTTCTCCGCGCCGGGGTAGAACTGCGTGACGAACTTGTGCCGATACTCCAGCTGATGTACCCCCGCCTGCTCCGTTTTCTCAACTCCCTCCACGAGGGAGAGTTCCAGGCGGAAAAGCTGGGCGACCTTCTCCACAACATCCTCATCAACATCCACACCCTGAGCGACCTGCTCAACATGATCCAGCCAATGACCGAGTTCGTCAAGGAATTCGGCGTGGTCCTCAAGGAGACCGATATCGTCCACGGGGTCAACCTGTGGCTTGATGGGCTGCAGCAGGGCAGCGGCCTGGTCAAACTGGCCGGTACCGTTTTCACCTTTCTACGGCGAATCGACTGTAACGAGAAACAGATCGACGAAATTTGCCGGGCAATTGAAAATATTGACTTTTCCCGTCCGCAACGGGTCAGTGCGCTGGGCATTGTCAAACAACTCAAAGACCCCAAGGTGCAGGAGGCGATCGGATTCATGTTCATGATGCTGCGGGCGATGGGCAGCTGCCTGCAGAGCTACCAGAACGACAAGGAACAACGGCAGCCCGCTTGAGGGCCTTCGGGCAGAGGGCCGGCACCCTTTTTTATCAACCACCAGGAGAGAGGAGAACCAGGAGATTATGAAAAAGCTCGTCATACTCGGGGCCGGCAGCGGCGGCACCATGATGGCAAACAAGATGCGTCGGGATCTCGACGATGACTGGTCGATCACCCTGATCGACCGGGACAACGTCCACTACTACCAGCCCGGCTACCTCTTCGTCCCCTTCGGGATCAACAAGGCCAAGGAGATCAGAAGAAGTCGCCGGGAATTCATCAAGCCGGGTATTGATTTCGTCATTACGGAGTTGACCAACGTTGACTGGAACAAGCAGGAGGTCACCACCGCCACCGAGGGTATTTTCAAGTACGACATCCTGATCATGTCCACCGGCTGCGATATCCGCCCGGAAGAGGTGGAAGGGCTGCAGGAAGGCTGGGGCAAGGATATTTACGGCTATTACCGCTTTAACGACTGCCAGGAGTTGGGCAAGGCCCTGAAAAATTTCAAGGGCGGCAAGATGGTGGTCAATATCGCCGAAATGCCGATCAAGTGCCCGGTGGCGCCTTTGGAATTCGCCTTTCTGGCCGATTGGCATTTCCACGAACGGGGTATCCGTGACGACGTCGAGATCGAGTTTGTCACCCCCCTGGCCGGCGCCTTCACCAAACCGGTGGCCACCAGGGTGCTCACCGAAGCCTGTGTGGAAAAAAACATCAAGATCACCCCCAATTTTTCGCTGGGTTCGGTGGACCACAAGCGCAAGGTGATCGCCGCCTACGACGGCACCGAGATCAACTACGACATGCTCGTCTCCATCCCGCCCAATTTCGGGGCGCAGGTGATGATCGACTCTGGGATCTCCGACCCGATGGGCTTTATCCCGGTGGACAAGCACACCCTGCAGCCGCAGGGTTATGACAACGTCTGGGTTCTCGGTGATGGCACCAATGTGCCGACTTCGAAGGCCGGGGCGGTGGCCCATTTCCAGGGAGATGTCCTCCACGAAAATATTCTGGCCTATATCTCCGGAGGTGAGCAGCACGCCCGCTCAGACGGCCACGCAGTCTGATTCATCGAATCAGGCTTCGGGAAAGCCTATATCATCGACTTCAACTACGAGACCGAACCTTTCACCGGCAAATATCCCTTTCCTGCCGTCGGCCCGCTCAGCCTGCTGAAAGACACCGAGGTCAATCACATGGCCAAACTGATGTTCAAATGGGCCTACTTCAACCTCCTCCTCAAAGGGGTCTGGTTAGGACCACCGGACCTGATGATGGAGGGAAAAAACCGTAACGGTTGAGCACGCTCTCCCCCTGCCTGTCTCTCGGCAGGGGGAGAGCAAGGAACACACCCTTCCCCTTCCTTTTTCCCTCTTACACCTTGAAGCGGCCGACCATCTCATTCAGGCTCTCGGCCAATCGGGAGAGGTCGTGGGCACTCTCCTTCACTTGAACACTGCTCTCGCTCATCTCCCGGGCCGAGTTATTCACCATGGCGATCTCGCGGGTGATCTCGGTAGCGACGGTGGAACTCTGGGCGACATTCTCGTTCACCTCGGCAATGCCCTGCGAGGTTTGCGAGATATTGTCGGAGATCTCTTTGGTGGCCGCAGTCTGCTCTTCTACCGCGGTGGCGATGGTGGCGATGATCTCGTTGACGTCGTTGATCACCCTGGTGATCTCGCGGATATCGGTGACGGTACCCTGGGTTGATTCCTGAATGCCGCTGATCTGGGTACGGATGGTCAGGGTTGATTCGGCTGTCTGTTTGGCCAGTTCCTTGATCTCGTTGGCCACCACGGCAAAGCCTTTCCCCGCCTCGCCGGCCCGGGCCGCCTCGATGGTGGCATTGAGGGCAAGGAGGTTGGTCTGTTCGGAGATATCGGTGATCGCCTCGGTCACCTTGCTGATCGCCTGGGCGGCCTCGCCGAGGGCGACCATCTTCTCGGAGGTGGTCCGGGCCTGAATAACCGCCTTGCCGGAGACGGCGCGGGCACTTTCGGCATTCTGGGCAATCTCGTTGATGGTCGCCGACATCTCCTCGGATGCGGAGGCGACCATGGTGGAGTTGGTTGCCGACTGCTCCATGGCGGCGGAGACGCTGCTCAGGTTGCTGGACATCTCCTCGACGGCGGTGGCGACGGTACTGGCGTTTCCGGAGGTATTCTCCGCCGTTGCCGTCAGCTGTTCGGCAATCGCCGAGAGCTCGGTAGATGAGGAGGAGAGGGTCCCGACCCCGGTGGTGATATCCTTGATCATCGCCTGCAGTTTTTCCATGAACTGGTTGAAGCGGAGGGCGAGCTGGCCGATCTCGTCACCGCTGGCAACCACCAGCCGTACGGTAAGATCCCCCTCACCCTGGGCCAGTTCGGTGAGATTGTCGACCACCTTGCGTACCGGTTTGACGATGGCCCCGGCGAGAAGAAGGGCCACCAGGACGATAACCACCACCCCAACCCCGCCGATCACCAGGATAATCCACTTCAGCATGTCCACCGCCGCAAAGGCCTCGGCGGCGTCGATCTCGGCGAGGATCGCCCAGCGCACATCATCACCAAGGGCGACAGGGGCATAGGCGCTGAGTACCTGGCTGCCGTTGTAGTCGAGAACCAGGCTGGTGTCGCTCTTGCCGGCCAAAGCGCTGCGGGATGCCTCGGTATCGACCTTGCCCTTTTCCGGGTTGGCAAAAGAGGTCTTCACCGTATGGTGACGCTGGTCGAGAAAACTGTCCGAGCGCATCAGCAGATCCTCGCCGACCAGAAAGCTCTCGCCGGTTTCCCCCATCCCCTGCCGTTCGGTCATGATGGCGTTGATCGACTCAAGGGAGAGTTGCAGGGCAACGACCAGTTCCACCTGGTTGTTATGGAGTAGCGGTTGGGCGATAAAGGCGGCCGGTTCGTTGTTGCTGGCCGCATAGGGGGAAAAATCGGCCATGGCGTACCGTTTTTCCTCGAGCACCTTACGGGTCAGTTTGCCCAACCCCGAAGAGGCGTAGAGGCCATTGACCATATTGGTCCGGTAGTCGGACTCCTTGCTGACACTGTAGAAAACCTCGCCGCCGGGGTGGATGAGGAAGAGATCGTAGTAGCCGTACTTGTCGATATATTCGGCAAAATAATCCTTCTTCTTGTCGTCGGTGGCGGAGACGATGGCCTCCTCGAGGTTGATTTTTGACACACAGGCCCAGTTGACCCCCTCAATCTTCAAGGGGTCATAGGCCACCAGAACCAGTTTCCCGGAGCTGTCGGTAAAGATATCGGCGCCGCTCTTGCCGCCGAGGGCCTGTTCGATGTAGGGCGTTGTAATCGGGAAGCCAACCACGTACCTGCCGTCGCCCATGGTCAGCATGGTGCTGCGAAAGCTGGTCTGGTCGGCCACCTTGCCCACCAGATAGGACTCGCCGCTCTTGCCCATTCCCTGGCGTTGCTGGACGATCCGGTCGGTATGATCGGTGGGGATCTGGAAGGCCAGCATGCCGAGCAGGGTCCCGTACTGGTCATGGATCTGAGTCATCATAAAACCGGCCTGGGCACCGTTGGAGGGGGCATAGGGCTCAAAATCGGCCACCACTATCTGGCCTTTCTCCGTCGTCAGGGCCCGACTGAAGGCCTTGCCGAGTCCGGAATTTTTCAGATCGCTGTCCGGTATGACCATTCCCAGGTCCGGTTCACGCATCACCGTGTAAACCACATCACCATCACGGTGAATGAGGAAGAGATCGTACCAGCCGTACCGCTCCATGATGGCGCGCATGCGCGGGTCGTAGCGCCGGGCGAGGCTGTGGTACTCGGGGGTGAGAACCTGATCACCGGAGGCCTCGAAGGAACGGTCGAATTCACTCAGCGCCTGGATAATGAAGGGGTCGTCCTGAAGGGTGCGCAGTTGGCCGGTCATGGCCTGAAAGTACTCTTCGAGCTGCGACTTTTTCAGCTGCTGGACGGCAAGGAGCTTGCTCTCGGCTGACTCCTGGAGGGCCTTGACCGTCTCCAAAAGCACCCCCATATCCCCCTGGCGCTCGGCGAAAAAGCGCTCGATCTGGGTTTTTTTCATCTCCCTGACCGCGGTCAGCTGATTAAAGGACTGTTGCGACAGGGCCTCCCCGGCCTTCCAGGCGGCAATGAAACTGACCGTGGCAAAGGGGACCACGCCAACCAGCAGAAATGCGATAAGCAGCTTTTTTCCCAATGACATCTTTTTCAAGAGAGCACCTCCAAGTACAGTTTTTCGATTGTGCCACCACGTCCCTACCCCATTCTGTCCAGAAAAAAACCGACCCTGGCAGGGAGTGTATCACGATGTGGATGCAACTACAAATGGACGAAGAGAAAAATACAGGGGGGGCTGACCGGGTGGGATAAGGGATAGTCTCAGTTGTTCTGCCCCGCCCCCTCGAGAGCGATGGCCCGCCGGCGGAGCAGAGAACCGTCGAGGCGGTAGAGGTCGATGAGGGCACGGCGGTAGCCGATCATGGCATCCACCTCGTTGAGTTGACTCTGCAGCAGGTCGCGCTGGGCCTGCGCCACCGCCAGGGCGGTGCCGCGGCCAACCTCGAACTTGATGTTTTCTACCCGCAGAACCTTCTCCTGCAGACGGCGGCTCTCCGCCGAGGCGGCAATCTGGGCGTGCAGACGGCCGGCCTCGAGGTGGGCCTTGCGAACATCGGCCACCACCAGCTGGGCCAGGTTGTCGAGGCTCGCTTCGGCCTGCTCCTGACTGATCCGGGCCCGTTCGGCCACCGCCCTCGCCCCCCGGTTACCGCCCAGGTTCAGATCGAAACGAAGGCCGGCGGTGGCCCTGTAGCCGTCCCCCTCTCCGACATCGGACCAGGCGGCGGCAAAACTGTCGGCATAGCCGGTCTTGCCAAGGGTGAGGAAAAAATCAAGGCGGGGGAGGAGGCCGTTTCTGGTCTGGACGATCTCCAACTCACCACGCTGCAGGCGCAGCCGGGCCTCGGCCAGATCGGGACGGTAGCGGAGGGCGAGGGCGACATGCTCGTCAACCGGGTCCGGCAAACTTGCCAGAGGGTCCGGTTGTTCGCGAGGTTCGACGTGGATGGACCAGTCGCCGCCGGCCGGCCGCTCCTGGCCCGGACGTTGCGGATTGAGCAGGCGGAGGAGATCAATCCGGGCCTGGTCTCGGCGGTTACTTCCCTCGATCATCGCCTGACGGCGCAGGGCCAGTTCCGCCTCCGCCGCCGCCACCTCCAACTCCGGTACCGTGCCCACCTCGATCCGCCGTTGCACATCGTGCAGCTGGGCCGCCGCCACCTGCAGGGACTCCTGAAGGATGGCGATGCGGCGCTCGGTCAGGGTCAGGCTCCAGTAGCTTTTTTCCACCTCCGCCACCAGGGTCTCGGCAAAGCCCTGCAACTCGGCAAGGGAGACCAGGGTGGTCAACTCGGCCTGGCGGATGGCGGCCAGATTGGCCTCCTGGCTGGCGCCGCGGAGCAGGGCCTGGGTCAGGGTGAGCTCCGGCCCCACCTCCTGCTCGGGAGCGGCAGAGGTTCCGCTCCTGCTCCGTCGACCGGCCAGGGCCAGTTCCAGGCTGGTGCCGGTGGCCAGATCTCGGGCCAGTCCAAGCCGATACCTTTCCTGACGCGTCCCGACCTCACCGCTCCCCTGGCGGACAGTGGCCCGACCGGCCTCCGCCTCGGCAAAGAGCGATGGGTCAAAACGAGCCCTTTCCTGTTCGACAAAGGTGTCGGCCAACAGGGGCTGGTACAGCTCCACCTTCAGCCCCTGGTTGTTGCGCAGGGCAAGAAAGACCGCCTCTTCGAGATTCACCGCCAGCCGGCCGTCGCCATCGGCGGTCGGCAGTTGCCCATTCTCTGCGGTAGTGGACAGGAAGGGGGCAAGATTTCGGTTCCTCTCAGGATCTGGGGCTGCCATCTCCTGGCCTGCGGCAACTGTAGCCAACTCAGCTGCCGGCAGAGTAGCCGATTTTGCCATTGCGGGCAAAAGAGGCAGAGCGCCCAAGACCATCAGGAACCCAAAGAGGAGCAGGGCCGGGGCCGAGCCGGTGGCCCGGCCGGCTGCGGTCGTGGCCGTCGGCGCGGGCGGTATCGTGCCGCTGCCCGATACCGCCGGCAGTGGCATCTTTTGGGGAGGGGAGGTGCTTTTGGCATGAAAGAGGGAATAGAGCACGGGAATGAGCAGCAGGGTGATAAAGGCGGAACTGAGCAGGCCACCCACCACCGCCCGGGCCATCGGGGCCTGCTGTTCACTCCCCTCCCCCAACCCCAGGGCAAGCGGCAGCATGGCGAAGGTGGTGGTCAGAGTAGTCATCAGGATCGGCCGCATTCGGCGGCAGCCGGCCTCCATGGCGGCATCGTAGGCACTAAAGCCCTGCCGCCGCTGGAGACGGGAGGCCTGATCGACGATGAGAATGGCGTTGTTGACCACAATCCCCACCAGCATGATGGCTCCTATGTACGACTGGGCGTTGAGGGTGGTGCCGGTAAAGAGGAGCATCGCCACCACCCCGATCAGCGCCATCGGCACCGAAAACATGACGATGAGTGGGTCGCGCAGTGACTCGTAGAGACAGGCCATGACCATGTAGACCAAGGCTACCGCCAGAATGAGGCCGATGGTCATCTCGCCGAAGGCCTTCTCCTGCTCTTCGTAATCGCCGCCGAAGGTGATGTCGATGCCACGCGGCACCGGGATCTCGGCCAGCCGTTGGCGGATCTCGGCGACCACCGAGCCCATGTCCCGGCCACTGAGGTTCCCCTGGACCCGGCTCACCCGCTGCTGGTCCTGGCGCTCGATGGTGAGCGGGCCTTCAGCCCGCTCGACCTGGACGACATTGCGCAGGGCGACAAAGTCACCCTGCGCGTTGCGGACGGTGATATTGAGAATGTCCTCGAAGTCCAATTTCTCCACATCCTGCAAACGGAGGAAGATGCGGTACTCGTTGCCGCCGTCACGGAACTGGCCGGCGGTGGAACCGGCCAGAGCGGTTTCGATGGTACGGCCGATGGCCGCCACCGACAGGCCGAGATCGGCGGCCCGCTGCCGGTCGATGCGCAGCAGCTGCAGGGGGACACCACCTTCACGGCTCAGGCGCAGATCGGCAATCCCCTCGACCGTACTGATCGCGTTACGAACCTGCCGGGCCATCTGGTCAAGAAGGTCGAGCTCGAAACCGCGGACCTCGATGTTCAGCCGTTCGTCCTCGCCGCCGGAGGCAAGACGGAGGATGAACAGGCCACCGGTCCGGGTGCGGACCTGGGCGCCGGGAATCTTCTGCAGGAGTTTGCGCAGGTCGGTGGCGATCTGTTCGCTGCTTCGCTGCCGCTCGCGCATCGGTACCAGGGCAAGGCGGATATCGGCGTTGGAGGGGGCGCCGGTGCGAAAGGAGCTACCACCAACCTGGACCACCGAGGCCCGGATTTCGGGAACCGCCGGCAGGACGATCCGCTCCACCTCCCGGGTCTTGGCGTCGAGAACGGCCAGCTGGGTACCGGTCTCCATCTCCACCGAGATCCGCACCTGCCCTTCATCGGCCTGGGGGAGAAACTCACTGCCCAGTTGGGTAAGGAGCAGCAGGGAAAGGAGAAAGATGGCGGCAAAGAGGACGATAACCGGGCCGCGGTTGGCCATGGCCCTCTGCAGGCTGGCGGCGTAGCCATTCTCCAGGCCGCGGAAAAAGGCGTTGGCGGAACGGACCAAGAGCGCCCTCGCCCCGCGTCGGTCAGCCTCGACGGCGGCCGGCGGCTGGACCAGCCGAGCGGCCAGCATCGGGGTAAGGGTGAGGGCCACCACCAGGGCGGCAAGGAGGGCAAAGCCGACCACCAGGGCCAGCTGCCGGAAGAGGATCCCGGAAAGCTGTTCGGCAAAGAGCATGGGCACAAAGATCACCAGGGTGGTGAGGGTGCCGGCGACAATCGCCGCCGCCACCTCCCCGGTCCCCTCCACCGCCGCCTCCGGCCCGGCCAACCCCTGCCGGTCGCGCAGACGGGCGATATTTTCCAGGACGACGATGGCGCTGTCGACCATCATCCCCACCCCCAGGGCGAGGCCGCCCAGGGTCATCAGGTTGAGGGTGAAGCCACCGAAATAGACGAGGGCGAAGGTGGCCACCACCGAAACCGGAATGGCCACTACCACCACCAGGGTAGAACGGATACTGCGCAAGAAAAAGAGGAGCACCAGGGAGGCGAGGGCCCCACCATAGAGCATCGAACGGCTGACGTTGTCGATGGATCTCTGGATATACTCGGAAAAGTCAATGATCGGGACGATCTGTACCTGGGGAAAATCGCGGTTGAGGCGATCGATCTCGGCCAGCACTGCCCGGGCAACCTGGACGGTGTTGGCATCAGGCTGCTTGCGCACTGCCAGGCGGATGCCGGGCTGGTTGTTGATTCGGACAATCTGTGCCACCTTGCGGTGGGTATCGGCAATTTCGGCCACCTGGTCGAGGGTGATCGGCGCCCCGTCGCGCACCGCCAGGACGGTGGCGGCCAGTTCGGCAATGCTGGAGAATTGGCCGGGGGTGCGCAGGGTCACCTCCAGCCGCCCCCGTTCGATCTCCCCGGCCGGCAGGGTGATGTTGGCGTCGCGGACCGCCTGGCGGATGGTCTCCAGGGTAAGGTCGAGGGCGGCCACCTTGTCGGGCAGGATGTTGATCTGGATCTCCCGCTCCAGGCCACCCCACACTTCCAGCGAGGCCACTCCCGGCACCCGTTCCACCCGGAAACTCATCTGCTCGTCGATCAGCCGGCGCAGTTCCAGGGGATCAAGGGAACTGGCGGCTCCGAGAAAGAGCACCGGGGTGGCGGAAAGGTCGAATTTGCGCACTTGGGGGCGGGTGATATCGTCGGGAAGCAGGTGGATGATCCGGTCGAGGCGGTCGCGCAGGTCGTTGGCAGCGACGTCGATATCGATCCCCCAGGCAAAGGAGACCCGGACGTTGCTGATCCCTTCAGAGGAGTTGGAGTTGATGCTCTCCACCCCAGCCACCGCCGCCACCGCCTGCTCGATTGGCCGGGTGATCAGCTCTTCAATCTCCTCCGGGCTGGCATTTTCGTAGGTTGAGGAGATGGTCAGGGTCGGATAGGTCACCTCCGGCATGAGATCGATGGGGAGACGGGAGAGGGAGACGGCACCGACGATCACCGCTATCAGGGTGACCATGGTGGTGAAGACCGGCCGGCTGACGGTGAAGCGGGCAAGGTTCATTGCTTTTTATCACCAGGGCGGCGGCCGGCCGGGCCCCCTTTGGCCACCTCGCTGCCGGGAACGATGATCCGGGCGCCGTCGCTGAGCAGGTGCTGGCCGAGGGTGACCACCTGGCCGGTTATTGGCGGTTCGAGCACCTCCACCCGCTCCCGCTCCTGCAAACCAAGGCGGACCTCCAGCCGACGGGCAAGCCCAGCCTCCAGATCGGCAAGGAAGATGGCGTTGTCGCCGTTCCGTTCCACCAGCGCCTCGCGGGGGACCAGCACAGCATCACCCTTTCGGGCCAGTTCGATCTCGAGGCGAACGAACATGCCCGGTTTCAGCACCTGCCCGGGGTTGGCGAGATCCACCTCCAGACGGGCCTGCCGGGAGGATTCACGGATCACCGGCGCCAGCCGGGCAAGGGTGCCGGGAAACTGTCGTCCGGGAATGGCGTCGGCGGAGACCATGACCGCCTGCCCGAGGCGGAGATTGGCATAGTCCCGTTCGGGGACATAGCCCACCGCCACCAGCCGGTCGATGCCAACCACGGTGAACACCGGGTCGTTGGCGGCCAGCAGGGTCCCGGCATCGACCAGGCGTTCGGCAATCACCCGCTGTTCGTCACCGCCCAGCCAGTCGGCACGGATTTCGGTATAGGAGAGACGGAGCTTGTCACTGTTCAACGCCGCTCGGCGCTGGTTGACCATGGCGGCGGCCATGGCCACCCGAGCCCGCTGCACCTGGTGGTCGGCCAGAGCGCTTTCCAACTCCGCCTCCGCCGCCACCCCCTGGCCGCGCAGCTGCTGCATCTGCGCCAACTCTCTGGCCCGGGCGGCCAGGGAGCTCTCGGCCTCACTCAGACCGGCCTCAGCCACCGCCAGCTCAGCTTCGGCCCGGGCCACCACCAGGAGGTACTCTTCATTATCAAGGGTGGCAACCACCTGCCCCCGCCGGACCAGATCACCAAGGTCAACGGAGAGGGCGAGCAGGCGCCCGCTTACCCGCGAGGCAAGCTGAAAGCGTGATGCCGGATCGAGGCTGCCGGTGAAGGCACGGCGTTCGACAATCTCGCCCTGCACCACCGGGGCAACTTCCACGGCCACCGCCCCACCGCCCGCTCCCCTGGCCGCCGGGGGCCGCGGACCACCTCCTCCCTTCTCGGCACCACCGCCTGCTACCAGATACCAGTAGGCCAGGGCCAGAAAGACCAGGGCCAGAAGGGCCGCCACCGTAGTTTTCACTGCGTCTTTTTTCATGCTGGCGATTGTAAACATTTTCAGCAGCTTTGTAAAAATATGTTCCGGTAGCTGGAGAAAATTTCTGCCTGGCTTACCTGCGCTGATCAGGTCGGCGGGGCGATGGTCAGATCGGCGGGGCGATGGTCACCACGATCCGCATGTCGGTTGTCGCCCGCACCCCATGTGGTTCGCGAATCTTTGAGATAAGCATGTGGCCGGTGCGGGCGGCGATCTCCGCCCCGTCGTCGCCAAGAAAGAAGCCTTCCCCCTCAATCACCTGAATCGACAGTTCTCCGTCCAGGTCATGGGAGTGGATCGGGAAGGTCACCCCGGCCTGCAGATTGAAATTGATGATCTTGAAATAGGCTGAATCCTCCACCAGAAAAAATCGCTTCATGGCGCCGGGGGTGAATTCCCGGGTGCTGTCCAGATCGAGAAGTTTCATGTTTGCCTCCACGGCTATCAGAGTTGATACATACTTTCTTCACAGCTGGCCGGTTTTCCCTCAGGCCACCTTCGGGCTCTCTCTCTTTATGCTTCCTTGTCGCTCCCAGTCAAGGCGGTTTGCTGCAAAGATACATTTCCAGCAGAGAGCTCTGGAAAATTTGCCCCATTTGCCGTATAACCCCATGATTGGAAATATCCTGCTCGGTGGCGGGCTGGTCGGTTTTGCCTTCGGCTGCATCGCGAAGGCCCGGCCCGAGACGGCGAACCGGGCCCGCAGGGTTGCCGACAGGGATGTCGGCAACCGGCAGTCAGGCCAGGGATGGCCTGTCTGCCGGCCTCGCCGGCCGGCCGAACAGGCCGAAGAGCCGCAGCCGAAGGGAAAGCCGACCAGCCGCATAGACAACCTGAACAAGGTGAGCAACCTGAGCAGCCGACATCAGTGAATGCAGGGATGGCCTGACCGGTTATTCCTCACCTCGCCTCCGTCGCCCCGACGAACTGGCCTTCTTCACGCGACGGAGGCGTTTTTTTCTCTCTTCAATATGGGAGACGCCATGGCCCAAGCGACCACCCGCCCCAGTCCCGCCGAACCCGGCACCACCCCCAGTGACGAAACCATCTTGAAGATGGCCAAGGAAATCGCCGTCAAGTTCATCGAGGTGGGCCGCATCACCCCAACCACCTTTGCCGAAAATTTTTCCGGCATCTACCAGGCGATCGAAAAGACCGTCCGAAAAAAGTGATCCACTTCCCGCTCCCGCCATGGCCCACAACAACGTTCTCCTCACCCCGACCCTCAATCGCCTGCCAGCCCGGCCACCCCGTCACATTCATCTGATGGGGATCTGCGGAACCGGCATGGCCGCCCTTGCCGGAATGCTGCAGAGCCGCGGCTTTCAGGTGAGCGGCAGCGATGGCCAGGTCTATCCGCCGATGTCCCACTTCCTGGAAAGGCTGGCCATTCCGGTACAGAGCGGCTACCGCCGGGAAAACCTCGAGCCGCGACCGGATCTGGTGATCGTCGGCAACGTGATTACCAGAGAGAACCCCGAGGCCATCGCCCTGGCGGAACTGGCCATCCCCTACCTCTCCTTTCCGCAGGCCCTGGCCGAATTCTTTCTGGTCGGCAAGACCCCCCTGGTGGTCACCGGCACCCACGGCAAGACCACCAGCTGTTCCCTTCTTGCCAGCGCCCTGGCCGATGCCGGTGCCGATCCGGGCTATATGATCGGCGGGATAGTGAGCCAGTTCGGAAGCAACTTCCGCCTTGGTGGCGGCCGCCACTTTGTCATCGAAGGCGACGAGTACGACAGCGCCTTTTTTGACAAGGAGTCAAAGTTTCTCCACTACCGGCCACAGGTTGCTGTTCTTACCTCCATCGAATTCGACCATGCCGATATCTTTGCCGATCTGGATGCGATCAAGGCAGCCTTCAGCAAATTTGTCCGCCTCCTCCCTGCCGACGGCCTGCTCATCGCCAACCTCGATGACCCGGTGGTGGCGGAAATCGCCGCCACCGCCCCCTGCTCGGTGCAGGGCTACGGGCTGGACCCGGCCCACCATTGGGCCCTGGCCGACCAGGAGACCACCGGCGAAGGCAGCCGCTTCACCGTCCTGCGCCAGGGCCGACCCTGGCGCAGAATGGCGGTGAAGCTGGCCGGCCGGCACAACAGCCTGAACAGCCTGGCGGTGGTGGCGGTATTGGCCCATCTTGGTTTTTCCGCGGCGCAGATCGCGCCGGGGCTGGCTGCCTTTGCCGGGGTGAAAAGGCGTCAGGAAGTACGGGGAGAGGTGGCCGGGGTTACGGTGATCGACGATTTCGCCCACCACCCGACGGCGGTACGCGAGACCCTCGCCGCCCTGCAAGCGGCCTACCGGGGGCGGCGGCTGGTGGCGGTGTTCGAACCGCGCACCAACTCCTCCCGCCGGTCAATCTTTCAGGAGCAGTACGCCAGCGCCTTTGACGCCGCCGACCTGGTGCTCCTCCGCGAACCACAGCCCATCGCCGGGCTGAGTGCCGCCCAGTCCTTCTCCTCGGCACGGCTGGCCGACGACCTCGGTCGGCGCCGGGGGTGGCCAGCCGCACGGGCCTTTGCCGACACTGAAGCGATCCTGGCGGCCCTTAATGCCGATCTGCGCCCCGGGGATGTGGTGGCGGTTCTCTCCAATGGCGGCTTTGACGATATCCACTGCCGCCTTCTGGCCACACTTGCCGAAAGGGAAAGCACCTGAAAAAGAGGAAAAACGACGGTCTATTCCAGCAGAGGAGCAAGCCGCCGCCGGAGTTGGCCGACCAGCCGACGATAATCGGTGCTGTCGTCCTCGGCCTTGCCCTGCTCTTCAATGTGCTGGGCGATGCCGGCGCAGTCCTTGAGGCCGAGGTTGAGGAAGGCCCCCTTGATGGTATGCCCGGCCCGGCCGATGCGCTGCAGATCGTTTGACTGCAGGGACTGCTCGAGTGCCTCCAGATGGCCGGCAAGGGTGGCCAGAAAGCTGGGCAGCATTTTCTCTATCTGCTCTTCCGAGAGGCTGAACTGGGCCACCAGATGCTCTCTGATCTGCTTTCGCCAAAGCTGGTCCATCTTATTCTCCCCTCTCTCCCCCGGACCACTGCTGCCGGCGGCGTCAACCGCCCTTTTCACCGATCGTCCCCTTCATCCAACAGGCAAAACTGCCGCAGCAGTTCATGAAGAAGAAACGGGTCCACCGGCTTGCGCAGATAGCCCTGACAACGGCCAACCACCATCGCCTCGGTGATATTCCTGCTGTCGGCCAGCGCCGTGACCATCACCACCCGGGCCATGGCCGTATCCGTTCGTCCATGTTGCCGTTCCAGACGGCGGATTTCCTGGAGGACCTGCTGGCCATCCAGCCCCGGCATCTCGATATCAAGGCAGACCAGGGCATAGGGCTCAGCCCCGTCGGCCAGGGAGTCGGCAAAGAGGGCGACCGCTTCACGGCCGTCCCTGGCCACCCGGCATTGACCAAAGGGGGAGAGCATGATCTGGAGGAGAGCCCGGCTGGTCAGCTCATCCTCGGCGATCAGAAAAGAGAACTTTTTTTTGCCGGCCACGACCTGTACAAACGGATAGAGATGCCGAACGGGTGGCGGCATGGTAGGGTAACCGACGAATGTGCGCCGGAGCCCCCCTTGCCCACTCGCGGCGGTTCTGGAAGCATCAGTCAGAATACCCCAACGCTCGCGCCCTGCCAAGGGAAAGGAAAGGGCATATCCACCAGAACAGGCGGCAGGGGCCGCCACGAAACTCTCCATGCGACAGATCAGCCAACTTCTCACCCGGGTCGCTGCCCGCCTCGCCAAGATGCACCTGCCCCCTGACGGCGAAAAAATCGTCGTGGCAGTCTCCGGCGGCCCGGACTCACTGGCCCTGCTCCATATTCTCCGGGAACTGCTCGGCCCGGCACCTCTCATTGCCGCCTCTATCAACCATGGGCTGCGCCCAACCGAGACACCGATGGAAGAGGAGCTGATAGCCGACTGCTGCCGCCGCCTGGCCATCCCCTGGCGGCGCCTGGCCATCACCGTACCGACCGGCGGCGGCGAGTCCCGGGAGGAGGCGGCCCGCCGCCGCCGCTACGAGGCGCTGGAAAAAATCCGCCGCCAGGAGGGGGCGGGGGCCATCGCCCTTGGCCACACCGCCGACGACCAGGTGGAGGAGTTTTTCCTCCGCCTGCTGCGCGGCTCCGGGACAAAGGCGCTCTCCGGCATGCGAGCGGCGAGCGGCCGGTTGCTCAGGCCGCTCCTCGCGGAACGGAAGGCGACCCTGATCGCCTATCTCCGGGAAAAGGGAGAGCGCTGGTGTGTCGACTCCACCAACCAGGACTACACATTTTTCCGCAACCGGGTACGCGGTCGGCTCCTCCCCCTGCTGGCGGCCGAGTTCAACCCGGCAATAAACCGCACCATCCTGCGTTCCATGGATATTTTGGCCACGGAGGATGACTACCTGGCCGGCAAGACCAGGGCCGCCTGCCGGCGTCTGCTCCGTCGGCCGACAGCAGCCGACCGATTGGCCGGCTGGCAGTGGCTGCTGCCAAGGGAGGGGCTTGAACGCCTCCACCCGGCCCTGCGCCGGAGGGTGGTGGAAGCCTGCTGCTGGCGGCTGGCCATCCGGCCGGCCCACCGGCAGATCATCGACCTGCTCGATTTGCTGGCGGTGGGAAGGGTTGGTTCAAGGCTCCATCTGAGCGATGGGGTCCGGGCCGTGCTCAGTGCGGAGGCACTCCTCCTCGGCCGGCCACTGCCCGCCGGCCAACAACGCGGCGACTGCCCACCGCCGTCCCCGGGGCTGCAGACGATCGACGGGCCGGGGTGCTATCGCCTGCCGGAGTACGGTCGGGAGCTGCTCATTTTCGCTGTGGACAGGTCGGCAGCACAACAGGCGGGTGAGCTGCGCCTCGACCGGCAGAGCATCTCCTTTCCCCTCATTCTCCGCCCTGCCTCTCCGGGAGAGCGGTTCCGGCCTGCCGGTTCTGCCGGCCGCAAGAAGGTTTTTCGTTATCTGCAGGAGCGGCAGATTGCCGCCGGAGAGCGCTGGCGGTGGCCGCTCCTCGTCATGGCCGAGGAAAAGATCGTGGCCCTGCCCGGCCTGGCCGTCGACCATGGCTGCCGGCCGGTCGGCAACAATCTTCTGGCCATTGTCTGGCGGCCGCTGAGCGGTTCGGGGTGAACCAGCCGCCAGCTACGAGTTACGATTTTTTGCGCAGAATCCGCTTGTCGCCGATCCGCATGGTGATCTTCACCCGATCGAGATACTCGAGGATCGGGATGGAGAATTTGCGGGTCAGCCCGGTCAGCTCCTTGAAGGCCGGGGCATCGATCTCGCCGTGCTCCTCCATATGGGCCACCACCCTGGCAATCAGCGGCTCGATGGTCTCCCGGCTGTAGATGAGGGATTCGCTGATCTTCACCAGCCGCCCGTCGCGAAGTTGGAGGTCGATCACCTCTTTCACCAAGCGGGGGGGGTAGCTGGCAAAATGCTCCATGGTCTCCCGGCTGGTCGGCACCGAAAGGCCCTTGGCGCTGAACCAGTCACTGAGCTCCTGACGCAGCTGCTCCTCATCGGCCTGCAGGGCAACTTCGTGGCCGGCCATCTTCAGCAGCGACTCCTCCTGCACCACCACTTCCTTGCGGACCAGTTCGTTGACACAGAAGGTGAACACCTTCTGGTCCACCTTTCGCCCCAGGCCGGAGCGGAGCTCCTCCTTGGCCAGCCCCCCCTGGAGGGGGTTGTCGCGGTGGTAGGACTCGAGGATCGCCACCACCATCGCTTTCACCTTTTCGGCAATCTCCACAACCACATAGCGCTGGCTGGAGGAGTCGACCACGGCAATTTTTCGGGTGGAAAGTGGCTCGTTCAGAGCCTTTTTCAGATGTTTGCCAAAGAGGCCGAGGCGGATCCCCAGTTCGTCGGCGGTCAGCCCCGCCTCACGGCTCTCGCGGAGAAGGGAGAGGATCCTCTCCTCCACCGTGCCGTCCCGGAGGGTGGCCAGCATCTCCTGGTTGTACTGACGGTCGGCGGCCGACAGCCGCTTGCGTTTGCGCGGCGAGACATTGCCGAGGACAACCCCGCCGCCGATGGTGGCCAGGGGCGAGTAGCTGCGGATGACGTAGCGGTCGCCCGGCCAGACCGAGGCCTGCTCTTCCAGAAGCAACTGCACCGGCGCCTCGTCACCTGCGGCCAGTTCGTCGCGGTCGAGCAGCGAAATGCGGCCGAGAATTTCGGCGGTACCCAGGTGGACCCGCACCCGGGCCCGATGCTTTAAAGGCTTGGGATTGGCGGCCAGATACTGGAACTGGCAATCGAGCATGAAGTTGGGCTGCAGGGAGCCCGGCGGGGCCAGGACCATTCCCCGCAGGATATCGGCTCGATCGACCCCCTGCAGATTGATGGCGGTACGGTGGCCGGCCTCCACCTCCTCGACAGCGGTGGCATGGACCTGAATCCCCCGCACCTTGGCGACCTGACTGGTGGGGTAGATGCGCAGCTCCTCGGCCAGGGCGATCCGCCCGGAGATGGAGGTGCCGGTCACCACCGCGCCGAAACCCTTCATGGCAAAAACCCGGTCCACCGACAGGCGGAAGGGGCCAAACACCTCATGGAAACGGTGCTCGCGGACCATCCCGTCAAGGACGGTGAGCACCTCGGCCACCCCGTCACCGCTGATCGAGGAGACATCGACAATGGGGGCATCTTCGAGGAAGCTGCCGGCACAGAACTGCTCGATCTCGTCGTGGACCATCTCCAGCCACTCCGGCTCGACCAGATCCTTTTTGGTGACGATCACCAGGCCGCGGCTCACCCCCATCAGCCGGCAGATCTCGAAATGTTCGATGGTCTGGGGCATGATCCCCTCGTCGGCGGCAACGATGAAGGCGAGAATATCGATTCCCGAGACCCCGGAAACCATGGTCTTGACAAAGCGTTCGTGGCCGGGGACGTCGACGATGCCGATCCGATGGCCACAGGGCAGGTCGAGATAGGCAAAGCCCAATTCGATGGTGATCCCCCGTGCCTTCTCCTCCTTCAATCGATCGGTGTCAAAGCCGGTCAGGGCGCGGACCAGACTGGTCTTGCCGTGATCGACATGGCCGGCGGTTCCGAGGACTATTTCACGCATGGGCTTGCCTGGCGGGGATAAAGGTTACAGGTAGGGGTTGTCACTTCGCTCCACCCCGATGGTAGAACAGCTGCCGCCATAGCCATGGCCGGGCCAGACCAGTGTTTCGGCGGGGAGAATGAACAATTTTTCCCGGATCGAATTGACCAGTTGCTGGTAGGAGCCGCCGGGGAAATCGGTCCGGCCTATGCCGCCGACAAAGAGGCTGTCGCCGGTAAAGAGGTTGGGGGCCTGGTAGAGGCAGATCCCCCCCGGGGTGTGGCCGGGGGTGTGGATCACCTGCAGCCGCTCCTCACCAATGGTTATCTCGTCACCATCCTCCACCTCGATATCCACCGGCGGACAGGCCTCCAGACCGAGCATGGCAAAGTACTGGCCGACCTCCGGTTTGCCGAAAAAAGCGGCATCTTCGCGGTGCATGACGATCTTTGCTCCGCTCGCCTCCTGTAACCGGCGGATACCACAGACATGGTCCGGGTGGCCGTGGGTGGCAATGATCTTCTCCAGGCTGCAGCCCATCTCGCTGAGTGTGATGAGTATTTTCCCCTCGTCACCGCCCGGGTCGATCACCGCCGCCTTGTTGCTCTTCGGACAGGCGAGAATGTAGCAGCACACCGCCATGGATCCGACAAGTAGCTGTTGTATCTGCATGGATAACTCTGTGAGGTTGAGGTTTTTGCCGCCAGCCCCGGGGAGGGGGACGGTCGATCACTGCTGTTGCTGTCTGTCCGGGAAGCCGCCGGCCCAGCCGGGGAAGAACCCCCGGCTGGGCCGAACAGATGCCTGCGGCCGGATAAGTCGGGCAGCAAGCGCTAGTTGCCGGCGTGGGAGGGACAACTGCCGCCACAGGCACAACCACCACCGCCGGCCAGGTTGAGCGACGGAGCCGCCACCGGAGGCAGACGGGTCTCCACCGCCTGCACCACCGAGGCGAAGGCCCTGGTCGCCGGGCTGTCGGCCGAGGAGGAGAGGTAGGGGGTACCGTCGTCGCCGGCGAGGACCACTTTCGGGTCCATGGGAATCTTGCCCAAGAAGGGCAGATCCAGTTCCCGGGCCAGTTCTTCGCCGCCACCGGATTTGAAGATATCAACGGTCTGGTTGCAGTGCGGGCAGACAAAACCGGACATGTTTTCCACCACGCCGATAATTTCCACCTTCACCGCCTTGCAGAAGTTGATGGACTTGCGGACATCGGCCAGGGCCACTTTCTGGGGAGTGGTGACCACCACCGCCTTGACGTTGGGGATGGTCTGGGCCACCGACAGCGGTTCGTCACCGGTGCCGGGCGGGGCGTCGATCACCAGGTAGTCCAACTCCCCCCAGTCCATGTCGGCGACAAACTGGCGGATGGCCTGGATCTTCAGGGGGCCGCGCCAGATGATCGCCTCGTCCCGGTCACGCATCATGTATTCAAGGGAGACCACCTTCAGCCGCTCGTTGTAGGTGAGGGGGGGGATGAGCCCGTCCGGGGTCTCACTGGCCGGCAGGCTGCCCTTCAGATTGAGCATCCGCACCACGTCCGGACCGTGGATGTCGACATCCATCAACCCCACCTGATATCCCTTTTCCGCCAGGCCCAGGGCGAGGTTGACCGAGACAGTCGATTTGCCCACCCCACCCTTGCCGCTCATTACCAGGATTTTATTCTTGATCTTGCCAAGCGAGCGGGTTATCGCCAACTCCTGCTGCGCCGCTGCTGCCTGCTGTGACTCTTTTGTCCCACAGGATCCACTACTGCACGATCCGGCCATTCCTCTCCTCCTTGATATCAGCAAAATAGCCCACCGCCGCGGCCAGCCGATGGCGGCTGGCGGGCAGGGGGCCCGAACAATCCCCCCTACAGTAATCCCGTTGCCCGCAAATGCAAATACTTTCACGCTCTGCCGGCGGGGTGGACTTTTTGTTGCTTTCTTGCCCATCTCTTCGTACTATACTCGTTTCTTTCCACCTGACAGCCTCCCCCGGAGGGCCCAATCATTACAGCTATCTCCGGTGCCCCCCTTTTTTTATCTCTTGCAGGAAACGGTATCATGCTCGGCTGGTTCAAGAAAAAGTTTACCTCCCAGGAAACGCCGGCTACGGGTGGACCGCCTGCAGAACCGAGTGCAGGACCGACCGAACCGATCCTGGTCGAATCGCCGGCTGAGCCGACCGCCAAGGCCCCGCTTCCGCTTGAGCCGTTGCCGCCGACTGCATCGGCAAAAGAACCGGCCAGGGAAGCGGTAAAAAAGCCAACGGCAGATTCCGGCCAAGAACCACCGAAAGAGGCAGACAAAAAAAAGAAAAGCCTCTTCAGCCGCCTCAGCGAACGGCTCGGCAAGACCCGGGAGAACTTCACCTACCAGATTGACGCCCTTTTTCTTGGCAAACGGGAGATCGACGCCGAACTCCTCGACGATCTCGAAGAGATTCTCATTACCGCCGATCTGGGGGTGGCCACCAGCCGCGAACTTCTCGAGGAGACCCGGCGGCGGGTGAAACGACGGGAACTGGCCGACCCCTCTCTCTTCAAGGCGGCACTGAAGGCCAAGATCCGCGCCTACCTCTCCATAGCCGATGCCGATGCCAGCATGCCAGCCAATGGCCCCTTCGTGATCATGGTGATCGGGGTAAACGGGGTGGGCAAGACCACCACCATCGGCAAAATCGCCCACAAGTTCCGCAACGCCGGCAAATCGGTGCTCCTGGTCGCCGGCGATACCTTTCGGGCGGCGGCGGTCTCGCAGCTGCAGATATGGGGGGAACGAAACAAGGTCGAAGTGATCGCCCGCAGTGACGGCGCCGATCCCTCTTCGGTGGCCTTTGATGCCCTCACCATTGCCGAAAAGAAGGGGATCGACGTGGTCCTGGTGGATACCGCCGGCCGCCTCCACACCAAGGCCAACCTGATGGAAGAGTTGAAAAAGATCAAACGGGTGATGGGCAAATCGCTGCCCGGCGCCCCCCACGAAATCCTCCTCGTCCTTGACGCCACCACCGGCCAGAACGGTATCGCCCAGGCGAGAATATTCCACGAGGCGGTGGAGGTGACCGGCCTCGCCCTGACCAAACTGGACGGTACCTCCAAGGGGGGGATCGTGGTCAATATCTGCCGTGAGCTGAAGATGCCGATCCGTTTCATCGGCATAGGTGAACAGCTTGACGACCTGCGTGACTTCAACCCGGACGACTTCGTCGACGCCCTCTTTGCCACCCGGGGCGGGCACTGAACGTAAAGGCCAACCACAACAACCATGCCCTACCAACGACAGCAGCAGCCAGGCTGTGGCGGCTGCCTCCTGATCATCATGCTGGTGGCCTTTGTCACCGGCGGCGCTCCGGCCCTGCTTAGCCTGCTCGGCACCCTGCTCTACACCGGCCTGGCCGGTGTGCTGCTCTTCATCGCCCTCTTCTGGGGCTTTGGCTACTGGGCCCGGAAAAAGGTGGCCAGCTACGAACATTCCCAGACCGAAAGCCACAACCGCTTTGTCTGGCTGCTGGTGCAGATCCTCATCCACACCGCCAAGATCGACGGCCGGATCAGCCGTGACGAGATCTCCACCATCCACCGCTTCTTCCAGCAGAACCTCCGCTACAACCAGACCCAGATGCTCTGGGTGAAGGAGCTGATCAAGGAGGCCAGCACCAGCAGCCAGTCCCTGGACACCCTCCTTGGCGAATTCAAGTCGGTATTTGCCTACGAGCCGCGACTGATCCTGCTTGAACTGGTCTACCAGATCCTCTTTACCAAGGCGACGGTGCCGGAAGAGGAACTGGAGGTGGCCCGCTATATCGCCACCTTTCTGGAGATCTCCAGCTACGACCAACGGACCATCGAGGCCAGATACCGCTACCACCGTCAGGCCGGCTTTGCCGGTGGCGGCGACCCAGGCGAGGGCCATTACGCCACCCTTGGCCTGGAGAAAGGGGCCGGGATGGACGAGGTGAAGAAGGCCTACCGCAAATTGAGCATGCAGTACCACCCGGACAAGGTCCGCCACCTCGGCGAGGAGTTCGGCAAGGTGGCCGAAACGAAGATGAAGGAAATCAACGCCGCCTACGACTATTTTAAAAAGTCGATGCGCGACGAGTAACGCTCACGACCTTGCCGGCGCGGTCGTTGCCCGATAACAGTCTGCCTGCAACAACCGACAGCACCACCCATACCAGCCTACCCACAGCCAACGAGGAGAACCATGGCAATAGCCGAGAAGATGCAGCTGTTCGCGGAAAAGTCTTCCTGGATCAGGAAAATGTTCGAAGAAGGGGCGCGGATGAAGGCCGCCCATGGTGCCGACCGGGTCTATGATTTCAGCCTCGGCAATCCGGACGCGCCGCCGCCTGAGAGGTACAACGAGGTGATCGCCGAGATAGTGCGAGATACCAGGCCGG
>JAABSV010000005.1 GCA_011390165.1 Desulfobulbaceae bacterium
GGCAGCTCCCGCCCCATTTCCTCCTGACGGATGGAAACCACTTGAATGCAGATTCCAGCAAAGGTGAGAGGATGGCCTCCGTACTGATTGTTGACGACGAGCGCAGCATGCGGGATTTCCTGAAAATTCTTCTGGAAAAAGAAGGCCACCAGGTGGCCGTTGCCGAAAACGGAGAAAAGGCTCTGAAATTACTTGAAAAAAATAATTCCGACATCGTCATCAGCGATATCCGGATGCCGGGGATGAGTGGCATTGAACTCCTGGAAAATATCAAGAGTAGTAACTCAGAAATGCCGGTAGTGCTGATCACCGCCTTTGCTTCCCCCGATGATGCGGTCCTGGCCATGAAGAACGGGGCCTTTGACTACATCAGCAAACCCTTCAACGTCGATGAAATCAAGTCGGTTATCGAGTCAGCAACCAGCAAGAGCGCCGGTTCCGGTAGCGGCAAGCCTCTGGACTTGAGCGACTCTTTCCCTGAAATTATTGGTAGCAGCAGGGAAATGCTGAAGATTTTCGACATGATCAAACGGGTCGCACCAACCCCGGCCAACGTCTTGATCTACGGTGAATCGGGAACCGGCAAGGAACTGGTAGCCCAGGCTATCCATAACCACAGTCAGGCCGCCGGCCATAATTTTGTCCCGATCACCTGCAGTGCGATTCCGGAAGATCTGATGGAGAGCGAACTGTTCGGCCACGTCAAAGGCTCCTTCACCGGGGCAATCTGCGACAAGCCTGGCCTGTTCAACGAGGCCGACAACGGCACCGCCTTTCTCGACGAAATCGGTGAACTGACCCCGATCATCCAGACCAAGCTACTCCGAGTCCTCCAGGAAAGGGAGATCAAGCCGGTCGGTGGTACTCGCAGCAAACGGATCAACATCCGGGTGATTGCCGCCACCAACCGGATTCTCGAGGAGGAGATCCGCGCCGGCCGATTCCGCGAAGATCTCTTCTACCGCCTGGCTGTGGTTCCCCTGCGGGTCCCGCCCCTGCGGGAACGAAAGGACGACGTCCCACTGCTCGTCAACCATTTTCTGCAGAAATACGCCAGGCAACTGGGCAAGGAGATTCAGGAGATATCCTCCTATGCCCTGCAGGTTTTGATGAATTATGACTTTCCCGGCAATGTCCGGGAACTGGAAAACATCATTGAGCGTGGTGTCGCCCTGGAAAGTTCAACAATCATCCTGCCGGAGAGCCTTACCTTTTCCGGCGGGATAAAGAGAGATAACCCGTCCCCAGCCGGCAACGCCCCCTTTCTGACCGTTGCCGCCAACGAAGAGGAACTGTATCAACTGGGTATTGAAGTGGTGGTGACCAACCTGGAGCGGCGGATAATCGCCCACACCCTGGCCAAAACCAACAACTCCAAGATCCGTGCCGCTGAACTGTTACGTATCAGTTTTCGCTCCCTGCGCTACAAAGTGAAAAAATACGGTCTCGACTGATCCATGGCCAGTACGCCCTTCCGGCAACGGGCTCGGGAGACCATCAGCGTCAACCAGCCACTTCGCGGCCAACTCTTCTGGCTGCTGCTCCTGCGGGTCCTCCTCTACTCCCTGCTGCTGACCATCTCTGCCATCATTCCCGGCGGGCAGTTCGAAACCAGTGCCCTTTCCATCCGCATCTTTCTCCTGCTCTTTCTGCTCATTCTGCTGGCCACCCTCTGTTCCGCTGCATTTCTTCTCGTCTACCGAGGCAACTTGCGCAGCTTCGGTTTTGTCCAGATTCTCCTCGATACCGGCTTCGTTGCCCTGTTGGTCTGTTTATCCGGTTCCTCCTCCTCAATCTTCACTTCGGTCTTCTTTTTCCCAATTATCACCGGCGGACTGATCTTTCCACGCAAGGGGGGACTGGTAGCCGCCGCCGCCGCCACCCTCCAGTACGGAGCTCTGCTCTTTCTGGAAAGCAGCGGCTGGTATCCGCACCTGCTGGCTGAAATTTTCTCGCTGGAACCGCAGAGTGCGGAAGTAGTACTGAACCATTTTGCCGTCCAGGGGCTCACCTTTTTCCTTGCCGCAATACTCAGCACCCTCTTTGGCTTACGTCTGCAAAAAACCGAAAGCGCCCTGACCGACTCACTGAAGAATTTCGACCGGCTGGCCGTCCTCTACAAACAGATCTTCGACAATATTTCCACCGGAATCATCACCGTCACCAGGGAGGGGGATATCACCTCAGCCAACAACGCTGTCGAGAAGATTATCGGCATCAAGTCAGACAATCTCATCGGCAACCGGCTGGATGCGGTTTTCCCCCATCTGGAGCTGCGTCGGGAAAACCTCCGTCTGACTACCGACTTCATCAAAACCGATGGCAGCAAGGTACGGATCGGCTACGCCCACATGCTCATTCAGTCAAACGAGGTGGGGACAGCTGGGGAATACCCGCACCACACCATCATAACCCTCCAGGATATCAGCACCATCGAGAAACTGGAACAACAGATGCGGCAGTCGGAAAAACTGGCGGCGATCGGCATGATGAGCGCCAGTATCGCCCATGATTTCCGGAACCCCCTGACCGCCATCTCCGGCTGCGCCCAACTCCTCACCAACGAGTTCTCGTCCTCCGGAACCAAGGACTACAGCAACTTCGAGCTGGCAACGATCATACTTCGGGAGGCCAACAGGTTGATCGACGAAATTGGTGATTTTCTCCAGTTTTCTCGACCGGAGCATGCCCGGTGCAGCTGGTTCTCTTTGCGTTCCTGTCTGGGCGAGGTTCTGCAGGTCTGCCGGGCGGCGGCCAACTGGCCGAAAAGTGCTCAAATATATCTTGATTTTCCTGAGAACCTGGACATCTGGGCTGATGAAAAGCAACTCTTCACCGTGCTCAGTCATCTCCTCCAGAACGCCCTCTCCTTCTGCCCATCTGGCCGAGAAAGGATTTGGGTCGCTGCCGGAGAGTGGGGCATAGAGGGGCCAAACCCGGAGAGTACCTGGATCAGCGTCGAGGACAACGGCCCCGGGGTGGCCGAAGAGATGCGGGAACAGATTTTTGAACCCTTCTACACCAACCGCCCGGAAGGTACCGGACTCGGACTGGCCATCGTCCGCCAGACAGTAGAGGAGCATCGGGGCAGTATCAGCGTCGATGATGGCCGGGAGGGTGGGGCGCGTTTTCTGCTCACTCTTCCCCTGCCTCAGGAGGTGGAACTTATTTCTTCTGTACCGGCGCAAACGGCGGCGTCTCCCCCGGACTGAAATGGTCTATGGCCAGGTAGATCGTGCCGGTGCCAGCCTGGTCAACCGCCAAAATATTGCCACCAACCCAGACCTTCTCGCCTGGTGCTGTGGCCAGCACCAGGGGATGGATAGAGAGATCGATTTCCCCCTCCACAACCACCCCAAAGCCATCCTCGGCAACATCCAGCACCATTCTTGCCGCCCCTTCCGCCGATCTGTCCAGGCGAAAAAAGTAGAGTTGCCAGAGAATCCGGAACTGCTGGAGGCGTTCGCTGCGGGCAATGGGGTTGAGGGCGGCCAGTTCGCTCAACTGATCCAGCAGTTCTGTCGGTGACGGCTGCAGATAGTACCTGCCGCCGGCGGCCCGCTTGGCCGCCGGTGCGTTGGCGGTACCAGCCGCCACTTTCACCTGCTGCCGCACCACCGCCTCCGGCGAGGTCTCGATGGATTCGTTTTTGCCCTGCAGATAGAGGCCACCGGCGGCGAAAAGAAAGAAGGCGAACACCACCCCGATAACGGTCACCCGCTCTCTGTGCTGCTGCAAAAAAGCCTTCAACCGTTCCATGGCCTCACCTCCTGGTTTCACCCAGCCGGATCATTCCTACTCCTCTTCCTTCCAGACCCTGGCTCCAAGGGCAGACAGTTTCTCCACCAATCGTTCGTAGCCTCTTTCCAGATGGTAGATCCGGGAAATTTCCGTGCGCCCGGAAGCTGCCAGCCCGGCAATCACCAGCGAAGAACTGGCCCGAAGATCAGTGGCCATCACCGGCGCCCCGCTCAAACCGGCCATGCCTGATCCGCTTACCACGGCCAGACGACCATCGACGCGAATTCTGGCCCCCATTCGGTGCAATTCGGCGATATGCATGAAGCGGTTTTCAAAGATCGTCTCATGGATCACGCTGCTCTCTGAGGCAAGGGTCATCAGGGCCATGAACTGGGCCTGCAGGTCGGTGGGATACCCGGGAAAGGGCATCGTTTTAATGTCGACACTCCGCAGTTGCCTGGCCTGCCCGGCCGGCCAGTCTACCTCCACCCAGTCGCTTCCTTCATGTATCTGAAGACCCGTCTGGCGCAATTTTTCCAGCAGGGAAAGGAGATGAGCGGGGTTACAGCGGGTTACCCGGCCAGACCCGCCACTGGCGGCAATGGCCAGCAAATAGGTGCCGGCCTCAATCCGGTCAGGGATAATCGTGCAGTCGGCCGGAGTAAGACGGCTTACCCCATGGATGGTCAGGCAGTCACTCTCTTTGCCCTCAATCCGTGCCCCCATCCCATTGAGCATGTCGATGAGGTTGCCGATCTCCGGCTCCCTGGCGGCATTTTTCAGCACCGTGGTCCCTTCCGCCAGCACCGAGGCCATCAACAGGTTTTCGGTGCCGGTCACCGTCGGAATGTCAAAGTAGATCACCGCCCCGTGCAGCGGCCCTTCCGCTCTGGCATCGACATAGCCTCCCTCCAAACGGCAACGCACACCGAGCTGTTCCAATCCCATCAGGTGAAAGTTGATCGGCCTGGCCCCTATGGCACAGCCGCCGGGCAGCGAGACCCGTGCCCGACCGAGTCTGGCCAGGAGTGGACCAAGGACCAGAACCGAGGCTCGCATGGTCTTCACCAACCGGTATGAGGCCTCGGCATGACGCAACCGGCTGCTGTCGAGAATGAGACATTCTTTCTCCCGCTGGCTCTCCACACCAAGATCGGCAAGCAGGCGGATAAAGGTCCGGGTGTCGCGCAGATCAGGAACATTGTACAGGCGGTGCCGGCCCGGGGTGAGAAGGGTTGCAGCAAGCAGGGGCAGGGCAGCATTCTTAGCACCGCTGATCGGCACCTCGCCGACCAGCGGCCTCCCACCTTCGATAACCAGTTTTTCCATAACAACTCCTTTACTCGTTCGCCATGCGGGCATGGAGAACCCGATCACGACCGGCATAATCCTGAATCACTGCCAACCGGCAAAAATCACGGCCATTCTCCGATGGTGCCTGGAACATGGTCAGCACCGCCTCGGCCTGCTCTGCTCCGAACTCGAGGAAAAAATCGCCGCCGGGGCTGAGAACAGCGGGCAGTGCCTGACGTATCCGACTGATCAGGAACAGCCCGTCGGCACCACCATCAAGAGCCAGGTGCGGCTCGTGGAAGGCCACTTCCGGGGCCAGACCGGCGGCCAATTCACCGCTGCGGACATAGGGGGGATTGCTGACCACCAGAGAGAAAACCTCCCTTTCGGCAAAGGGGGCAAGAAGATCGGCCTGGAGCAGGTGGACCTGAGACGCCACCCGATGTCGACGGCTGTTTTCTCCGGCAACCGCCAGGGCCTCGGCGGAGATATCGACCGCCACCACCGCCTTACCGGTTTCGATGGCGAGAACCACCGCAATCACCCCGCTGCCGCAGCAGAGATCGAGGAGGTGACCGGAACGAAGATTTTCCCGATCAACCCGAGAGAGGACCTGTTCCAGGAGAAACTCGGTCTCCGGCCTGGGTATGAGTACCGACGGGTTGACCAGAAAGGAACGGGACCAGAACTCTCGTTCGCCAAGAATGTAGGCAAGCGGTTCGCGTCGCTGCCGGCGAGCGATTGCCGCCAGGTAGCGGTCGGCCACCTCGTCTGACACACTATCCAGCGGGTGAAGAAAGAGCGCCGTCCTGCTCTTGCCGCTGCAGTACTCAAGCAGCAGCCGGGCATCGAGGAGGGGGCTTTCCACCCCGGCCCGCTGCAGGGCGGCCGACCCGGTTTCAAGCAGCTCTGCCAACCGCATCAACCTCCCCCACCAGCAATTTTCTGCCTCGCTCCGGCAACCGCTGCCGGCCGTTTACTCGATCGCTTTAAGTTTTTCAGCCTGGTCATGGGCGATGAGCGGATAGATGACGTCATCCAGTTTACCATCGATGATCGCATCGAGCTTGTAGAGAGTGAGGTTGATCCGGTGATCGGTCATTCTCCCCTGAGGAAAATTGTAGGTCCTGATCCTCTCACTCCGGTCACCACTCCCCACCTGGCTCTTCCGATCTTTGGAAATCTGGTCGTGTTGCGCCTGCTCCATCTGATCCAGCAGTCTTGCCCGTAACACAGTAAGGGCCTTGGCCTTATTCTTGTGCTGTGACTTCTCATCCTGACAGATCACCACCAGACCGGTGGGCAAGTGGGTCACCCGTACCGCCGAATCGGTCGTGTTAACCGACTGTCCACCAGGTCCTGAGGAACGGAAGACATCGAACTTCAACTCGTTCATGTCGATATGCACCTCCACCTCATCGGCTTCGGGAAGCACTGCCACAGTCACCGCCGAGGTGTGGATCCGCCCCTGGGCCTCAGTCTCCGGCACCCGCTGAACCCGGTGCACCCCGCTCTCGTATTTCAGTTTGGAGTAGACGTGGTCGCCGCTGATCAGGGCAATGACTTCCTTGAAGCCGCCGCTGCCAAGAGGGTTGGCACTGATGATCTCCACCCGCCAGCCCATCTGCTCGGCGTAGCGACTGTACATCCGGAAGAGGTCGCCGGCAAAGAGAGCCGCCTCATCACCACCGGTACCGGCTCGAATCTCCAGAAAAGTATTCCGTTCATCGTTGGGGTCTCTGGGGAGAAGGATGACTTTTATCTCCCTGTCCAGTTTTTCCCCCTGTTCAGCCAGGTCATCCAACTCCGCCCGGGCCAGTTCCCGCATCTCCTGATCTTCATTTTCGTCGTGGAGAAGGGCCCGATTCTCGGCGACCTCCCGCTGTACCCGCCGATACTCCTGGTAGAGATGGTTCAGCTTCTGCAACCGCCCATGTTCACGAACAATTCGCTGATAGGCCTGCTGGTCGGCGATCAGGCCTGGATCGGACAGCCGCCCTTCCAGGTCGGCAATTTTCTCTTCAAGATCGGCAAATTTTGCAAACATTATCACTATCCGTTCGGGCTAATGAAAAAAAAGTCCACAACCATGGCAAGCATCGTTGTGGACTATTGGGCAAATCCAGCAGGTATCGGGTTTCCCCCGATGGGGGGCCAGAGTCAAATCAGCCCTTTTCCTTGGCGACTTTGGCGTAGTGCTGGGCGTAGCGCTGTTTAAATTTCTCGATCCGTCCGGCGGTATCAACCAGTTTCTGCTTCCCGGTAAAGAATGGATGGCAGGCAGAACAAATCTCTACCTTCATCTCCTTATTCACCGAACCAAGCTCGACCGTGTTGCCACAGGCGCAATGGGCAGTAATTTTTTGATATTCCGGATGTATACCTTCTTTCATAGCAATTATTCCTCCGACACGCCTTACCGGCGCGGGTATGGGTAAGCTGAAATCTTCTCTGACTAAAATTGGATACAGGCCAGCAATAGTACTCTACCGTGGATTTTTTTCAACAAAAATCCAGTCCCAGCGGTTACCGGCTCAGGTATTCATCGAATCGAGGAAGTCCTCGTTGGTCTTTTGCAACTTCAACTTGTCGATGAGGAAATCCATGCAGTCGGCGGGATTCATCGCACTGAGCAACTTACGCAGAATCCAGATCCGATTGAGCGACTCCGCCTTGATCAGCAGGTCCTCTTTGCGGGTACCGGAACGCTTCAGGTCAATGGATGGGAAGATCCTCTTGTCGGCCATCTTCCGGTCGAGAACCAGTTCCATATTGCCGGTCCCCTTGAATTCCTCGAAAATCACCTCGTCCATCTTGCTGCCGGTCTCAATCAAGGCGGTAGCGATGATGGTCAGGCTGCCCCCCTCTTCAATGTTCCGCGCCGCACCAAAAAACCTCTTTGGCCGGTGCAGGGCATTGGCCTCCACGCCACCGGAGAGAATCTTGCCGCTTGCCGGCGTAACGGTGTTGTAGGCCCTGGCCAAACGAGTAATCGAGTCGAGGAGGATCACCACATCTTTTTTGTGCTCAACGAGGCGTTTGGCCTTTTCTATGACCATCTCGGCAACCTGGATATGTCGCTGGGGGGGTTCGTCAAAGGTCGAGCTGACCACTTCGGCGGTCTTGACGCTCCTGGTCATTTCGGTGACCTCCTCGGGACGTTCATCGATCAGCAGGACAATCAGGTAAACCTCCTTGTGGTTGCGAACAATGGAGTTGGCGATCTTCTGCATCAGCACCGTCTTGCCGGTACGCGGCGGCGCCACAATGAGGCCCCGCTGGCCCTTGCCAATCGGCGCAAACATATCCATCACCCTCATTGAGATGTTGTCAGGTTGCCATTCCAGGGTGAAAGCTTCCTCGGGGTGCAGCGGGGTGAGGTTGCCAAAGAGGGTTTTCTGCTTGGTGGCATCCGGTGGATCGAAATTGACACTGTCGACCTTCAATAAGGCAAAATAGCGCTCCCCCTCCTTGGGCGAGCGGACCAGCCCCTCGATGGTATCACCAGTACGCAGATTCAGCCGGCGGATCTGCGATGGAGAAACGTAAATATCGTCCGGGCCGGGCAGATAGTTGTAATCGGGTGCCCTGAGGAAGCCAAAACCATCAGGAAGTATCTCCAGGACGCCACTGCCGCGCATCTTGCCATCTTTCACCGACTGGGCCTTCAATATGGCAAAAATCAGCTCCTGTTTCCGCAGGGAACTGAAGCCCTCGATGTTCAAATCCCGCGCAAGCTGCACTAATTCACCGATTTTCATCAGTTTAAGTTCCGCCAGATTCATTAATCTCCTTCTCCTTTGCTGGGTATTGAGGCAGTGCGCCAAGTGAGCGTCGTTGTCCGTGACTTGTGTACCGGCAGCGACAGAGTTGAGGCTCTGCGGCACCGGGTATAGCGACCGTACCGCATCATGCTGCCCTGCAGTGACGCGGCTGCTGGTTAATGAGGGAAAACCTGGAACGTACCGTATTGCTTGTGTTTCCCGGGCCGGACGAGTGGCTTATGCAGGCGGATCGATGGGCGACCGGTTGACCGGCAGCCCAGCACCGCAGCGGCTTTGCCGCATCGTGGTGGCAGTTCGGTAGATTCCTGCCGGCAACTCGCCGAAACATTGTCCGGACACCGCCTTCACCACCACCGAGGGTTTAGGGAAATATGCCATGTTCAAGCGGGCCTCCGGGCGACGATACCGGAATGGGTGAAAAAGCCGTGTTCAATTTTTTGGGAACTGATGGCGCGTTCAGCCGCCCGGTCCAGAAAAAAATGCTCTGCACGTACACGGGCTCCGCAGGGAGCCTCTCAGTGGAAATGCCGCACTGGCTCTCCCTAGCGGGGGAAAGGTTGTGAGGCTATGGCAGGTTTCTGTCACTCCAGACGTTGCCACGACATGCGGGACACTTTACCATGGAAAAGTGCCTTTGCGTGCCTTTCGGCAGAGAGGGTTGGTTCAGGACACCATCAGTGGTTCAACTACTGCGATTCAATTCAGACAGGGGATAGAACTGCTAAGACCTTCAGGCAAATGATATACGTTTTCAAGATAGCACTGTCAAGCTTTTTAACATCAAAATCTTGGACTGCCGGCTGAGACCGGTCGTCGCTCAGGCTGTGCCACTCACCAGTCTGACCGGCCGGCAATGCCGGCAGACAATTGATCCCCGGTCTGACTGTCGGGTACCGACCTCCAGGTCGGTATTTCTTTCTGCCTCGTTCGCCGTCCCGTCGGCCTTATCGGCTTTATCGGCCTTGACAAGGCCACCACCGGCACAACCAGCCAGCCTGCCGCCGTACTGGATACCCTCATGCTTCCATGTGACTGCCATGCATGGGAAGAGCAGCGTCGAAGGTGGCCTGCGTTGCCAGGCTTGCCAAATAGTTCACCAGCCAGGCAGTCTGGACAACGGTTGCGGTGTAGGTACCGGAAGTATTCACCACAAAATCGGCCAGGGCGATCTTCTCCTCCACCGGCATCTGCACGGCCAGAATCCTGGCGATCTCTGCCCGATCCACCCCGTCCCGCCTGCTGGCCCGAAGCAGGCACTGCTCCCAGCCACCGGCGACAACAACGGTACAGGTAAATTTTTTCTGCCAGCCAAGCTCAAAGAGCAGCGGCACCTCCACCACAAGGATACTACCAACAGCGGCACAGGCGGCAAGCCGGCGGGTAATTTCTTCCTGCACCAGGGGGTGAAGGATCTCTTCCAGGACAGTACGCAATTGCGGCTCGGTAAATACCACCTGCCGCAGCAGTTGCCGATGAAGGCTTCCATCAGGAGCGATAAAACGGTCGCCGGTCCGTTGCTGCAGGGCGATCAGTCCCGCTTCACCAGGTGCCAGACGCTGCCGGCAGATTTGATCGCTGTCGATATACTCGGCCAGGAGCGCGTTGCTCAGTAACCGGGCCACCGTACTCTTGCCGCTGCCAATAGTGCCGGTAACCGCTATATGCATTGCGGGTCGACTCCCAGAGAGGTCAGAACTGCGGCAAAATCAGGCCACAACGGGGCAGTCAGGTCCAGTGTTCGGCCGCTGAGTGGATGCGCAAAGAGCAACCGCCAGGCGTGCAGCATCTGCCGCGGGAAAGGGCTGTTGTCCCGCCCTGACCCGTACACCCTGTCGCCGGCAACCGGACAACCGAGATGGGCCAGGTGGACCCGGATCTGGTGGGTCCTGCCAGTTTCAATCTCTACCCGGAGCAGGCTGTGGCAACCAATCTGGCCCTGCAGGTCCCCAGCTATGACCCGGTAGCGGCTGGCTGCGTGCCGGCCGCCCACCGTATGAACGGCCATCTTTTGCCGCTGACCAGGGTGGCGGCCAATGGCCGCTACCACTCTCCCTGCCGCTGCCGGTGGCCGGCCGTGGACGAGGGCAAGGTATTCTTTCTGCAGTCGCCGATTTTTAAAATCATCAACCAGTTGCCGATGAGCCGGATCACTTTTAGCCACCAGCATGATCCCCGAGGTCTCTTTGTCAAGGCGATGGACAATGCCCGGGCGGTTCTGATCGCCCACTTCAGCAATAGCCTGGCAGTGGTACAGGAGGCCATGAACCAGGGTACCCTGGTGGTTGCCGCTGCCGGGATGTACCACCAGGCCGGGAGGTTTTGACAGAACCAGCAGATCATCATCCTCGTAGAGGATGGGAAAATCAAGTTCCTCGGCCTCGAGGCTGTGCATGGCTGGCCGCTCGATTCGGCCGCTAATTACCTCTCCCTCCTTCAGTCGATAGCCACTTTTTCGGCACTGTCCATCAACGGCGAGCAGACCGAGACGGATTGAATGAGAAATCTGGCTACGGGAGAGTTCTGGGAGAAGCTCAGTCAACATCTGGTCGACACGCATACCGGCACGATTCCGGTCGACGATCACCGTCAGCGGCTGTTCCTGTGAAGGTTCTGGTCCGTTCGTAGCGAAACTGCTTTCCATACCCGCCTGATGGCGATGAAGGGCAGAGAAGGGAGGAGCCCAGGGAGGGTGAGCACGGTTCAGGAAAAAATCGCCTCAATGGTTCGGCTCACCGCTGCCTCTTCAGTATCCTGGGCCAAAGAAAGCTCCTTCACCAGCAAATTTTTGGCGGTGTCAAGCATCTTCCGTTCGCCGTAGCTGAGATCCTTGTCGACACTCAACAGGCAAAGATCCCTCAAGACCACGGCAACCTCATGGACTGACCCAGTCTTGATCTTCTCCATGTAGTCACGATACCGTCGGTTCCAGGTCTGGGCACCAAGTTCCACCGTCCGGTCGGCAAGAATATCGAGCACATCACGAACTTCGGTCTTGCCGACAATCGCCCGCAGACCGACATTTTTGCTCCCCTTGGTGGGGATCAGGATTCTCATACTGTTGTCGAGAATCTCCAGGACATAGAAGGACTGATCAATGCCACCGATGGACTTGGTTTCCACCGCCTTGATCACGCCGACACCATGGGCCGGGTAAACAGCCATATCACCTTCTGAAAACACAGTTCTCTCCTTTTCACTGGGCGCCTTGCCCAAGGCTGAACAGCTTGGCGATAAAGCAAAGACACTAGGTACGTATCTGCATGCAGGTCAGGGGACACGCCGAAAATAAATGGCCTACACGTGAGGACCATTCTTGGGGACCACTCTTACGCCGGCGGGCTATCCCCTCAAGGTTGCCGGTGGAGAGGTGGAAAGGGTCATGCAGGAGCGCGGAACATCCAACGAATGGTACTATAGCACATTCCGCGCCTGTTTGCCGCATTTTTTCCGGTTATGGAGATTTCCACGTATTGAGCAGACCCATCGCCTTGGCCGGCTCGCCCTGCAGATAGAGGCGTATCCCCTCTTCCAGACGATCGAAGAGCTTCTGCAGGATAGCCTGCTCATCTGCCCCTAGGGCACTCAGGACGTAACGATCAACCGGAAAGTCATGGTGCACATCGCCCTGGCCAGGACGGCCAATGCCGATTTTCAAACGGTAGAAATCACTGCTGCCCAGAGTTGCTACAATGGAACGGAGGCCGTTGTGGCCGGCGGTACCCCCTCCCCTGGCCAGTTTCACTCGCCCAGGAGGAAGATCGAGATCATCATGGATGACCAGAAGGGACTCGAGAGGAATCTGATAAAAACGCTGATACTGGGCAACGGCCAGACCGCTGCGGTTCATAAAGGTGAGGGGCTCGACCAGGTGTACCCGCATTCTACCCAGCCGGCAAAGGATATGGCGGCCCTGCCATTTCTCCTGGAACTCTCCGGCCTGCCAGCGCCGGGCCAAGTCATCCACAACCAGATAACCCAGATTGTGGCGGGAGTGAAGATATTGCTCGCCCGGATTACCAAGACCAGCTATCAGAAAGTCCAGACCCGCCATTGCCTTCCCCCAGGTAAATGTTCCTGTCGGCTCTCTTTCCTGTACCCAGGGGTGTTGTCAACTCTGCACCGGAAGACAAGGCAATGGCCCAGAAAAGACAGCCTTTTCCGGGCCATTGCGCCAAAGGGCGACCAGCACCGGCAATACCGGTACCAGGGGGCGGCGGAGTAAAGCCGGCCGTGGTAAGAGCGATTACCCTTCCAGTTTCTGGCCGGGCTTGATCACTGCCACAGCAAGGGTATCGGCAGGGGTGACCATCCGTACCTTGTCGGAGATGGCTATTTCGCCACAGATAATCCGGCTGCCGATTGCCAGGGGGGTGACATCGACAACGCACTGGTCAGGAATATCCAGGGGGCGACCTTTGAGTACCAGGTTGTTACAGGACACGACCATATTCCCCCCCAGGTCGACACCCTTGGCTACCCCTTTGTAGACTATCGGTACAGTGTAGGAGCGTTCCTTTTCCAGATCTATTTCCAGAAAATCAACATGGATCAGGGTGTCACGGACCGGATCGGTCTGCACTTCGCCAACCATGACGTTTTTTTCCTGCTGCTCATCGATTTTCAGCGAGACCACAGTATTTCGACGATAGAAGTCGAGCAGCTTGGCGGTCAGTATTTTGGTGTCCAGCTGCAGCTTCATCGCCTCGCCGCCACCACCGTAGACCACCGCCGGGGTCATCCCCTGCATCCGCAGCTGCCGCATGGGTCCTTTACCGGACGTATTTCTCACAGAAGCGGACATTTCAACCTGAAACATGGTTCCTCCTTTGCCGGAAGGTCGCCGGCAGTCTGGCGCGGACAATCTGGCAGAATATGATAAAGATTCGGTGTATATGGTGAATAGAGAGGAGCCGGTCAGACGAACAGCGAACTGACCGAATCCTCGTTATGAATCCTGTTGATCGCCTCGGCCAGCAGACCGGAGACCGAAAGTACCTTTATTTTTTGGCAGTTGATCGCTTCCCCGCGTAGCGGGATGGAATTGGTCACCACCAGAGAGCGCATCTCCGACTGCATGATCCGCTCCAAAGCCGGGCCGGACAGAACCGCATGGGAACAGCAGGCGTGGACCTCCTTCGCACCATTTTCCAGCAGGGTCTTCGCCCCGGCGCAGAGGGTTCCGGCAGTATCGACCATGTCGTCCATGAGGATTGCCGTCTTGCCACGAACATCGCCAATGACATGCATCGCCTCACACTCGTTGGGGCGGTCACGGCGTTTGTCGATGATCGCCAGGCCGGAGTTCAGCCGTTTGGCAAAGGCTCTGGTCCGTTCCACTCCCCCCGCATCGGGGGAGACCATGACCACATCGTTGCCGAGATGCTCCATGATGTAGCGGAGCACGACTGGGGCGGCAAAAAGATGGTCAACGGGGATGTTGAAAAAACCCTGAATCTGGCCGGCATGGAGGTCCATGCAGAGTACCCGGCGTACCCCGACCACCATGAACATCTCGGCAACCACCTTGGCCGTTATCGGTACTCGGGGGGCGTTTTTCCGATCCTGCCTGGCGTATCCATAATAGGGAACGACCGCCGTGATCCGTCTGGCCGAGGCCCTGCGCAGGGCATCGACCATGATCACCAGTTCCATGAGATGGTCGTTTACCGGCGTACAGGTCGGCTGCACCACGTAGACATCGTGGCCGCGGACGTTTTCCTTGACCTCGACGAAAATCTCACCATCGCTGAACTTGCGGACATCAGCCTGGCTCAACGGTATGCGCAGATGATCGGTTATCTCCTTGGCCAACTGGGGATGGGCATTACCGGTGAAAATTTTCAGATCTCGCTTCATCTCTTCACATCTCGACAGGCCTGGACCGGCGTTGTGCATTGGCTGGGGCGGAAGGATTCGAACCTACGAATGCCGGGATCAAAACCCGGTGCCTTACCACTTGGCGACGCCCCAGTGCGCGACCTCGTTACAAACACCTTTTCGCCGTACCGACGGCGCAAAGGATCAACAATACCCTGCAAATCATGACTGTTGGCCGCTTTTTCATCTGGCCATATACCGAACACGGTCGGGCCACTGCCAGACATCAGGGCCACTAAGGCGCCGGCAGCGAGCAGGGATTCTTTTATCTCTCCTATCTCCGGGTGGACAGCACCGGTCACCGCCTCAAGATCGTTGTGCAGTAGAGGAAAAGGCCCTCCCGGCAGAAAGGATCGACACAGTTCAGAGCAGGGCACTGTAGAGTTTTTCGCTCTCCTTGTCAATGCTAAATTGGCAAAAACCCAGGCCGTGGAAACGAAGAAGCCCGGATTCACCAGGACAAACCAGCACCCGGTCAGGCTTGGCACCGGGCGCATCCTATCCCCAATCCCTTCAGCATAAACTGCCGGATCAGGGAGAGCAAAAAAAGGCACATCGGCGCCAAGGGGCCTGGCCAGATCAACCAGTTGTTCGCTGGAGAACTCTTCGGCAAAGATACTGTTCAGCCCACGCAGTACCGCCCCGGCATCACTGCTGCCGCCGCCGAGGCCGGCGGCAACCGGTATTTTCTTAGCCAGCCTTATGGTTACCCGCCGACCGGCTGCCCGACGGCTGGCAGCAAGAAAGGCCTCTGCCGCCCGGACGGCAAGATTATCACCGCCAACCGGCAGAGCCGGATCGTCACACTGGCAGGAGACTCCCTGGCCTATTTCCACCTGCAGATACAGTTCATCGGCCAGTTCAAGCTTCTGCATCCAGGTGCGCAACTCATGGTAGCCGTCGGCACGCCTGCCCACCACCTCCAGGGTGAGGTTAACCTTCGCCGGCGCCAGCAGCCACCTCTCCTCTCTGGCCGATGCCTCCACAGGGTCTATCTCTTCGCGACTTTTACGAACCGCAGTTTGATATCATAGAGGATGTTCTTGAGCAGTTCCCCCTCTTCGACAGTCAGATTCCCCTTGGTTTTGTTCTGCATCAGGACCATGGTGTCAATGGCATGTCTGGCAAGATCGAGATCAACAATCTTCTTGCCGGTAGCCGGATCGGCGATCTCACCCAGATGGTAGAGGGCGGAGGTGTTCAAAGAGAGGATAAAGGCGGGGAAGGTCACTTCCGGCATGACACACCGACCTTCCTTGTCGGGCACCTTTCCCTCGCCGCAGCCACATTCCGCATCCTGTACTTTGCCGTTTTCGGACATCCTCTCACTCCTCGTTATGACATTTTTTCCTGCGTAGTCACCGCGGTCAGATCCAATACCCGGGCGCTGGTGACATTATCCAACTGTTCAACCCTGGCCAGCAGTTCCCTGGAAACCAGTGCATCGGTGCTGAGCAGGATGATATTCTGGTTGCTCTCCTCCTCTCGCCCCACCGTCATGCGGGAGATATTCACTCCAGCCTCACCGAGAGTCGTTCCCAGCGCACCGATCACCCCCGGCACATTCCGGTTGCAGACGAGCAGCATCGGCCCCACCGGCAAAGCCTCGAGGCGGAAGGTGTTGAAGCGAACCAGGCGTGGTTCGCGCCGGCCGAAGACGGTACCAACCAGTATATTCTCGCCGCTGTCTGTTCTGACCCGGATCGAAAGTGTGTTGACGAAATCGTCAGACTTCTCACTCTTTGATTCGATTACCCGGATACCCCTCTCCCGGGCAATCAGCGGCGCATTGACATAGTTGACAGCATCTTTCAGTATCGGCGTAAAGAGCCCCTTCAAGAAGGCAACCGTCACCGGACTGGTGTTCAACTCGGCAAATTCCCCACTGTACTCGATGGAGACCTCGTCCACCCCGCCACGGGCAAGCTGCATATGGAGGCAGCCAAGCATCTCGCCAAGATGGATATACGGGCCAACCTGGGCCAGCACCTCATCGGTTACCGATGGTACATTGACCGCATTGGTTATCGCCCCCTTCAAAAGGTAATCGGCAACCTGCTCGGCTATGATCAGGGCTACACTCTCCTGTGCTTCACTGGTGGAGGCACCGAGATGCGGGGTACAGATGAAATTATCCAGTCCAAGAAGAGGACAATTGTCCAGACTGGTAGGCTCTATGGCAAAAACGTCAAGGGCGGCGGCGGCAATTTTCCCCTCCACCAGGGCCCGATAGAGCGCCTCCTCATCGCATATTCCACCTCGAGCGCAGTCAATCAACATCGCATCACTCTTCATCCAGGAAAAAAACTGGTCGGAGAGCAGGTGCCTCGTTTCCTGAGTGAGGGGGACGTGTACCGAGATACAGTCGGCGTTTTTCGCCAGCTCTTCGAGGCTGACCAGTTCCACGCCGATCTTCTCCGCCATCTCCCTGGGCATGTGCGGATCATAGGCGATGGTCTTCATCTTCAGCCCCTGGGCCCGGCTGGCAGCAATTCCGCCGATTCGCCCGATGCCGATCACCCCGAAAGTCTTGCCGGTCAGTTCCCGGCCGATGAATCTCTTCTTCTCCCATTTCCCCGCCTTCATCGACTGGCAGGCAAGGGGGATATTGCGGGCCAGGGCCAGCATCATGGCGATGGCATGCTCAGCAGCGGTGGTGGCATTGCCGTCGGGGGCGTTCATTACCACTATCCCCTTCTGGCTGGCCGCCGTGATGTCGACATTGTCCAGACCGATTCCGGCCCGGCCAACCACCTTCAGGCGGGATGCGGCGGCAATCAGCTCGGCGGTAACCCGTGTGGCGCTGCGAATGACCAGCCCGTCATACTCACCGATGGTATCTATAAGTTCCGCCGGCGCCAGACCGGTCTGCACCGTTACCTCAAGACCGGCCCGACGGAGAACGTCGACCCCGACCTGAGAGAGATTGTCACTGACTAGAACTTTCTTCGCCATTCATTTGCCTCTGTTCTGCGGATTGTTTGTGCAAACAACCTCTGCAGGCTGCTTGTTGGTCTTGCTTCTTACGCAAGGATCGGGTAGACCGGACGCGAGTCAAACTGACCAGCCGGTGCCAGACAGACCCGGCAGCAGAGCAGTAAACAGAGTGGGCAAAGGGAAGCCACCCGGCCAATCAGCCAGTCGGAAAGCCGCAACTATACTCAGTTCACCAGCCGGCAACAAGAGAAAACAGCTGCCTGACAACCGACCAGGGACCACCACCAGCCAGTGGCGGCCGGCAGAGCACCAACCAGTGGCGGCCAGCGGGGCACTGGCAAATGGTTTACCGTTGGTGGCGGACAGAATCGGCCAGATGGCATCCGACTCGCCCAGGAGACTGATATCGGCTTGAATAATCCTCCGAAAATAGCTATAAATCTGCCGTACCCCCCGGCCGGCAGCCTGTGCCCGGACGCTATCCACAGCCACCGGGCAGCCACCGGATAACGGCAGCCAGCAAGAGCGGTCCGGCAGGATTACCGGCAAACACCGCCCTTCCCCGCCTGCTTAAGTTCGTCGCCTGGGCAGAGAGGGTACCGGAAGGTACCAAGTGGTACCGCAGAGGGTACCACTTGGTACCATAGAGGAGACCACATGTCAGAGACCCGTCTACGCTTCCCCCCCAGCCCCACCGGCTACCTGCATATCGGTGGGGCGAGAACAGCCCTGTACAACTGGCTGTACGCCCGCCAGAACAACGGCAGGCTGATTCTACGTATAGAAGATACCGACACCGACCGTTCTTCGGCCGGCTCCATTGACGGCATCCTCGAGGGCTTGGCCTGGTTGGGTATCGATTTTGACGAGGGGCCCTATTTCCAGACCGATTTCATCTCTTACCACATCCAGGCGGCAGAACGACTGCTGGCCGCCGGCAAGGCATACAAATGCTTCTGCAGCAAAGAGGAACTTGAGGCAAAACGTGAGGCTGCCCTCGCCGCCAAAGGGCAGCTGGGCTACGACCGCAATTGCCGCAACCTCTCGAGCGACCAGGTTGCCGCCCAGGAAGCGGCCGGCGCGCCCTGGGTGGTCCGCTTCAAGGTACCCGACCGGAACGGCCAGCTTGCCTACGAAGACCGGATTCTTGGCCGGATCGCCGCCGACTACCGGGAAGTGGAGGATTTTGTCATCCTCCGATCCAACGGCACCCCACTCTACCTGCTCTCCAACGTGGTCGATGATATCCGTGACCGGATCAGCCATATAATCCGCGGCCAGGACCACATGACCAACACCCTGAAACAGGTGCTGCTCTACGAGGCCCTGGAGGCGCCGCTGCCGGTCTTCGCCCACATGCCGCTCACCCTGGACAGCAAAAAGGCCAAGATCTCCAAACGGAGCCACGGCGAGATCGTTGCCGTCCAGTTCTATCGCGACCACGGTTTCATCCCCTGGGCCTTCAACAATTTCCTCGCCCTCCTCGGTTGGTCGGCCGGCAACGACCAGGAGATCTTTTCCCGCGAAGAGCTTATCCGGGAGTTCTCCCTGGAACGGATCAACAAGGCCAATGCCATCTTCAATTACCGCAAGGATGACCCGAAGTTTTTCACCGACCCCAAGGCAATCCACATCAACGCCTACTATCTTCGCCATCTGCCCATCGCCGAACTGGGCGAGCTGGTGAGAGAGGAGCTGACTCAGGCGGGGCTCTGGCAGGAGGAGTACGCCGGCAGCCAACAGGATTGGTACCACAGCACCCTCGAACTGATCCGCGACCGCTTCCATACTCTGAAGGATTTTACCAGCCTGGGACGTGCCTACTTTGCCGATGACTTCGCTGTCGACCCGAAAGCAGAGGCCAAACATCTCGCCAAGAACCCGGAACTGGGAGAATGGCTACCGGCCCTGGCCGATCGCTATCAGGCCCTCGATCGCTTCGATCTGACTACCAGCGAGGCGGCCGCCCGGGAAATGGCCGAGCAACTGGGCGTCAAGCCGGGTGTGCTGATCAACGCCGTGCGCACCGTGGTAACCGGCCAGCTTGCCGGACCGTCGATGTTCGAGGCCCTGCTGGCCATCGGCCGGGAACGGGTTATCCAGCGACTGCGAGCCGCCAGCCGCTTTTTCAGCCAAAACTGACAACACCAAAAGCCAACGAGCCTCCCCATGGACAACAGTAGCGCCGCAAACGGCAAACCCCTCGATTTCATCCGTCAGATCATTGCCGATGATCTGCAAACCGGCAAGCACCAGAAGATCGTCACCCGCTTTCCACCGGAACCAAACGGCTACCTGCACATCGGCCATGCCAAGTCGATCTGTCTCAATTTCGGCGTGGCTGAAGAGTTCAACGGCCTTTGCAACCTCCGTTTCGACGATACCAACCCCAGCCGGGAGGAGATCACCTACGTCAACTCCATCCAGGAGGATGTCCGTTGGCTGGGCTTTGAATGGACAGAGCAGGTCCGCTTCGCCTCCGACTATTTTCCCCAGCTGTACGATTTTGCCGTACGGCTGATCGAATTGGGCAAAGCCTATGTCTGCCAGCTTTCCCCGGAGGAGATCCGTCAATACCGCGGCACCCTCACCGAACCAGGCCAGAACAGCCCCTACCGGGAGCGCGGCATTGCCGAAAACCTCGCCCTTTTTGAACAGATGCGACAGGGTGAACTGGCAGAGGGTTCGCACGTCCTGCGGGCAAAGATCGATATGGCCTCGGCCAATCTCAATCTACGCGACCCGGTGCTCTACCGGATTCTCAAGGTTGCACACCATCGTACCGGTCAAAGCTGGCAGATCTACCCGATGTACGACTACACCCACTGCCTCTCGGACATGCTGGAAGGGATCACCCACTCCCTCTGCACTCTTGAGTTTGAAGACCACCGGCCACTCTACGACTGGGTTCTGGCCACCCTGCAGACCCCTTGCCACCCCCGGCAAATTGAATTTGCCCGTCTCAACCTGAGTTATACGGTAATGAGCAAGCGTAAACTGCTGAAGATGGTGACCGGCAGCCACGTCGATGGTTGGGACGACCCGAGGATGCTCACCATCTCCGGCCTGCGCCGGCGTGGCTACACCCCTGCCGCCATCCGCTCTTTCTGCCGCAATATTGGGATCGGCAAAAGTGACAGCCGGATCGACATGGCTGTTCTGGAAAACGAAGTACGCGCCGACCTCAACCTCAAGGCCGAACGGCGCATGTGCGTACTCGAGCCACTGAAGCTGGTTATCGACAACTATCCGGAAGGCCGGCAAGAGCAGGTGATGGCTAAAAATCACCCGCAAAACGAAGAAATGGGGGAGAGGCCAATCACCTTCAGCAAAGAACTGTACATCGAACGCGACGACTTCATGGAACTGCCCGGCAAACGATACCACCGTCTCGCCCCCGGCCGCGAGGTCCGTCTGCGCTACGGCTATCTGGTGCGTTGTGTCTCGGTGGACAAGGATCCGGCAAGCGGCGTCGTCAACACCGTCCATTGCACCTATGACCCTGACACCAGGGGTGGTTCGGCACCGGACGGGAGAAAGGTGAAAGGGACCATCCACTGGGTTTCCGCCACCGATGCCGTGCCGGTGACCATTCGCCTCTTTGATCGTCTGTTCTCGGTCGCCGACCCGGAGGAAGACAAGAGTCTCGACTTCCTTGACCACCTCAATCCCGCCTCCAAGGTCGTCCTGACTGGCGCCCTGGCCGAACCTTCCCTGCTTGAGCCACCGGACTTCCCACTCCAGTTTGAACGGCAGGGCTATTTCTTTGCCGACCCTGAAGAGTCCAGACCGGGCCAGCCGGTATTCAACCGAACCGTCACCCTGAAAGACTCCTGGGAAGGAAAACAGTGAACTGAATTGCCACACCAGGCGGCATGGCCCAGCCGACCGCCAACTGGTTGTAGCGCCAACAGGGCAACAACATGGCACTGATAAACCTGCGTTTGATGGCCAAACAGCAGACTGGGACCATCAAGACGGTCCGGGTAGGTGGTGAGATGGGTCTTCGAATACGAGAGATGGGGTTGGTTCCCGGAACCGAGATCACCATCCAGGGACGGGCGCCACTGAACGACCCTGTAGCCCTGCGGGTGATGGGCGGAACCCTGACTTTGCGTAACAACGAAGCCGACTATATCATGGTGGAGGTTGCCGACCCGCCCCAGCCACCGAGGAAAGAGTGCTGCTGAAAAGGCCAAAAGCGCTCTTAGGCTATCCTAAAAACAACACGGCACCTTGAAAATCCCCTTGACCACCGCTACTGTTTGTTGTACCTAATTGTCTCCACACTAGAGAGGTACGAATGTTGGCTAAGGGATGGAAAAAAAAAGGGTGTTGCTCCCTAACCAGAGAGAGGAACTGCCTGCAGGGGCAATGCTGTCATGGCGCCCCTCTCTCCGAACAGATACGTACCGGCCGGGTTCGGGTCTGCAAGGTAACCGGCGACCGCAAGGTGTGTGCCCGTATGGCCTCCATGGGGCTCTACCCTGGCGTTGAAGCAGATGTGATCTGTCCGGAGAGGGGAAGTCGTTGTCTTCTTAAGGTTAATGGTGGCACCATCAGTCTCGACCCGGAAGTGTCACAAAATATTCTCGTCACCTGTCTGTAGAACTGTGGCCTGTGCTCCCCTTTTTTGCCCTGGCTCCTTTTTTTTGCCCCGGCAAGTTAGATGTTCCTAATAACATTAGGGAGAATTCTATGTTGGAAAATATCCTTGTCGCCCTCGCTCTCCTGGTCAGCGCCTGGTATATCGGCCGGCGATTCTTTCGACAGTGGCGGATGGCGGTAAACCGTGATACAGGTGGCTGCTGCGCGGAGAACTGCTGTTCGTGCTGCCAGGCTCTGCCTTGCGCAGAAAAAGCCCACCCCGGAGAAAAATGATGAAGAGCAGCGTCGCCATGCCCCCCTGCTGCAGATACGGGCCGGCGAGTTGGGGACCAACAACAAGGCCGAACATATCGTTTTACGGCCCGGATAACGGCCCGGATACCGTTCACCACTTCCCAGGTCAGGGCAGGCAACCGACAGCGGGTATCTCCCGTCAGGCCATGCAGTCCCGGGAGTGGTTTCTGCCCTGTCACTGGCCGCAGGAGATTGAGTACTGCTGGCCTTTATATTGTACAACACCTTTTGAGCCAAAGAGATGCAGCTGAGAATGGCCCTCGCGGGTAACCCCAACGCCGGAAAGACCACTCTCTTCAACCAGTTGACCGGAGCCCGCCAACACGTCGGCAACTACCCTGGAATCACCGTCGAATACAAGGAGGGCTTTCTCAGACACGCCGGAACCGCCATCACCCTGGTGGATCTGCCCGGCACCTATTCGATGACCGCCTATTCCGCCGAAGAGTTGGTCGCCCGAGACTATCTGGTCAACGAACGTCCCCAGGTAGTGATCAACATTGTCGATGCCTCCAATCTCGAACGGAACCTCTACCTCACCTGCCAGCTTCTGGAACTCGGAGTCCCTCTGGTGATTGCCCTTAACATGGTCGACGTCGCCAAATCGAGGGGGATCGAGATCAAGGCCGATATCCTGGCCACCCTCCTCCGGGTGCCGGTGGTGCCGATCATCGCCCGCTCGGGTTTCGGCACCAAAGAGCTGCTCGAGGCCTGCATCGCTACAGCCAGGGAAGAGTCGACCTGGGATCCACGCGACCTTTCCTACGGCGAGGACCTTGACACCACGATCAATGAACTGGTGGCACTGATTGGCACGGCCGGACTGATGAGCGATCTCTATCCACCCCGGTATACCGCCATCAAATACCTGGAAAACGATGATCAGATTCTGGTCAAAGGGCGGCAGAGCGATCCGGACACTGCAAAAAAACTGGAAGGAATCGTCTCGCTGAGCACCGAGCACTGCCAACGGACCCTTGATGTCTACCCCGAAGCGATCATTGCCGACCACCGCTACGGCTACATCAAGTCGATCCTCCGACAGGGGGTGGTAAGCCACGCCTTCGATACCGATCGCCTCTACACCTCCGACAAGATCGACAAGGTCCTCACCAACCGCCTGGTCGGGCCGTTGGTGATGCTCCTCATCCTCTTCACTCTCTACAGCTTCACCTTCACCTGGAGCGAGGCCCCGGTCGCCTGGCTGGAAGCCCTCTTTGCCCGACTGAGCGACCTGATCGACGGACTCCTCCCCGATGGCCTGTTCAAGTCGATGCTCATCTCCGGGGTGATTGACGGGGTGGGTGGGGTACTCGGTTTTGTGCCGCTGATCATGTTCATGTTTTTTGGTATCGCCGTCCTTGAGGATTCCGGCTACCTGGCCAGGGTTGCCTTCATGATGGACCGGGTGTTCCGGATCTTCGGGCTGCATGGCTCTTCGGTGATGCCCTTCATTGTCTCCGGTGGCATCGCCGGTGGCTGTGCCGTTCCAGGGGTGATGGCCACCCGGACCCTCCGTTCGCCCAAGGAACGAATGGCCACCCTGCTCACCGTACCGTTCATGAACTGCGGCGCCAAACTGCCGGTTCTTGCCCTGTTGATCGGTGCCTTCTTCAGCGACAACAAGGCCCGTTACATGTTTCTCTTCACCATGCTGGCCTGGGTGGTGGCCCTGCTGGCGGCCAAACTGCTCCGCAGTACGGTCCTGCGCGGGGCACCGACCCCCTTTGTCATGGAACTCCCCCCCTACCGCTTCCCAACCCTGCGCGGACTGTTCATCCACACCTGGGAACGAACCTACCAGTACATCAAGAAGGCCGGGACGGTCATTCTCGGCATCTCGGTTCTCCTCTGGGCCCTGATGACCTTTCCCGGACTCTCCGTAGAGGAGCAGGCGGTTTTCCAGGGGCAGCGGGAACAGCTTCTCAACGCCAGCCAACCCGCTGCGGCACCGGTAACTGTGGAAGGGGAAAGGAAGGCTGCCGAAGTGGACCCGGAAGAGGATATGGATGCAAGTCTGGGCCTGCGCCTGGCGGTAATAGACAATGCCGAGCAGGAGGCGGCGCTGCGCAACTCCCTGGCCGGTCGATTTGGCACCGCCCTGGAATCGGTTTCCCGCCTCGCCGGTTTCGACTGGCGTACCAACATCGCCCTGGTTGGCGGTTTTGCCGCCAAGGAGGTGATCGTCTCGACGCTCGGCACTGCCTACTCCATGGGTGAGGTGTCGCTAGAAGAGGCGGAACCGCTCACCCGAAGGCTGCAGAAGGACCCCAACTGGAACCGGGTGGTGGCCGTCGCCGCCCTGGTCTTCATCATGTTCTATGCCCCCTGTTTCGTCACCGTGGTCTGCATCGCCCGGGAGTCATCCTGGAAATGGGCATTTTTCTCCATGACCTTCAATACATTCATGGCCTTTGCCATGGCTGTTGGGGTATACCAGGTGGGGATGTTTTTCAACCTTGGTTGAACGGCTGAACCGACCACCCAGGCCAAAATGGTGCGCAACTGTGCCGGGGAGATAGATATCACTCGATCCTGATCTTACCAACGTCTCTGACCGTGAGGGGTTGGGTGGCGGTAGCCTCGTCTTCCTGCCCAGCGATCGATTCGTCGTCTTCCAGGTACTCTCTCTCCACACCCGCCAAGGAGACGGCCTCCCTTTCTGCCGCCTCGATGGGCTCTTCTACCGGCCACGGCTCCGGAGAGGCGGGGTAGCTGCTGCCACTCATGGCCAGTGGCTGCTTGAATACCCCGATCAGACCGTCAACGGTATCGACCATGGCAACAAGTTCCCAACCGGCCATGCCGTACTCGTTGAGAGACTGTTCCATCTCCGACTGGTCCAGGAAGGTGCTGCCCAGCAACCCCTCTTTCTTCAAGGCATAATGGACGGTCTTGTAACTCCAGCGCATAGCCCTTCCCTCCCTTTTTCTCCCCAACTCTTCCCGACTCTTCGCACTTTTTTCTCTCCTGTCGCCCTGTTGTCGGTACGTGTAGCCGGGATCAGCCCACGGCCCGGGACCGTTCTGATCTTCGCCCCGACAGCCGGTTACCGGCTGTCAACCGTCCCGGCAGATCCAGATCACTCCAGTTTTTCCACCAACCGGTCGTTGGCAAACCGGCCTGTATAACGTCGTCCTGTCTTGTCTATCAATATTCCTTCACCGTCACGACGGCCATAGCGGAACTGTCCCTCGTACCGACTGCCGTCGGCGGACAGCAGCACGCCGCTGCCATGGGGGAGGTCATCGCGAAACTCGCCCCGATAGACACTGCCATCAGCATACTCCAGTTCGCCACGACCATGAAACCGACCATGGCGGAAGGCCCCCTGATAGCGGCTGCCATCGGCAAAGTGGTAGGCACCGTTACCCGAAAAGAGGTCTTCGACAAACTCTCCGGCGTAGCGGGTACCGTCCGGATAACTGAAAACCCCCGATCCTTGCTTCTTTCCGGCCAGGAAATCACCGGTATACTCGCGACCATCCTGATACCGATACATGCCGTGCCCCTGGATCAGGCCGTTCTCCATCTCTCCCTGGTAGCGGTCGCCATTGGCCAGTTCCAACCGACCGCTGCCATGCATCAGACCGTTTCGAAACTCGCCGTCATAACGTCGACCATCCGGATATTCGACCACGGCACTGCCGGTCAGCGGCGGACCGGTACCGTCATGGACCAGTTCCCCCTGCACCGGGTACGCCGGGACCACCTCGGCGCGCCTCCCGGCCAGGCTTTCCGGGCGGACCATCGACTCGGGTTCGGCAGGGAGAAGATAGGTAACCGTCGGCGGCACCAGTGGCGGCACCACCGGAATGGTTGCAAATATTTCGTCCTCCCGGTCCGGCGGACTTGCCGAGGGTGATTCGACCACAGCTTCAGCCGGTCGCGCAGCCGGTGGCGGCTCGCTGACCGCGACAGGGGGGGCGGAGGTCTTTGGCGTCTCTGCCAGTGACGTGCCGATCGGAGAATCGACCGGCACGTCGGTCGGGATATCCATCGAAGTGTCGGCCTGGGCATCGGCAGGAGTTTTGGCCGGGACGTCGACCGGTGGCGATGGAGGCGACGGTACCGGCCGGCCCCGGACAAAGTCGCCGGCAAAGGTTTTCCCGTCCGGATAGACCATCACCCCCGCACCGTGCATCTGGTTATCAAAGAAGCCACCATTGTAGAGGGTCCCGTCAGCAAAGCGCAATTCCCCTTGTCCCTGTCGTCTGCCATCGACAAACTGGCCGTTGTAGACAGAGCCATCGGTCGAGGTGAGGGTCCCCTCTCCATGGGGCAGGCCGTCACTGAAATCACCCTGGTAACGGGAGCCGTCGACATAGAGCAAGGTGCCCGGGCCGTGGCTTTTGCCGGCCCGGAACTCACCCTGGTAGCGACGCCCATCGCCATGGCGCAAAACCCCCTCACCATGGTACAGGTCATCGACGAACATCCCCTCATAGCGCCGCCCGTCAGGGGACTCCAGCACACCGTAGCCGTGCCGGGTATCGTTGCGGAACTCCCCCTGATAGGTCGAGCCGTCAAGGTACTTCCGCACCCCCTCGCCATTGGCCTTGCCGTTATGGAACATCCCCTCATGCCAGGTCCCGTCGACGAAGACCATCTTCCCGCGGCCATCGATGAGATCGTTCCGGAAATCACCGAGGTATTCTCTGCCGTCGGCAAAAAAGAGAACCCCGTGGCCATGATAGCGACCGAGATGGAATTCACCGATGTACTGGGAACCATCCCGGTGACGGAGTGTCCCCTCACCATGGATCACATTGTCGGCAAACTCGCCTTCATACTGGCGGCCATCGGGGCTGCGTAAACGCCCCTGGCCGTGAAATTTGCCCTGGCGCAGCTCACCGCTGTACACCGTGCCGTCGGCAAAGGTCAGCGTGCCGGTACCATGGAGTAGACCATTCTCGAACTCGCCACGGTACTGCCGGCCATCCTCGGCGACCAACAGCCCACTGCCATTGCGGCAGTCGCCTTCAACACACTGTCCATCAGCCACCACCGGCAGGAGCAGGGAGACAAGCAGCACGAGGCACTGCATAGTCCGGTTGCAGTGGCAGCGGTGCGTCTTTTCGGGGTACATTGTACCCATCAGTCTCTTAACAAAACATTTCATATCTGCCCTTGCCTGTAGCGTGATTCTGCGCGGAACGGTACACCCGTGCTTGTCCCTGCACCTTACCTGCCTCGCCGACGAACGGCATGGTAGCGAAGCAACCGCACCAGCAGGTAGGTGACCAGCAGCGAGAAGAGAATGCGCCCCCAGAGAATTCCAGCGAACCTGCCGCCAATAGCCGCCATGACCAGGGTGTCCTCCACCAGACCATGGCAGAGACCCATCAAGACCATGGAGTTGAACACCTCCTCCTTTTCCAGCTTGCCGGTAGTTGTTTCCCGAATGATCAGGGCCCCGCCGTAGCCGATGCCCATGATCATCCCGACCACCGTGATCGGCGCCGCCTGCCGGCCCATGCCGAACCAGGGCAGAACCGGGGCCAGCACCCGTTCCAGCAGATCAAGCAGCCCAATAACTCGAAACAAGCGCATGCCGAGGACGACGGCAAAGATAATGACGACGATCATCGCCAGATTCTGCACCTGGTTCTGGGCCCACTGATCCAGGCCGGCCGAGGGGGCCGAGCCCTTGAAAAACATGCTGGCCGGCTCCTGCCAGAGGGAAAAGATCCGGCAGAGCTGGTTCAACAACCAGCCATACAACAGTGCCCCAAGGAGTCGTACCAGGGCGATGGGGAGCAGCCGGGCCCCGGCCCGGCTGCTGACACTCAGTTCTATGGGCAGGGCATGGGCGATAAGTATCACCGAACAGAGGACGGTGACCTGCGCCGAGGTCAGTTCCAGCCCCGGGGCGAGGGCGGCGAAGACCGCTATGCCGGCATAGAGGGTGGTAAACATGGCCGTCGCCCAAACCAGCCCGAGCGAGCCGGGCAGACCGAGCAGGGCCATCACCGGCTCAAGCAGAGTACTGAGAGAGTTGATCAGACCCAGCTCTGTGAGGATTTTCGTACCGATCACCACCGGAATGGTGATTTTGATCAGCTCCCAGCTGGTCAGCCAGGTCTCCCGCACTAGCGACAGGCAGGCACCCGCCAGCCGGCTACCCTTGCCAGTCTGCGCCATCTTCCACTCTTCCCGTTCCCGGCCCTTCAACTCTGCCCATCGCCGCCACGGCCGGAAAGCCCTTTTTTCTGTTTGTAGAGCTGGCAACAGAGCCCGGAACTGGCCAATACCACTTGCGCCGGGTTGTACCGGCTCTTAAACCCCATGGCCCGGCAGCCATAGGGCCGGCGGGCGTCATAGGTGATGAAATAGTGCACGCACTGCAGACAATTGGGGTGTTCGACCGCCATTGCCGCCCCCGTCAGCCTGCGGAGGCATCCCGCCAGCGCGCGGGAAAATCAAAAAAAAGCAGTTTTCCACCCCCTTCTGCGGCAGTAAAGGGCTCCTGCCCGGAGTACTCCAGCCCCACTACGCCGCAGGTCGGAATATTGCCAAAGCGACTGCCGGTGAGAAACTCGGCCACCTCGGTGATAGCCGGGTTATGACCGACCAGGAAGAGGACGTCGACTTCCGCTGCCAGCCGAACAAGCAACTCCAGGTACGAGGCAGGGCTGCCGAAATAGAGATCGTCGTGCCAGCGGAGGAGCGTCTCTTTTCCCCCACAACCACGGGCAATTTCCTTGGCCGTCTTTCTGGTTCTTTTTGCCGGGCTGGCCACGATAAGGTCCGGCTGGACAGCCATTGCCGCCAGCCGGAGCCCCATCTCCCTGGCGTTCTTCTTTCCCCGCCCGTTGAGGGGCCGCTGCAGGTCATCCAACTGCGGCTGACGCCAGCTTGATTTGGCGTGGCGGATGAGAAAGAGCTGTTTCATGGTTGCACTCCAGGGAACGAGGCTGGGCCTGGCTACCCCGTCAAGAACGGTAATCGGCGTTAATTTTTACATAATCAATGGAAAAATCGCAGGTAAATATCTCTTCGCAACTGGCCCCGTCCTGCAGGTCAATGGTGACAGCAAAGGACTTTTCCCGCAGCACTTTGGTGGCGGCAGCCTCGGCCTCCCTGCCCAGCCCAAGGCCATTTTTGACCAGCATGACATCAGCAAAGGAAATGTTCACCCGCTCGGGGGAAAACTTCACCCCAGCCCGCCCCATTGCCGCGATGATCCGTCCCCAGTTGGCGTCTTCACCAAAAAAGGCGGTCTTCACCAGATTGGAGTTGGCCACCGTCCGGGCGATCTTTTCGGCATCGGCAGCCTCTTTTGCGCCACAGACTCGTATGGTGATACATTTGCTCGCCCCTTCGCCATCGGCAACGATCTGCAGGGCAAGATCACGACAGAGCGTTTCCAGGCCATCCTGAAAGGCCTGCAGGTCTTCACCACTGTCAATCCAGCGGTTCCCGGCGGCGCCGTTGGCCATCACCAGCACCGTGTCGTTGGTACTGGTATCCCCGTCAATGGTTATCCGATTGAAGGTGCGGGCCACAGCCTGGACCAGGGCGTGGTGCAACTCCGGAAAGCTGATCCGTGCATCGGTACAGACAAAGGCCAGCATCGTCGCCATGTTCGGCATGATCATCCCTGCCCCCTTGGCCATCCCGATCAGCCGCACCTGCCGGTCGCCGATCTGCACGGTAGTATGGGCAGTCTTCGCTACGGTGTCGGTGGTCATGATTGCCCTGGCCACCCGTGGCAGATCATCCGGGGAGAGTCCCGCCGCCAACTGGCCGCAATACTTCTGGAATGCCGGGATATTCAACTGTTCACCGATTACCCCGGTGGAAACAGGCAGGACCTGTTCCTGATCGATGCCAAGTTCGGCGGCGATCAGGGCGCAGCTCTGTCGTGCCGCCCGCAGCCCCTCCTCGCCGGTACAGGCGTTGGCACAGCCACTGTTGACCAGAATCGCCTGGGCCTCTCCCTTTTTCAACCGCTCGATGCCGAGCCGAACCGGGGCCGCCTTGATTTGATTGGTGGTGAACACCCCAGCGGTAACAGCGGGACGGTTGCTGAACACCAGCCCGAGATCAAGCCGGTCAGGATACCGAACCCCGGCCGCCACTGCAGAAAAGGAAAAACCTTCAATCTTCAAGAAATCCACGCACTCTCTCCACTTCCTGCTTCCTGCCGCTGGGTCGGCGCGGCGGCCGCGACATCGGGGGAACCGCTTCTTCCCGAAGGCCGGATTTCACTTTCCGGGGGCGATGGCCTTGCCACCGCCTGCGAAAGGAAAATAGCTCTACCACTCATCCGGGCGATTATGCTACATTTACCCATCCATGGCAATGGCTGAACGCAGCAGCCGGCCGATTTGTCGTCGGCAAAGGCCGGTTCATACGGAGTACTGAGCGCCGGAGCGGTGAGCTGCATACCGGCTGCAGGCTCTTTCTTCCCATTCTTCCGAAGATGTCCGAGAGACGAGAAACATGGTTGAAACCGTCGGTGATTACAGCCTCCTTTCCACCCTGCTGTTCCTTACCGACCTGTTTATCCGCCTCAGCCTGTCGCTGCGGGTGATCATGCGTAAACGCCCCTATGGGGTTTCCCTCGCCTGGCTGATCATCATTTTGCTTCTTCCCTTTGTCGGTGGATTTTTCTATCTCCTCTTCGGTGAAAACCGTATCCCGGAGCGGCGCACGGAACGGGCCCGGCTCTCCCATGATCTCTACCAACAGTGGCTAAAGACCCTGCGCACCCGGGCGCCAGTCTCCTGGTGTGACCCTCTTCCGGAATGCGCCTCCCTGCACCGTCAGGCGGAAACCCTGGCCGGACTGCCGGCCATGGCCGGGAACAGCCTGCTCCTTCTCACCAAGCCGAACGACATCCTCGACGCGATTATCGAAGCGATTGCCGAAGCGACCTCAACCTGCCATCTCCAGTTCTATATCTGGGAGGATGGCGGCCGGGTTGACCGGGTTGTCGAGGCCCTGCTGGCGGCATCTGCAAGGGGGGTGGTCTGCCGTCTGCTCCTCGACGCGGTGGGCAGCCGCACCTTTCTGCGCAGCCAAAAGGCCAAGGCCCTTGGGCAGGCGGGAATCCAGATTCGTGCCTCTCTGCCGGCCGGCATCATCAAGGCCCTCTTCTGGCGGATCGATATCCGCAACCACCGAAAGATTGTCGTGATCGACGGAGAAACCGCCTTCACCGGCAGCCAGAACATGGTGGACCCGGATGTTTTTAAAACTGATGCCGGAGTCGGTAACTGGGTCGACGTTATGGTCAAGGTGCGGGGACCGGTAGTGGAAAGCCTGGCGGGAACCTTTCTCAGCGACTGGTTCCTTGAGACGGAACAGGGGCGGCTCAACCCACAGCTCCTCCTCCAGGAAAGCGACCGGATTCTTGCCGGCAGCGACATTAAGGCCTGCCCTCCGGCCGGCAACATGGCGGTACAGCTGGTCCCTTCCGGGCCAGGCTTTGTTCCGGAAACCATCCACAGCCTGCTGCTCACCACCATCTACACCGCCCGCCAGGAACTCCTTCTAACCACCCCCTATTTCATCCCCGACGAGCCCCTGCTGGCCGCCCTGAAGGCGGCAGCCCAGCGCGGGGTGACCGTCCAGATCATCGTTCCGGCCAGAAACGACTCCCGTCTGGTCCGCTACGCCAGCCACGCCCGCTACGAGGAACTGGTTGATAACGGGGTGGAGCTGTACCTCTTCCACGGCGGCCTTCTCCACTCCAAGACCATCACCGTGGACCGCAGATTTTCCCTGTTCGGCTCGGTGAATCTGGACATGCGCAGCTTCTGGTTGAACTTTGAAGCGACCCTGTTCATCTACGATACCCCCTTCACCGACCAACTCCGGCTCCTCCAGAAGGAGTATATGCGCCGTTCCAGCCGGCTCGATCTGGTATCCTTCAACAGGCGAAGCGGCTTTGAGAAGTTCAAGGAGAACGCCGCACTGCTCATTTCCCCCCTCCTCTGATGGTGACACCAGTGCAGCCCTGCAAAATTCTCCTTTTGGCCGACATCCACGGCAACTACCCGGCACTGACTGCAGTTGGCCGACATTTCGCCGGCGAATCTTTCGCCCATATCATCCACTGCGGCGATGCCCTGGTCTACGCCCCCTTTGCCAACGAGACCATCAACTGGCTGGCGGCGCAGGGGGCAATAACCATCCTCGGCAACACCGACCGAAAGGTAAAGAAGCTGCTCACCGGCAAAAGCTTCAACAAACCGCGCCAGGCGGATAAACGGTTGATGTACAGCAGCACTGCCGACAGCCTGTCGGCAGCGAACCGGGCTATCCTGCTGAGTTGGCGCAAATCGGCCCGGCTCCAGCTGCCTCCGGGCGGTGGCGGACAAGTCGGGATAACCATCGGTATCTTCCACGGCAGCCCGACCGACCCGGAAGAGTTTCTCTTTGCCGACACCCCGGCAGAGCGCTTTCGCCACCTTGCTGCCAGCGCCGATTGTGACATCGTCGTTACCGGCCACTCCCACAGCCCCTACCACCTAATCCATCGCGGGGTACACTTTGTCAACCCCGGCTCAGTGGGGAGAATGTTCGATGGCGATCCGAGGGCGAGTTGTGCCATTCTGACCATCTCCGGCACTGCTATCAGCGTTGCGCTGTACCGTATTGCCTACGATATTGCCGCCACCGTGGCCGCCCTCCAACTGGCAGGGCTGCCAGCGATTTATGGGCAAATGTTCAAGAGTGGGAGAAAATTGAATTAATTTTGCAATCCGGCAAACAATCCTGGTATGATCGCCAGACACTCCCGCTGGCAGGGGGGGGGACAGCCGCAGTCGGCCGGCCAAGCGGTGCCTGTCTGTCTCAACATCAACCTTTAAGAACCGGAGAGGAAAGGACGATGGCCAAAAAATGCAGTGGCAAGAAAGGCGACCCGAAAGGGGAAAAACAGCAGAATCCGGAGCTCAGGTTGCTCGAAGAGACCGCCTATAAGAACCTCAACACCCAGGAAGGTGAGAAACGAACCGCCATCTGGATAAAAAATTACCAAATAGAGTACGAGATTGAACTGAAAAAACTGCAGATCGAGCTGATGAAACTGCAAAGCAGCATGCAGTTCAACGGGCAGCGGGTGCTCGCCCTCTTCGAGGGGCGCGACGCCGCCGGCAAGGGGGGGACGATCAAAAGGATTATCGCCCACCTTAACCCTCGCTACGCCCGGGTCATCGCCCTCACCAAGCCAAACGAAACCGAATTGAGCCAATGGTACTTCCAGCGCTACGTCGCCCATCTGCCGGCAGCCGGCGAAATTGTCATCTACGACCGGAGCTGGTACAACCGGGCAATGGTCGAACCGGTCATGGGGTTCTGCACCGACGAGCAGAACAAGCGTTTCCTGAAGGATGTGCCGCTCTTTGAGGAGATGCTGGTGAAGGACGGCATCAAATTGTTCAAGTTTTACTTTTCGGTCTCCAAGGAGGTGCAGAAGGAGCGCTTCGAATCGCGTAAGCTCGACCCACTGAAACAGTACAAGCTCTCCCCGGTGGACAACCTTGCCCAGAAGTACTGGAACCAGTACTCAATCCGCAAGTTCCAGATGCTTTCCGAAACCAACCGGACCCTCTCACCCTGGACGATCATCCGTTCCGACAACAAGAAGAAGGCCCGTCTCAACTGCATCAAGCACATCCTCTCGACCTTGGACTACGACGACAAGCTGCCGGCCGAGGAACTTGCTCCCGATCCGAACCTGGTGGTCTCGGGGATTGATGAGCTGCGACATATGGAAGAAAATCTCATGCAGCCAAAACAGCTGCACGGCTAAACCGCAGCTCAGGTCTCCCGGCCGCAACAGCGCTTGTACTTCTTTCCAGAGCCACAGGGACAAAGGGTGTTCCGGCCGATCTTGTCGCCATCGCGGCGCACCGGCTGGGCACTCTGTTCCACCGTCCCGGCGGCAGCCAGCCGGTTGATGCGCAACTGCTCCTCTTCCCGCCGCTGCCGCTCCTGGGCCTCGAGCCGATCCACCTCCTCCTGACGCACCACCCGGACCCGCATCAGGCTGGAGATGGTCTGCATCTTCACCGTCTCCACCATGGCGGTAAAGAGGTTGAACCCTTCCCGCTTGTACTCGTTAAGGGGATTTTTCTGGCCATAGCCGCGCAGACCGATCCCCTCCTTCAGGTGGTCCATGGAGAGCAGGTGATCCTTCCAGTGGCTGTCAACGATCTGGAGAAGAATCAGCCGCTCGATCTGCCGCTGGGTCTCCAGACCATTCGCTTCCACCTGGGCCTGATAGAGCTCTTTGACATAGTTGTGGATTTTTTCCTGGAAACTCTCCAGCTTCAACCCCTGCCGTTCCTCCTCCGACCACTCCGGGGCACTGTGGAAAAGCTCACCCATCCGGGTGGTAAAACCCTGCCAGTCCCACTCCCCGGAATCGAGCCGCTCCTGATATATCTCTCCGGCCACCACCTCAACCAGATCCTCCAGCATATCCTCGATCACCGGCGCCACATCCTCGCCGGCCAGGAGGTCGCGGCGCTGCTGATAAATCACCTCCCGCTGTTTGTTCATCACATCGTCATACTCAAGCAGGTGCTTGCGGATGTCGAAGTTGTGTCCCTCCACCTTGCGCTGGGCATTCTCGATGGCCCGCGAGATCATGGTATGTTCGATGGGCTCATCCTCCTCCATACCCAATTTTTCCATGATGCCGGTAATCCGGTCGGAACCGAAGATCCGCAGCAGGTCATCCTCCAGGGAGAGAAAGAAACGGGAAGAGCCAGGATCCCCCTGACGGCCGGCCCGGCCACGGAGCTGGTTGTCAATTCGTCTGGACTCGTGCCGGGAGGTACCGAGGATATGCAGACCGCCAACCTCCACCACCCCAGTGCCAAGCTTGATGTCGGTTCCCCGGCCGGCCATGTTGGTGGCGATGGTCACCCGCCCGAGTTGGCCGGCCCCGGCGATGATCTCCGCCTCCCGTTCATGGTGTTTGGCGTTGAGCACCTCATGCGGTATCTTCTCCCCTTTCAACATCCCGGAGATCTTCTCCGAGACATCGATGGAGATCGTCCCCACCAGCACCGGCTGGCCGGCCCGATGGAGGTCGGCGATTTCACGGATAACCGCCCGGTACTTGGCCGCCTCGTTCTTGTAGATGACATCGGCGTAATCAATCCGGACCATCGGTTGATTGGTGGGCATCACCACCACATCAAGGTTGTAGATCTTCTTGAATTCCGCCGCCTCGGTATCGGCGGTACCGGTCATCCCGGCCAGCTTCCGGTACATCCGGAAATAGTTCTGGAAGGTGATGGAGGCGAGAGTCTGGTTTTCCTGCTCGATTTTCACCCGTTCCTTGGCCTCCAGGGCCTGGTGCAGGCCGTCGCTGTACCGACGCCCCTCCATGGTCCGGCCGGTGAACTCGTCGACAATCACTACCTGGTTGTTGCGGACGATGTAATCGACATCCCGCTTGAACAGCACATGCGCCTTCAATGACTGGTTGAGATGATGAAGCTTCTCTATGTTGACCGGATCGTAGAGATTTTCCACCTCGAGAAGCTCTTCGGCCAAGGCCACCCCATCCTCGCTGAGTGAAACCTGACGCGACTTTTCATCGACGCTGTAGTGGCTGTCCCGGGTGAATTTGGGAATGATCCGGTCGATTTTCTTGTAGAGATCGGTGGCGATGTCGGCCGGTCCCGAGATGATGAGCGGGGTCCGCGCCTCATCGATGAGGATCGAGTCGACCTCGTCAACTATGGCGTAATGGAAGCCGCGCTGACAGAAATCCTTCAGCTCGAACTTCATGTTGTCGCGGAGGTAGTCAAAGCCGAACTCGTTGTTTGTCCCGTAGGTGATATCTTCGCCATAGGCGGCACGGCGCTGGCTGTCATCCAGCCCATGAACGATCTTGCCGCAGCCCATGCCGAGAAAACGGAAGATCTGGCCCATCCACTCACTGTCCCGGGCGGCCAGGTAATCGTTGACGGTGACCACGTGCACACCTTTGCCGGTGAGCCCGTTGAGGTAGAGCGGCAGGGTGGAGGTGAGGGTCTTCCCCTCACCGGTCTTCATCTCGGCAATCTTCCCCTGATGGAGGACGATGCCGCCAAGCAGCTGGACGTCAAAATGGCGCTCGCCAAGTGTCCGCCGCCCGGCCTCGCGGACCACCGCAAAGGCCTCCGGCAGGAGGTCGTCAAGGGGTTCACCATTTGCCAGCCGCTCCTTGAACAGCAGGGTCCTGGCGGCGAGGGTGGCATCGTCTTGCCGCTGCACCTCTGCCTCCAGGTCGTTGATCCGCACCACCAGGGGCTTCAAACTCTTCAAATAGCGGTCATTGCTGCTGCCAAAAAATCTGGTAAGAATTTTCCCAATCATCGTATCGTCAACCGTTGGTTGTAATCCATGGAACCCTCATCATAAACTGCCCGGGGCAGCTGGTCATTGGGGTGACATCTTGCCGGTGGAATTCTTCACCGCCTTCTGATCGGCCCGAATCACCTCCGGGACGACAGCCGGAGCGGCCGTCACCATCCCCTCGTCCACCGGCCGAAGCAGTGACTGACCAGCCCAGACCCCCAGGAGAAACATCCACAAAAACAAGCAGAAGGCAACCACCCCGAGACCGGCGACGGCGCTCCAGCTCAGCTCAAATCGCAGCCGCCGGGTCTGTTTCTTTCCCCTTGCCGCCATTGCCGTACCAGGCTACATCCTTTCCGGAACGGTCAAGCCGACCATGGCCAGGCCGTTGGCAAACACCAGCCGCAGAACCTGAACCAGGGCGAGCCTGGCCCGGCTCAGGGCTGGATCGTCTCCGAGCACCTTATGCCTGTTGTAGTAGCTGTGCAACTGGCCGGCCAGTTCCAGCAGATAAAAAATCAGCCGGTGCGGAGCAAGTTCCAGAGCGCAGGCCTCGACGGTGGCCGGAAAGGTGGAGAGGCTCTGCAGCAGTTTCAACTCTTCAGGAGCCGCCAGCAGGGCCAGATCGGCGAGGCTTGCCGGCTCGTCGGTGGCGATGCCCCGTTCTGCGGCCTGACGGAGGAGGGCACAGAGGCGGGCATGGGCATACTGGACATAATAGACCGGGTTCTCCTGGCTCTGGCGGGTGGCCAGGGCGAGATCAAACTCCAGTTGCGAGTCGGCCTTGCGCATCATGAAGAAGAACCGGACCGGATCAACCCCGACCTCATCAAGCAGTTCGTCAACAGTGACAAAGTTGGCCTTGCGGGTGGACATTTTCACCTGTTTGCCATCCCGGGTCAGGGTGACAAACTGGTGCAGCACCACGGTCACCCGGGCCGGGTCGTAGCCGAGGGCCTCGACCCCGGCGAGGACATCCGGCACGGTGGCGATATGGTCGGAACCGAAGATGTCCACCAGCCAGTCAAACCCTCGCCGGAACTTTTCCCGGTGGTAGGCGATATCCGGCAGCCGGTAGGTCGGCTCGCCGCTGCTCTTGATGATCACCCGGTCCTGGTCATGTCCCAGAGCGGTGGTGCGAAACCACACTGCGCCATCCTGGTCGTAGACCAGCCCCTTGCCGCGCAACTCCGCCACCACTGCCTCGATATGGCCCTGCTCGTAGAGGGACCGTTCGTTGTAATAGTTGTCAAAATGGATCCCCATCCGTGTCAGAGTCGCTGATATATCAGCAAAAATGGCCCGTTCCGCCTGTTCCTGAAAGGGGGCCACCGCCTCGTGCGCGCGGAGGGAATCGCCTTTCTCCTCGATCAAACTGCGGGCGATATCGACGATGTACTGGCCCTGGTAGCCATCCTCTGGAAAGGTACTGACCAGCCCAAGCAACTCCAGATACCTGGCCCGGGTCGACTCACCGAGGACCCGCATTTGGCGGCCGGCGTTGTTATAATAGTATTCGCGGTACACCTGGTGGCCGGTGGCGGCAAGCAAGCGGGCGATGGCATCACCGAGAATCGCCTGCCGACCATGGCCGATACTGAGCGGCCCGGTGGGGTTGGCACTGACAAACTCCACCATCACCTTCCGCCCTCCCCCCACCTCGCTTCTGCCAAAGCCGGCACCGGCGGCAAGAATCTGCGGAACCAGCCCTTGCCACTGGGCCGGATTGATAAAAATGTTGACAAAACCGGGTCCGGCCACCTCCACCCGATCAATCAACTCGTTGAAGGTCGCCAGCCGTTCGGCGAAGATAGCCGCGATCTCCCGGGGCTTTTTCCTCTCAACCCCGGCCAGGATCATCGCCACATTGGTGGCAAAATCCCCCTGTCCCTGATGTTTGGGCAACTCTACGGTGTAGCGGTCTGCCCCGGCGGCCGACCACAGCCCCTCGGTCACCCCCTGGGCGAAGCAGCGGTCAACCGCCTTTTTTACCTGTGCACGGATCATCGCAGTTAGTCCCTGTACTCCCGTTTGTTGTTGTTGCCCAACATGCAGAGAATCTCGTAACTGACCGTACCTGTCTTTGCCGCCAGTTCGTCGGCATCAACCACCGCCTCCCCCTGCCGACCGAGCAGGACAGCCTCGTCCCCAGCCTTCACGCCCTCGATGTCCGTGACATCGACTATGCACATGTTCATACAGATCCGCCCCCGTACCGGCGCCCGCCGGCCATGGAGAAGTACCTCACCCCGGTTGGACAGGGCCCGGCTGTAACCGTCTTCGTAGCCGATCGGCAGGACCGCCAAACGACTCGGCCGGGTAGTCCGGTAGGTGTGGCCATAGCTGATGCCGACCCCGGCAGGAAATGCTTTTACCTGCAGGACCCTGCTGACACAGGACATGGCCGGCTCCAGTGGAACCCCCTCGCCCCGCCCGGCAGGGTGGTAGCCGTAGAGGGCAATCCCGCAACGGACCTGAGAACAACGGGTCGCCGGCGTGTTGAGTACCGCCCCTGAGCTGGCGATGTGGCAGATAATCCCTCCATTGGCCAAGATATCGGCACAGGCCCTGGTAAACCGGGCCAGCCCGGTGACGGTGCTGTTCGCTTGAGGGTTGTCAGCCTCCGGGAAATGGCTCATCAGACCGGCCAGTTCTATACCGGGCAAATTTTTCAGCGCATCAATGAAGGGGGGGAGTTCGTCCGGAAAGAGACCCAACCGGGACATGCCGGTATCCACCTTGACATGAACGCCCACCTTCACTCCCAGGTCGACAGCGTGCCGGGAGAGGGCTGCCGCCGCCTCATAGCTGTAGAGCACCGGGGTCAGAGCATGCTGGAGAAGAAGGGGGGGGTCCTGTTCGGTAAAGCCGAGAGTCACATAGATGTCCCCGTCAATCCCGGCCCGGCGCAGTTGAATACCTTCCACCAGTTCGGCAACCCCGAAGAGGGAGCAGCCGGCCCGGGCAAAGGCCCGGGCGGCACCGACCATGCCATGGCCATAGCCATCCGCCTTGACCATCGCCATCACCGGTACTCCGGCGATCTCCCTCATTCGTCGATAGTTCCGGCCCAGGGCGGAGCTGTCGATGACGATTCTATTGACAGAATGTTCGCTCATGAACCCCTCAAACTCTTGCCGATCAGTGCCGGTGCCAGGATCGTTCACCGACCGCTTTCCCCGCGCCACCAAGCCCGCCAGGCCAGCCGGCTCGACCAGAGCAGCGACCAGCCAATGGTCAGATAGAGAAAACAAAGCAGCGCTGTCGGCAGAGAAGAATTTCGCAAGATACCACCGGTTGCCAGCATACACAATACCAATAACCAGGTTTTCAGCGAGTAAACCGCCCCCAGGCAGGTACTGTCGGCAAAGGCAAGAATCCGTTTGATCGCCACTCTGGCCCGCTGGTCGAGGATGAAAAATGATTTCAAACTTCCAGCCAGCACAGCGGCGCCGGCGAGCCAACCGAGGGAAGGGTCCGGGTCCGCCAGCCGGATCCCCTTGACCAGGAGCAGAAGACCGACGCCGCTCCAGAGAAGGGCTGAAAGAAGAAGGTGGGTGGGAATGTTCACCCCCGGCTTATACCGTCCCAATCCCTGCAGCATCTCTTCCCTGTTCTACGATAACGGGATGGGAGGAAACCGGCACTGTCCGATGGAAAGGGGGCCGGTGAAAACGCAACAAGCCCACCCCCCTACTGTCGGACGGGGAGGTGGGCCTGTCATCTTCTGCGACAACAGCAGGGGCTCTCAGATCTCGTTGACAGTGATGGCGCCCTCGGGGCAGACTTCGACACAGGTCTCACAACCGAGACATTCATCCATCTCAACCGGCTCCGCCTTGCCATCGACCATTTCGAAAACCTGGGCAGGACATGCGGCTACGCACTCTTCGTCCCCACTGCACTTGTCTTTGTCTACAATAACTTCAAACATGAAAAAACCCTCCATAAAATGGTACTTTATTAAGTATATAATATACTTAACCCTCTTTCCGAGCACTGTCCGGATCCACTTGCAACGTGAACTACTGCATTAATTCACGGCCAGATATTTGTCAAGCAAAAAGCAGCTGGTCGAAATGGGCCGCAAGGGGACCAGATATTTAATTTTGTACTGTAATTTTAAATTACTACACGATAAAGAAAAAGCGGAAGGGGGGGACGAAAACGCATCCCCACTTGACCGGCAGGCAAACTTTACTATAGTGACGGCACTCGTTCTCTGATTCTCTCCCCCCGGGGAGCAAGCCAGCCAGCCCGGCAGCAGCAAAGCCGGCGGCACAAACCAGGAAGCAAAACCGTTATGAGCAACCGCAGGATGGCCCTACGCGCCGAGAAAAGCGAACAGGCAATGATAGAAGGGATATTGGAAGGAAGCCCGGATGGAATCGGGGTGGTGGTGGTACGAATGGAGTGCGGTTGCCGAAAAATGGCCGCTGTCTCCCGGGATGGGGAACCGGCCTCAAAGGTCATCATCTACCGGGACCAGGCGGAGAGTATCTGCGACCGGTGCAAGGCGGACAACGGCGCCTTTGTCCGCGTCACCGAATCCTTTATCCACTGGCTCGAGCCGAGCCCGACGGAGGAGGAGCAAGAGAAGATCAGCCTGAAAGTACTCGGCTCACCTACCGCCCACTGAACCTGCCGCTCTGCCGGCAACGACTGACAAAGGCCTCGGCCCAGCCGGGCGTACCCTCGGCATGGATGTGGCTGTAGAGAGCAAGCACGTTGTTGCAGGTCAGACCGTCGCGACCCTCACTGAAGCCGCACCCCCGATCCATCCGCAGCACCAGATCGGCCGGTTTACCCTGCCACTCCAGGATCGTGGAGTAGCGGAACTCATGACCCTTGACCACACTCCCCGGCGGATAGAAGGGGTTCTCCCTGTCGGCGGTGAAGACGGTGTAGCCGTGCGCCTGGGGTTTGTCGGACATGGCGAAACGGACCGGAAAGACCCCGGCCAGGGGAAACTCCTCACCATCCAAAAGGATCGAACGACCCAGGTAGATCAACCCACCACATTCAGCATAGATGGCCAGACCATCGGCGGCAGCCTGGCGAACCGCCTGGCGGAAACTGCTGTTGGCGGCCAGGGCCCTGGCGCCGGTCTCCGGAAAGCCGCCACCAATGTAGAGCCCGTCCAGTGGCGGCAGGTGCGGATCACGCATGGCGTTCAGGGCAACCAGTTCCGCCCCGGCCCGTTCCAGGGCCTCGAGATTCTCCGGATAATAAAACTGGAAGGCGGCATCCTGGACCACCCCGATCCGTACCCGCCCCGGCACCGACGGCGACAGCTTCCCTGCCCCGACCACCGTCGGCGGCACCGCCGCCAGCATCGCCGTCACCCTGGCCAGATCGAGGTGGCTACTGGCCAGATCAGCCAGAGTTGCCACCGCCTCCAGATTGCCGGGGTACTCCTGATGGGGAACCATCCCCAGGTGGCGCATCGGGAAAATATCCCGGGCCAGCCGGGGCAGAGCCCCCACAACCGGAATTCCGGTATATTTTTCCACCGCCTCGCTGACCAGCCGGCGCTGGCGATCTGTGGCGATCTGGTTCAGCACCACCCCGCAGATGGGCAGACGCCGGTCAAAGTGTTGGCAGCCCAGCACCAGGGCGGCCACCGTCCGGGTGCTCTTGGTGCAGTTGACCACCAGCAGCACCGGCAGTTCGAGAAGCAGGGCAAGTTCCGCGGTGGAACTGGCCCCGGCCAGATCGACCCCGTCATAGAGACCACGATTTCCCTCCACTACCACCATATCGGCAAACAGCGACCGCTGCCGAAAAGAGGCCAGAATTGTTTCCCTCGGCATCAGATAGGGATCGAGATTGTAACAGCTGCTTCCGGCCGCCAGTTGCAGCCAACCGGCGTCGATATAATCCGGCCCCTTCTTGAACGGGACCACCCTGTTCCCGGCCCGGGCCAGGGCGGCAATCAACCCCACCGCCACCACACTCTTTCCCGACCCTCCGGCCAGACCGGCAATCACCAGCCCCTTTGTTCCCATCCCTCATCGTCCTCAGCTAAACTTTTGTTATAAAAATCAACCATCCCTGTCAATGGCCGCTGCGACCCTGCAATCCCCAGGCTTCGCCATAGAGACGGTTGAGGCGCTCCTCGAGGAGCTGACGATACTCTTCGGTCTGGGCCGGCGAAAGATGGGGGGGGACCATGATCGGTTCGCCATAGACCACTTCAACCCGGGAAAAGGGCCAGGGGATGGCCGTCCGGTCCCAGGAACAAACCACCGTATAGCGGGATGCCGACCAAGCTACCGGGACAATCGGCACCCCTGTCCTGGCCGCCAGGACAATCGCCCCCGGCTGGGCAACCCGGGGCGGTCCCTGCGAGCCATCGGCAACCAGGGCGGCACTGTCACCGTCCCGCACCGCCCGCAGCAGCTCTTTCAGGGCAGTGGTCCCTCGTTGGTTGCGGGAGCCGCGGGCGGTGGCGAAGCCGAAACAGCCGGCCAGGCGGGCGATATACTCACCGTCCCGGCTGGCACTGACCATCACGGTCGCCCGATAGCGGCGGAAAAGAAAGAAGATGAAGAGGATTGAATAGTGCCAGAAGGAGGCGATCGCCATTTTTCCGCTCTCTTCCGGCCGGAAGAGGTGGCGGCCGTGGTGTTCCGTCACCCGGCAGGTGGCGAACCATAGCCGCATCAGCCAGGCAAGGGCCGGGGGAAGCAGGCGAAGGAGAAGCGTATTGAGAGGTCCGTGGGTCATCCCAGTTCAATCTCCAACCGGCGAATCTGCTTGATCCGGTCCCGCAGGGCCGCCGCCTCCTCAAAGGCCAGTTCCGCAGCCAGACGCCGCATCTCCTGTTCCAACCTCTTCACCTCCCGCTCCAGCTCAGCCAGCGAGGAGAAGGGGGGCAGTTCTTCGGCCAGGGCAAGCAGACCTTCGCTGGGGTCCTCCTGCCGGTAGCCACTGTGGCGAAGATGCTCCTGCATGCTGTCCTTGATCGCCGAGATGATCGTGGTCGGCACGATCTGGTGGCGTCGATTGTGCTCCTCCTGAATCTGCCGCCGGCGTTCGGTCTCCTCAATGGTTACCCGCATGGAGCCGGTGAGGGTATCGGCGTACATGATCACCATCCCGTCGGCATTGCGGGCGGCCCGGCCGCAGGTCTGGATCAGGGAACGTTCCGAGCGGAGAAAGCCCTCCTTGTCGGCATCAAGGATGGCCACCAGGGACACTTCCGGGATATCAAGCCCCTCACGGAGCAGATTGATCCCGATCAGCACATCAAACTCCCCCTGGCGGAGGGAACGGATGGTCGCCACCCGTTCCAGGGTCTTGATGTCGGAATGGAGGTAGCGAACCCTGATCCCCAGATTCTCATAGTATTCGGTGAGATCCTCGGCCATTCGTTTGGTGAGGGTGGTGACCAGCACCGCCTCACCACGGGCCGAACGGAGACGGATCTCCTCCAGTAGATCGTCCACCTGGTTGCTGGCCGGTCGCACCTCGATACGAGGATCGAGCAGGCCGGTGGGACGGATCACCTGCTCCACCACCTGCCCCGCCGCCTGCTCCAGCTCGTAGGGGCCGGGGGTGGCGGAAATATAGACCACCTGGTTGATCCGCCGGGCAAACTCGTCAAAGCGGAGCGGCCGGTTGTCCAGGGCGGAGGGAAGACGAAAACCGTACTCGACCAGGGTCTGCTTACGCGAGCGATCGCCGTTGTACATGCCGTTGAGCTGGCCGATGGCGATATGGCTCTCGTCGATGAGCAGCAGAAAGTCCTCGGGGAAATAGTCGAGCAGGTTAGGCGGCGGCGCCCCCGGCGGTTTACCGGTGAGGTGACGGCTGTAGTTTTCAATGCCGGTGCAGTAACCCAGTTCCTGGATCATCTCCAGGTCAAACATGGTCCGCTGGTCCAGCCGCTGTGCTTCCAGGAGGCGTTTTTCACCCTGGAAAAATGCCAGGCGGTCGACCAGCTCCTCCTTGATCGCCGCGCAGGCCCACTGCAGCCGGTCTTTCGAAGTGACAAAGTGGCTGCCGGGGAAAACGGTATACTCCTGGTACCGTTCCAGCACCACCCCCCGCAACGGGTCAATGGCACTGATGCTCTCCACCGTGTCGGCAAAGAACTCCACCCGCAGGGCCCTCTCCTCCTCGTGTACCGGAAAGATGTCAAGGACGTCGCCACGGACCCGGAACGTCCCGCGGTGAAACGAGATATCATTGCGTTCGTACTGCATGAAGACCAGGCGGCGATGGACCTCCTCCGGCGGGTACTCTTCGCCGGCCCGCAAGAGGAGATGCATGTTCCGGTACTCGTCCGGCGAACCGAGGCCATAGATGCAGGAGACCGAGGCAACAATGAGCACATCCCGGCGGGTGAGGAGGGAACGGGTGGCGGAGTGGCGCATCTTGTCGATGGCGTCGTTGATCGCTGAATCCTTTTCGATATAGCTGTCGGACTGGGGAATGTACGCCTCCGGCTGATAGTAGTCGTAGTAGGAGACGAAGTACTCCACCGCATTGTGTGGAAAAAGCTCGCGGAACTCGGCAAAGAGCTGCGCAGCCAGAGTTTTGTTCGGAGCGATGACCAGGGTCGGACGCTGCACCCTGGCCACCACCTGGGCCATGGTAAAGGTTTTACCGGAACCGGTCACCCCCAGCAAAACCTGATTTTTTTCCCCCCGAAGGATCCCGTCCACCAGTTGCGCCACTGCCGCCGGCTGATCACCGGCCGGCTGGAAGGCGGTTACCAGTTGAAAGGGGGTTTCCATCAGGCTCATGCTCGGACTCATCTCTGGCTATTTTCCGCCGCACTTGCGGCCACCGGTGGTCATAGACTGCGCGGCCGATCCTACCAGAAAGTTCACCATTAATCCAGTCTGCATCGGCTACGCCCCAACCTGCCACTGCTCAGCGGCAGAGTTCCCAGCTGATGCACCCTTTTGGACAGTAGCGGATCGCCTCAGCCACCTCCTCCCGGGGATAGCTCGGCAAGGCGACCACCTCTATCATTCCGGTCGCCGGATTGACTGCAAAGACCTGCGGAGCAACCTCGACACAGCCGCCACACTGGTTACAGAGTGCCGGGTCAATGGATGGATAAGGGGCCATTTTTTTCCCTGTAAAACTGGTCCACCGCTGGTGCGACGGGCGTTTTTTTTGCTGTTTTTCCGTTTACCTTCACCGATTTTGTGGTTAAGATAACCATTCTTGTCTGGATAACGAGGAGGTTGTCTGCGCCGACCGCCCATACACCCTTGTAATAGTCCATCCTGTCAATTATCATTGGCAGGTCAACAACTCAAGGCTGCCTTGAAAAATTCGGATTTCCGTTCAAGATCAAGGCGAAAGAAAACAATTTCCCGAAGGTATATATTTGATATTCCGAGGACAAATTGTTTTTGTTCAACGCAGAGATTGGGCGGAAATACCATTTTTCAAGGTGGCCTCAACAGTGTCAGCAAAACGAGACCGGGATAGCCTCTGCCGGTCAATCACCGATTCAGCCAATGCACCTGGAGAAAACATGACTACCACGGAACTCGCACAGGGAATTTATTCGGTCGGTGCCATCGACTGGGATGTCCGGGACTTTCACGGCTACTCCACCTACCGGGGCACCACCTACAACGCCTTTCTGATCATCGACGAGAAAATCACCCTCATTGATACGGTCAAACGGAGCCACCTCGACCAACTGCTGCGCAACATCCGCACGATCATCGAGCCGGAAAAAATCGACTACCTGATCGTCAACCATGTGGAGATGGACCACTCCGGTTCCCTGCCGGCGATGATGGAACTGATCAAACCGGAAAAGCTCTTCTGCTCCCCCATGGGGCAGAAGGCCATCATCGAACACTTTCACCGTCCTGACTGGCCCTACGAGGTGGTCAAATCCGGCAACGAAATCAGTCTCGGTAAACGGACCATCAGTTTTCTGGAAACCAGAATGCTCCACTGGCCGGACTCGATGTTCAGCTACCTCAAGGAGGAAAAAATCCTCTTCTCCAGCGACGCCTTCGGCCAACATTTCGCCAGCAGCGAACGCTTCGATGACGAAGTCGATCTGTCGGTGGTCATGCAGGAGAGCGCCAAATATTACGCCAACATCCTCTACCCCTACTCGCCGCTGATCAGGAAACTGCTGGCCTCGGTGGCCGAGATGAATCTCGACATCCGGATGATCGCCCCCGACCATGGGGTGATCTGGCGCAGCCACATGGAGACGATCCTTAACGCCTACGGCCGCTGGAGCCGGAACGAGGCGGAAAATCGGGCGCTGGTGATCTACGACTCGATGTGGCACTCCACCGAAGAGATGGCCCATGCCATCGGCGCCGGCCTGCAGGAGACCGGGGTGGGTGTGGCAATGATCAACCTCAAGTACCACCACCGCAGCGACGTGATGACCCAGGTGCTCGGCGCCAAAGCGATTGTCATTGGTTCCTCCACCTTGAACAACGGTTTGCTGCCGCAGATGGCCGGTTTTCTCATGTACATGCGTGGCCTCAAACCGGCCGGCAAACTGGCTGCCGCCTTTGGCTCATTCGGTTGGAGCGGCGAGGCGGTGGCCCTGATCAACAGTGCCCTGACCGACATGAAGATAGAACTGGTCGAAGAGGGGCTTCGCCACAAATACGTCCCGGATGCCGCCTGTCTGGCCGAATGTACCGCCATGGGCAAAAGGATCGGTGCCCGGGTACTGAATGGTTCTGCTGACTGAAGAGCCCCGCCCATGGAGCCTTTCGGCAAGCATCAGGTCCTCGTCGCCGGAGAATCGTTCGACTCTTCCAGGGCCCAGGTTGAGGCATTTTTTGCCCACACCCCGCTCTTGAACTACGATAGAGTGGAAACCCCGGCGGCCGAGGCGCTGCACGGTCCCGCCGCCGGTTTCTTTGCGGCGATCGACCGGGCAGAACGACAAAACCGCAAAGTTGCTCAGGATCTGTTTGACGAACTGACCAAAACCGGGCTGGCGGAATGCCGCGATCTGCTCCACATTGAGCAGGGCTACCGCAGCAAGACCCTGCACATCCTCAGCCATTTCCTGGATGGTTTCATCGGCATCGACTCCTCATTCTACAATCTCCTTGATGACAGCCACTGGCTGTCGGCGGCCACTGCCGAACGGATTCGTGCCAGGCCGGAAAAATACTGGCTGATTCAGCTCAACGGCTTTACCACCTCTCCAGCCGGGGCCGGCCATCTCCATTTATGATTTCTTTCAACCTCAACCAGCACAACGCCATGATCAACTGGAACAGCCTCTTCAACCGGCAGCAGGAAATCTCCACTGAGGAGGTAAAAAATCTCCTCCATTCGCCGGCAGCCGGCAGCCACCAGCTACTCGACGTCCGCCAGCCTGCTGAATACCGGACATTCCACCTGCCCGGCGCCCTCCTCATCCCACTCAACGACCTGGCCGAACGGCTGGCTGAACTGGATCCGGAACGGGAAACCATCGTCTACTGCCGCTCCGGAGCCCGCAGCAACGCCGCCTGCCAGATTCTCCGCGCTGAAAATTTTCGCAGCGTCCGCAACATGACCGGCGGAATCCTGCAATGGCAGGGAGAGACGGCCATCGGTGGTGAACAACAGGGACTCGACTACTTTCTTTCCGGCAGCTACGACAACCCCTTCAGCATGGCCTACGGCATGGAATCGGGCCTGCAACAGTTCTACCAGATCCTGGCAAAACGGGCAGAAGAGCCGAAAATTGCCAGGCTACTGGAGGGTATGGCTGTTTTTGAGGAGGGGCATATGGCCAGGCTGGCCGCCCGTTACCGGAACAGCGGCGGCGAGCAGGATCTGGCCGCGCAGTCGCCGGTGCCGGAGGGAGGGCTGGGCATGGAGGATCTCCGGGAAGCCTTTGGTGAGCAGCTGCGTACCCCGGAGGCCGTCCTCCAACTGGCCATGGGCTTTGAGGCGCAGGCGTACGATCTCTACAGTCGGCTGGCCCGGGCCAAGGGGCTGCGGGAGTTTGCCCTGGAAATGGCCGCCGAAGAGCAGCAACACCTTAACCGGCTCAGCGGTGAGCTTGACCGACTACTGACAGAAGAGTCGACCAGGGCGTGACCCGGGAGCTGTCCCCCGGCCGCGACTACCCCGACAACAACCCTTATTGCCATGGAGAGGATATGAGCATTTTCATCTATACCGCCGCCGAGCTCTACGGTTGGCTTACCCAGCGCCAACCGATGCTCGTCCTGGATGTCCGCAACAAGGTCGATTTTGCCCGCTTCCAGGTGGAGTCGCCCTACCCGTTCAGCCTGATGAACATCTCCTATTTTGATTTCATGGAGATCGAGGATGAGTGTGTGGCACAACTCCCCCGGGGTCTGCCGATCCGGGTGGTCTGTGCCAAGGAGGGTTCGGCCAAGTTCGTCGCTGAAATCCTTGACCGGCACGGCTTTGCCGATATTGGCTATCTGGCCGGCGGCATCAAGTCCTGGGGCAACCTGCTGGTGCCGAAGCTGCTCAACCCGGGTGAACAGTACCAGTTGTACCAGTTCATCCGCCCCGGCAAGGCCTCCTGCAGCTACGGACTGCAGAGTGGCGTTGAGATGATGTTCTTCGATCCCTCCCGGGCCACCGATTTCTATCTCGATTTCACCAGGGCTCAGGGCTGCCGCCTGCACGCCACCCTGGAGACCCATCTCCAGGCCGACTACATCGCCGGCAGCCGCATCCTCGCTGAAAAAAGCGGTGCTCAATTTTACGCCAACTCCGGCGATTTTTCCGGCGCCAAGATCACCTACCACCCGCTCACCGATGGCGAGGAGATTCTCTTCTCCCAGCCCGGACCGCCGGTCAAGGCGATCTTCACCCCCGGCCACACCCCGGGCAGCACCAGCTACCTGGTTGACAACCGCTTTCTGATCACCGGCGATACCCTCTTCATCCAGTCCATCGGCCGACCGGACCTGGGTGGCCAGGTGGAAGCCTGGTCCGATACCCTCTTTGAGACGCTCCAGAAGATCAAGGGGATGGCCGGCAAACTGATCATCCTTCCCGGCCACTACATGAATTGGCAAGAGGCCGGCAGTGACCTGACCTTCGCCGCCAGCCTGAGCAACACCCTGGAGCACAACCGGGAAATATTCTCCATTGCCGACAAACCTGGTTTCCTTGCCTTTATCAAAGGAAATATGCGGCAGCAACCGGCAGAATACGCCACCATCCGGCTGATCAACGCCAACCTTGAGCAGGTTGATAACGACAAGGCGGAGGAACTCGACCTCGGCAAGAACGAATGTGCCGCCACCGCCTACGCCGCCCGGCAGCAGACCAATGGCTGAGCGACAGCCCCCCGGAGGAAAGGCCGCCGGTTGCTAGTCGGCCCGGCGATGGCACCCATTTACCCTGACTACCAGGACGAACCGGAACCGCTCTTCCTGCCCCTCACGGAAGAGCGGGCCGCCTCCTTGTACGCCCTGGAGATGGACGGCTTCACCGATGACCTCCCTTTTTACCGGCGCTGGTTGCCGGCAAGGGGAGAACTGCTCGAATTGGGTTGCGGGACCGGGCGGCTGGCCGCCGCTCTGGCCGGACCGGCGCGAAGGGTGACCGGTGTCGACATCTCGCTGCCGATGCTCGATCTGGCCCGCCGGCGGCGCACACCCTCTCTTCACCTGGTCTGCGCCGACCTGCTCGCCCCGCCCCTCTCCGGCAGCTTCACCGCCATACTGATAGCCTACAACACCCTCAATCTTCTCACCTCAAAAGAGGCGGTCCGCCGCTGCCTGCGCCACTGTCACTCGCTTCTCGTCGCCGGTGGCCTGCTCCTCTGCCAGTTCCACCAGGTCGGTTGCCCGACCATCCGGCGACAGGGGAAAATCTTCCAGTTCCAGATCCTTGCCCGGCCACAGGGAGGTCGGATCATAAAGGAGGTGCTCCGCGAGCAGCTGCCGGCCACCGCCGCAATCAACATCGAAGAACGCTATCGGATCCGCCCGGAAGGTTCAGCAGGTGCATTTGAGGACCTTTCCCGCCACACCACCCTCCTCGGTCTGCCCGCCGCTACCTGGCTGGAGCTCTTCGCCGCTGCCGGTTTCAGCGAGCGGGGTCGCTACGGCAGCTACCAGCTTACCCCCTGGGCAGAACCAGACAACATGGTCCTGGCGGTATTCAGCGCACAAAAATAGTCAGTTTTCTCCTCCCTTTTGACCTGGGTCAAGGAGTAGCTGCCCCTCTTCGGCTATTCTGCCCTCAACAGCAACCGGAATCGGGCAGCGCAGGCAAACTGGCGGCACATTGGCCTCCTTGGCTGCCCGACCGATCCACCATCACCGTAGCCGCACAGCGGAGACGGAAACCAACCCAGGAGGAATACCATGTTTTGTAATCAATGCGAACAGACCGCCAAAGGCATCGGCTGCACCAAAATCGGCGTTTGCGGCAAGAGCGAAGATGTTGCCGCCCTGCAGGATCTGCTTACCCATGCGGTACAGGGGCTCTCCCTGGTTGCCGATGCCGGCCGTCGGGTGGGGCTTGTCGACCAGGAAGTGGACCGCTTCACCTGTGAAGCGATCTTCGCTTGCCTGACCAACGTCGACTTTGACCCGCTCCGTTTCCAGGTTTGGATCAACAAAACGGTTGAACTCCGTCAAGACTTACGTCTGCGGGTTGAGCAGGCCGGCGGCACGACCGACACCACCACCCCGGCCGCCACCTTCGTCCCCGCCGCCAACCTCCAGGGTCTGGTTGCCCAGGGAGAGGCCCTCGACTTCATGAACAGCCTCGACAGCAACGAGGACCTCCGTTCCCTGAAGCAGATCACCGTCTACGGCCTGCGTGGCCTGGCTGCCTATGCCGACCATGCGGCCATCCTCGGTCAGGAGGATGAGACAATCTACGCCTTCATCCATCGGGCAATGGCCGAGCTGACCCGCAGCGGTCAGGGGCTGGAACAATTGGTGGCCCTCGTCCTCGAGTGCGGTACGGTCAACCTCAAGGCGATGGAGCTGCTTGATGCCGGCAATACCGGCAAATACGGCCACCCCACCCCCACCGAAGTGCCCCTGGGGGCCAAAGCCGGTAAGGCGATCCTGATCACCGGCCACGACCTGCGCGATCTCGATCTGCTCCTTCAGCAGACTGCCGGCAAGGGGATCAACGTCTACACCCATGGCGAGATGCTCCCCTGCCACGCCTATCCGGAGTTGAAAAAACACCCCCACTTCATTGGCCACTACGGCACCGCCTGGCAGAATCAGGCCAAGGAGTTCCCGGAATTTCCAGGGGCTATCCTCTTCACCACCAACTGCATCCAGAAACCGGCCGACGGCTATAAGGACCGGGTCTTCACCACCGGCCTGGTCGGCTGGCCCGGCCTGGTCCATATCGGTCCCGACAAGGACTTCAGCCCGGTGATTGCCTGCGCTCTGGCGATGCCCGGCTTCACCGCCGACACCGACAAGGGCAGCGTCCTCACCGGTTTTGCCCGCAACACCGTCCTCGGGGTTGCTGACAAGGTGATCGAGGCGGTGAAGAGCAAGGCAATCCGCCACTTCTTCCTGGTCGGTGGCTGCGACGGGGCCAAACCCGGCCGCAACTACTACACTGAATTCGTCGAAAAGGTGCCCGCCGACTGCATGATCCTCACCTTGGCCTGCGGTAAATTCCGTTTCTTTGACAAGAAACTGGGCGATATCGGTGGTATTCCCCGTCTGCTTGATGTCGGCCAGTGCAACGATGCCTACTCGGCGATCCAGATTGCCGTGGCTCTGGCTGGTGCCTTCGACTGCGAAGTGAACGACCTGCCCCTGTCAATGGTGCTCTCCTGGTACGAGCAGAAGGCAGTGGTTATTCTCCTCACCCTGTTCAGCCTCGGGATCAAGGATATCCGTCTCGGACCGTCGCTGCCGGCCTTCATCTCTCCGAACGTCCTCAACGTACTGGTGGAGAATTTTGCCTGCAAACCGATTGCCGCCACCCCGGAAGAGGATATCCAGACGATCCTCGGCTAGTACCTGACGAAAACAACTGCCCAGCAGCAAGGGAGACGGGGCGGTGGAGAGGACCTCCACCGCCCTGGCAAGAAAGGAGATAGTATGAAAACCATGCGCAAGATTATCGAAATCAACGAAGAACTATGTGACGGCTGTGGTCAGTGCGTCCCCGACTGTGCCGAAGGTTCGCTGAAAATCATCGACGGCAAGGCCCGACTGGTTGCCGACAAGCTGTGTGACGGACTTGGCGCCTGCCTCGGTGCCTGCCCCACCGGCGCCCTGCAAATCGTCGAACGGGAGGCGGAAGAGTTCGACGAAGAGGCAGTCGAGGCCTTTCTTGCCGCTGAAAAGAAGGAGCAACCGAGCCACCAGCCCGCCTCGGGCGCCTCGGCCGCACCGGCCGGCACTGGCTGCCCCTCGGCCCGTCTGCACAGTTTCCCGGCGGCCGGCAGCGGCGGCGGTTGCCAAGGGGCCAATCTGCCGCGACAGCAGCAGGCAGACAGTGCTTCAGCCCTCAGCCACTGGCCGGTACAGATCCGCCTGGTTCCGGCCCATGCCCCTTTCCTGCGCAACGCCGATCTGCTGGTGGCCGCCGACTGTACCGCCGTGGCGGCGCGAAATTTTCAGGAACGCTATCTGGAGGGAAAAGCGGTACTGATGGGCTGCCCAAAATTTGACGACGGCGAGGCCTACATCCAGCGCTTTGCCGAAATCATCACCACCAGCGACCTCAACAGCCTGACCATTCTGATCATGGAGGTGCCCTGCTGCAGCGCCATGACCATGTTGGTCAGTAAGGCGATGGAGCGGGCAGGCAGGAAGATGCCGGTGGAGGAGATCACCATCTCGATACGCGGCGAAGAGTTGTCCCGGCGGACCTGGTAGGGATTGCCATCGGCGCGACACGGCGGCAGCGACCCGCCGTCGGTTGGTCCCTGCCAGCGCTTGCTGCTCAGGGACGTGCAGGCGGCTGTGGCCAGTGCAGGCGGATACCGCCGGGGGACTCCGACACCCCGACGCCCAGCTGCTGGAGGAGTTGAAAGAGCGGTCGACCAAAGAGAAAGAGCTCCTCACCCCGGCTGAGGCCGCTTTCGGCAATCAGTTCTGCCCGAAAACGGAGATCTTCCTCGGCCAGCCTGGCCAGCCGCAGGCGGAGAGCCGCCCCCACCGCCGCCTCTCCCTGCAGCACGAGGGCAAGGTCATCGGCGGGGCAGAGTCTCTGGTGATCGGCAATCCTTGCCTGCATCGCCTGGTCGGCGGCGACAATGGTCTGCCGGTCAAGGGTGTCCTTTTCCACCAGTTGGAGAATCTCCCTGGTATCCCAGCATTTGAGCCGCCGACAGGCCAGAGGGCGGTTTAGATAGATGGTGCAGCCCCCCTCCGGCGAGAGGAAAAGGCACTCCCAACTGCCCGTCTTGCCGGCGATCTTCACCAACTCCACCCCTGCCGGCTGGATCGTCCCGGAGATGGGGTTGTGCACCGGTTCCCCGCGCCGGATGGTGATCAGTTGCGACCATAAGAGCCACCCGTCACGGAGCAGCCCGAGATCGGCATGGTGCAGGGCCGGCCCCCCCTGCCGACAGCAGCGGCCACAGCGGCGGCAGCTTGTCTGGCCACTCTCCTTCATCCTACTCCCTCCTTCTTCGGGCTGTGGCCACGCAGTCTGGGCTCCCGGCGGCACACGATGCTCTCCTGCCGCCACCAGCACAACTCTTTTTTGCCGGAAGCTCAAAAACGGCTGAAGCCACCATGGCTGGAAGCCGAAAATCACCGCACTGTCGCAGCCGGCGGCGGGAAAACTTCTGTTGTGAAAGGCTGCCGTTTCCGGTACTGTTGCCGCTGTCACCCGCCGGCTGGTCAGCCCACAGGCAGCCGGCTGCCAATTGAGACAGCGTGGAACAGCTTGAAAAACTTCCTCCTCAGCACCATTGGTCGCCTTGACCTCATTGCCTGGCTGCTGGTGCTCGTTTTCTTCGGCCTGAGCGCCCATCTCTCTGCCGGCGATCTTCCCCGCTCACTGCTCGGCGCCGTGGGGATCATCCTCATCATGGCGCTGATCACCGCCAGTATCGAGGTGATCATTGAGAGTCTGAAGAACACCAGGGGCATCGGTACCCTCACCGGCTTTATCACCAACGGGCCGGAGGCTGTCTGTCTGCTGGTCGGGCTGCTGGTCGGCGACATCATCTTTGCCGCCTCAACCCCCCTGGGGTCAAACTTCATGAACCCGCTGCTGCTCATGACCGCCGCCCTGCTCTGCCGCCGCCTGGCCCTCACCCTGTCCACCAGGCCGTTGTATACGCTCCTCACCATCGGGGTCACCGCCAGCCTGGCGGCCATCTTTTTCTTTCTGCCGCCCAGCCGCTACCCCCTCTGGCTGCTGATCAGCCTTTTCCTGTCAACACTCCTTTTTTTCCTCCGCCCCACCGAGGCGATGCCGGAGGAGGAACAGCCCTTTTCTTTTCGGCCGTCCCGATGGCTCCCACCGGCAGCACTTCTTCTCACCCTGGCCGGCTACCTCCTCGACCCAGTGGTCTCCTTTACCGCCAACCATTCCCAGGCCCCAAAGGGGCTGATCGGCTTTGTGGTCCTGGCCACGCTCACCAGCTGGCCGGAGTTTAAATCCTGTCTGTCGCTCCTGGCCAGGAAGATGCCTCTTGCCGCCATCCTCAACATCACCGTTTCCAATATCACCAACATCTGGCTGGCCGGGGTAGGTATCGCCACCTATCTGCTGGCCAACTAAAGCCCACCTTGAAAAATGGTATTTCCGCCCAATCTCTGCGTTGAAAGAAAACAATTTGTCCTCAGAATATCAACTATATGCTTGCGGTAAATTGTTTTCTTTGGTCTTGATTTTGAACGGAAATCCGAATTTTCAAAGGCAGCCCAAAGGCCGGCCGGGGGAATCCGGCGGCTCGCTCACTTTGCCGTTACCCCCCATGACTGGGCGTCACAGCGACGCATCGAAACGATGCAGCAGGTTTGGCAGACTGTTCGGTTATGCGGCGGCATCGCCTACGGCCCGGCAGGACGACAAACAACCATTTTTATCTGCTCCGGCGGCGAAGGGCCAGCTGGCTGGTGCAGAATGCGACCAGTTCCTGTCCGCTGCCAAAGCCCTGCAGTGGAACACTCGGGTCGAGCAGCAGCCGCTTCAACTCCGTCACCGGTCGCTTGTCGGTCAGGGAACCGGCGAGGGCAACTCCACGGGAACCGATCCTTTTTTCCTCCCCATCCAGGGGCAAAGGGTCACTGCCCGGCAGCAGACGGATTCCCCGGCGGGCGGCAACGGCAAAAAGAGGCGGTGGCGGCAGAAATGCCGGCCGCCCGCCGTTGTCACCAACAAAGAGCCCCTCGATAGCAGCACTCTCCAGATAGCTCCGGATCTTCTTTCCCCGCCCACCCAGCCACTTGCCAAAGCCCCAGGGCAGTATCGCCAGGGCATCCTGCTGCCGCACCGCCGCAACAGAGGCGGCCAGGGACAAGCCGTTGGCCAGGGGACGGCGGCAGCCAAGGGCGAGCACCTCGAGCCGTTCGGCGGTCACCAGCTGCCGGCCGGCGATGAGCAGCAACTCCGCCCCATTCGGTTCGGGCGAGTGGAGGCGGAGCGACTCCGCTTCGTCGGTGCAGCCCCGCCGCCAGCCTCCGTTCGCCAATTCCCCCCCCTCCTCCATCAGGCGCTCCAGCGCAGTGAAACAATCATCATCCGTCCCCCCGCAAAGGAGCAGGGCATAGCTGGCGGCAAGGCCATCGCCCTCCTGCCGGTGTCGCCGGGAAAGATTCTCCAGGCCGTGGCGCAGAGCCGCCGCCGGCGAAAAATTACCATAGATGTGAGCGTGGGCGTCGAAGTAGATCATTGCGGTGCCTGTGAAAGTCTCTTTATCCTGACAGAGCAGCCCGGCGGCGAGCCCTGTTCGGCCAGCGAAGGTGTTTCCCGGTTCAGTCCAATCTGGCTGGAGGCAGTTCGACAAAGCCCCAGAATGGGTAGTCGAGATGGTAGTCGGCCACCCGGCCCGGGCTCTGCTCCCGGCTGGCCACCAGCCAAAGGCTGTTGCCGCCGCCCCCCGGCAGCGGATAGAGGACCATGGCGTTGTCGGCACTGTACTCGATATCACCGGATCCCTTGAACACCCCGAGATGGGGTTCCTCCCGGTAGGAGCCGGTGGCATCCCGGGAGAGTTCGGAGATAACCAGGAACGAGACAGCCATTTCGTCACGAATACTCTCCATCTGCCGCAACCAGGCGTCGATGCCGGTCCGCCGTTCGCTGAAGTCGTGGAAGGGCAGCTTATGCAGACTGTCGACCACCACCACGGTATAGCTGCTGCGGGTTTCGTGACGGATAAAGTCGACATGGCGGCGAAGCAATTCCGGGCTGACCTGGCGGTCGTTGAGCACCCGCCAGTGGAAGAGCATCCGGGCCAACTGCTCGCAGGCGGCGTCAAAACGCTCTTTCTCTTCCCCGGCGACAAGCTGATTGTGGCACTGTTCGGTGGCCAGTCGGCCAAGACGACAGAGGGTGCGCTGAAAGATCTTCTGCCGGCCATTCTCGAAATCGTAGTAGAGCACCGGAATCTGCCGTCTGGCCATCTCCGCGGCAATCTGGATCATAAAGGTTGATTTGCCCACCTTGGGGGCACCGCCAACCACATTGATGCCGTGAATCCCGCCAAGGGCCCGATCGAGAAGGGGGAAACCGCTGGCCAACGCCCGGTACTCCTCCCCCTGCTGCCCGGCCAGGGTATCGAGAAAGTTGCGGAATTCAAGGCGGGGGGAGGAGAAGGGAGAAAAGGCTCGGCAGTTCTTGAGCATCGCCGCGACCCGGTTGGCAAAGCCCTTTCCCGTGTCAGCGGCCATTTGCCAGAGGCTGTAGCGGTTGGGGTCGGCAGCTGACCAGGTGAGGATGCGGGCCTTATAGCCAATTCGGGCCGCCAGATTTCTGGCGCTCATTTCCGCCTCACGGCTGTGGTCGATGGCGATGAATACCGTGCGGACCCGCGCCAGCACTTTGGCATCAAGCCTCTCCAGGCCATGGTAGTGGGCCACCGCCACCCCGGGGAAACCAAGCTGCCGCAGGGTCAGTAGATTCTCTTCGCCGACGGTGACAAAGAGGGCGCCATTTTCACAGCGGCGGATATCGGCAACGTTGAACAGGTGAAAGGGTTCCCGGCTGTACAGCGGGTCGCCTTGCCAGAAGGAGTCCTCGATCCGTTCCGGATGGACGCAGCGAGCAGAATAACAGTTACCGTCCTCTTGGAAATAGGGATAGACCAGATACCGGCCGTTGTAGCCGATCTGCAGTTCGGCAAGGGTCACCGGGCCTATGCCGTGCTGTTGAAAAAGCTCGAGAATGGCGGCAGAGAGCCGGTCGTGGAAGAGGCGAACTTCATCGTTGAGATTTTCCCCCGGGTATTCCGGCTGGGATGGAACACCTGCCTCTTCCAGTCGGTATCCGGGCACCTCCGTTTCGGCGATTCCGGCCAGGCGGGCAAACCACTGGGGAAAGCCACCGGGGACACAGCGGTTGAGACAGCGGAAATAGCCGTGGAAAAAACTTTCCCGGTTGAGAAAGACCACCAGACGGCCTGGCGGAAGCCCCCGTTCCCGGCAGAAGGGGCAGTCGGTGGTGACGGTTTCCTGCCACTCGCCGCCTAGCTGATCAAGATAGAACCGGGCAACCGGATCTGCAACCACCACCATCACCCTCCCCTCTTCTGCAGAGGGCCAGCAAGGACCGGGGGCGGAGGAGTCGCCCTCATACCAATCCACCCTGTCGTCGCAGGGCGGCAATACTCTCCTCCAACCGCTGTTCACTGAGCGGTTCGATAAAGCGAAGGTGGAGCACCGATAAACCACCGCCACCACCCTTGACGGCGAGGATTTCTCCCTCCAGGGCATTCCCGCGGCAACTCTCACTGCTGGGTGACAGGCCGACCCGCACCTGTCTTCCCAACAGCAGCCGGGCGTTGTCGTCACCGACAATCTCCTGCCGGTAGGCAAGGCCGCCTCGGCAGATGTTGATCAGTTCCACCGTTGCCTCAATCCCGGTACTCTCGCCCCGGCTGTCGAGAAGGACCGTAGCCACTCGGGCGGCAATGGGGTGCCGCACCTCCCGTCGCCGATCACTGCCCGGTCCGGCAACGAAGGCTTCAACCCGGGAGAAGCGGCCGCAGAACTCCGCCAGTTTCTCGTCCAGACCAGGATACTCTCCCAGCCATGACTGCAGTTTCTCGCGATTCAGGCCGGAAATCTCAGCGGTGCCGATCGCCGCCACCGACACCGTCCAGACCGAGGCCTCGAAAAAGGCGGCGGCCCCGACGATCTCGCCCGGACCCATGGTCTTCAGGAGAATCTCGCCACCCTGCCCTTCGGCATAGACTTTCACCCTGCCGGAATTAATAAAAAACAAGGTACTCTGCAGGGCCCCCTGGTTGATCACCACCTCCCCGTGCAGGTATTTCCGGTGGCGGAGGCCATGGTAGAGGGCAGTCGACTCCTCGCTGTTGAGCAGATCATAGAGGGCATGCCAGACCTCCAGGTGGCCCCGCTCGACGGTACCCTCCTTTTCCCGGGCAAGTATCTCCGCGGCGGTGATCATTCGCCCAAGGTCACCGGGATCTATCTCTATCAGCCAATCCCGCAACTGTTCGGCCTGCTGAAAATTACCGGCCCGGGCAGCCTGATCGATACATTCGAGCAGTTGCTCACCGGCAGCGGCCTTATCGCCACCAGCAAGCAGGGCGCGGACAACCTGCTCCCCGGGCAGGCCGGAAATGCTCTTCGGTATCGATCGCCGTCGGCTGACTTTTGCCACCTGCTGCCGGACATCTTTTCGTAACTGCTTGGCATGAATTATTTTTTTTCGCCCATCTTGCAATTCGCGGTCGATCTGGTCGCGGGCCTTTTCCGCCGCCTGCCAGACCTGTTCGGGAATTTTCCGACTTGTCCAGCTCCCCCTGATTTCAAGAAAACTCTCCACCCCCCTGGCGGCGGTGCTATTGGCACAGCGGCTGAGGGTTTCGAGCAACTGGAGGAGCAGTTCACCGCGATTGCCGGTGGCAAGCTGGTCCTGATCAATAAGCATCTGGCTGAGCCTGGCCGCCACCTCCTCGTCGCCAAAAGGGGCCAGGGCGGCAACAATCTGCACCGTGATCGATTCGGCGGCCGTCTCCAGACCGGCCAGCAGCAGCCGTTTTCGTCCTCGGCCGCCGATTTTGTAAATACAGAGAAAGGCCTCCCGCTGGACCCGCAAATCATCGTGACGGAGAAAGGGGAGAACTTTTTCGGCATCGTCCTCACCACCACATTCGCCAAGGAGTTTGATCAGGTTACGCTTGCCATACCAGGGCATGTGTTCCGGCAAACGCTCATGGATCACCCCAGGAAGAGGGCCAGACTGCTCGGTGAGCACGTCAATGAGCAGCAGGCGCTCCTCGGCCTGTTCGGCATTGATCAGCGAATCGACCAGAAAACGAATTGCCACCGGTCCCTGCAGGGTCAATCGACGGCGCAGAGTAGGCTCCCGGGGTGTGGCCAAGCACTGGCTAAGCAGTTGCGGCAGACGTTTTCGCTGGATTTCCCGGTCCTGAACCTTGGCCACCAGTTTCCGGAAAGACGCCGGCCGGACAAGTTCGCCGTTGCGCAGGCGATGGATGAAGAGCAGCAGTTCATCACCCCGGGCCGGCTCACCCTCTGCCCAGCTGCGGTACATCATTCGCAGGAGGAAGACCACGGCCTTTTCCAGACAGGCATCGGCGGTCTCGGCCCGCAGCACCGCCTCTCGGAGCAGGTTGAGCATCTGTGCCAGCCGCTCGGGGCGGTCGGCGGCGAGAAACCCCTCGGCAAGTTCCACCAGGACGGGGAGAAGCAGCGGGCCGATGGCCATTCCACCTGGGCGAAGGGAGGCGGCAAGCTGGGCGACAATGCGCGACACCTCGGCGTTCCTCCCGGCTTGATCCAGCCGGATTACCGCCCTGGGCAGAAAGAGGAGCAGCTCCTCACTGGCAAGAACCTCACTCTGCCCCTGGAGCAGAGCCTTGAGACCCGCTTCCAGCCGTCGTGCCTTGCGCTGTCGCTCCCCGGCCTGGATCAGCTCCCGGGCCTTTTTGCTGCCAAGGTACTGCTTCCCCTTTGCGCTCTGAAGGAGTTTTTCCAGAGTGGCCCGGAGTGGCTCAGCCGCCGGCCGATCGACAAGCTCTCCGGAGCCGGTCAGCTTTTCATTGTAGATATCGACAACCCCGGCAAAACTGGCCATCGACAGGGCGGAGGGCAAGGCCTGGTACAATTCTGCCCCGAAACCATCCGGGTATCTCTGAGCGAGAAGAGCGGCCAGGGACGGATCCTTGAGCATTGCGGCCAGCTGCCCGGCCAGGGAGACGATGAACTGCTGTCGACCCTCTTCCGGCAAGAGCTCGTCAATTCTGGCCAGCAAAACCGAAAATGCCGGGGTGGCGAGAATTCTCTTCTGCCGCTGGACTCCCAGCATAAGTTCGCATATCGCGGCAGTGGCAACCGCCACCGCCGTCTCCGGTACGGCCATTTTCGCGACCAGCTCGGCTACCACCGCCGGTCGCAGATCATGGCCAAGCAAAGAAGCGACCAGTTCGGGCCGGACCTTCGCCCCCCTCTCCGGTTGCCGTTCATCTGCCGCCAACTCCTGACCGGCCTGCTCCTCTTCAACGGGAAAGAATGCCGCCAGCCCAAGGCTGGTCACATAGGCCAGCCCACCCCCTTCGCTCTTGATCTTTTCCACCGGGGCGTTAAAGACCGAAACCAGCTGGGCAAAGGCCAGTTTGTCCAGTTCCGCACCGAGGACCAGCCGGGGCAGGCCGAGATGGCGCAATTGCCGATAGACCACCAGATTGGGAAAGGAGGAAAGCACCTCCTCACTGAGGGGCTGCAGATTGATCCTGGGATGAGTACCGGAAAAGGACAGGGAGAGCGGGCCATACCGGGAAAAAAACTGCATCAGCCCCTGGTACCCCCGCTCGAGAACCTGAACGACCTGCGGCGCATCGGGGGGATAGATACGGCTGGTAACTATGGTGTTATTGAGAGCCTTCAGCGCCTCAATACCCTTCCCCTGCTGCTCGCCCTGGATCATCTGCCCACCATTGGTTCAGAACTTTTTCCATTTTTGCCGTTTGCCGGGTCGCTCACGCGACCTGTTCGTTCTGTTGTCTGCTGCCCGCCGCCTGCTGCCACCAGCACCCCCGCACATTTTCCTTCACCACGCGGTGCCGCAAGAAGAGCGACAGATGCCGGGGTACAATCCGGGAGAGACCGCCTACCTAACTGCATTTTTTTTCGGTTGGCCGAAGCATACTCGAATTTTCCCCAGGCGGCCAGTTCAGAAGCACCATTTTGCCAACAAAGCTGTACCAATGCCCGCCTCACCCCGGCCCGGCCAGGGCAATCACCCCCCGGTCGCGAAGAACCACCACCAGTTCCGCCAGGGGCAGGCCGACGATATTGGTGTACGAGCCCTCCACCGCCGCCACCAGCATCGCACCCACACCCTGGATTCCATAGGCTCCGGCCTTGTCCAGAGGTTCGCCTGTGGCCAGATAGGCCCGGGCCAGCTCCTCGGAAAAGGGGGTAAAGTGGACTCGACTGGCCAGAGAGCAGATCACTTCCTCTCCCCGTGAAGAGGAGGCCAGGCAGAAGGCGCTGCGCACCAGATGGCTCCGACCGGCAAGGGAGAGCAGCATCGCCACCGCCTCCTCGCCGTGCCGCGGTTTGCCAAGGATGGCATCGTCCAAGCAGACCACGGTATCACCGCCAAGGACCCAGCTCTCCGGAAAGCTTTTCGCCACCAGGCGGACCTTTTCCACCGCCATCCGACGGACAAATGGCTCCGGCAGTTCCCCCGGCCGGGGCCGCTCGTCGATCTCGGCGGTTGCCACCTGGAAATCGAGGCCGAGAGCGGCGAGGTATTCCCGACGGCGGGGAGAGGCGGAGGCAAGAACAAGCGGTTGGCAGGAGCGGAACAGTGGGGACATCTGGGGAATCTCCTCGGTGAAGGGTGGCGGCCAACTGCCCCACGGTCACAGTGGTTGGGCAGCAGGAGTGGTTCGATTTTCCCCTGCCTGAAGGGGGCGGGAGCCGGTTCGTGGTGGACAAACCGCTCCTGGGCCTCCACCTGGCGGCGATTGTACTTCCTGTTGCCCTCTTTTGCCAAGCCCGGGTAGAAAACACCGGCAGATATTGTTCGCAGGGCATTGGTCGCTGGGACACCTGCGGCCCTCTGCCGGCATGAGACCGGCTTAATCGGGTAACCGGGCAATCGGGGACAATCGGGCAAGCATTCACAAACTGCGAAAGAATGGCTATACTGCGGCCATGCGCCACCTCTTTCTAACCCCGACAGCCACCCTGAAACTGGCCATAGGTCTGCTCTGGCTTCTCCTCTTTGCCCTGCTGCTCCGACGCGAGGTGTTCGTCCAGGCGGTTGACCTTACTGAGTTGCAGACCATGCGCCAGGCGGCGGCCGAGGAGTACCTGAGCGTCTCTTTCAAGGGAGAGAAGGTTGGCTATGTCCACTACCGCTACACCCCGATCGACGACGAGAAATGGCAACTGGAGCAGGTGGCCAGAATGAGCCTGCTCGTTGCCGGCCGGGAACAGCCTATCGACATGCGCCTGCAGGCTGTTCTCACCGGCGCCAACCAGTTGCGCGAGTTCACCTTCACCTTCCACACCCCCTTCTACCAGATGAGCGCCAGCGGCGAGGCGACCGCCTCGGAGATACGCTACCGCCTCGATACCGGCGCCAATACGATTACCGACCGGCTGTCGCTTAACGCCCCACCTCTGCTGGCCACCTCCCGGCGCGCCTATCTGCTGGAGGCTGGACTGGCGGTGGGAGACAAACGGCGGATCCCCTGGTTCGACCCCTTCTCGCTCAGCGGCCGGGAATCGGTGCTGGAATATCGGGGAGTCGAGTCGCTGCTCATCAACGGCCGGGTCCAGCGCCTGCACCATTTTGTCGAGTCTTTTGCCGGAATGCGGGTCAACTCCTGGCTCGACGAGAGTGGGGTGGTGGTCAAGGAGGAGTCTCCAGCCGGCTTCGTCTTCCAGAAAGAGCCGAAGTTTAAGGCCCTGGCCGATACGGGAGGGAGTGCCGAAGTGCAGGAGGCGGTGGCTGTGCAGATAAGCGGAGCGATGCCGGCCGGCTTCGGGCAGCAGATGCGCTACCGCCTCAGCCTGCCGGCGGAGGCGTCTTTCGACCTTGATGGCGGCCGGCAGCGTTTTGCCGACGGGGTACTCACCCTCTCTCAGGAAGACATGCCCGTTGCCGGCCAGCAATCTGGCAAAACGTGTACCGGCCCGGTGGCAGAAGCCTCACTGGCGGCAACGCCCTACGTCCAATCCGACCATTCCGAGATCACCGCCCTCAGCCAACAGATTATCGCCGGCCTCGACACCCCCCTGGCCAAGGCCCGGGCCCTGGGCCAATGGGTGCACGACAACATCGCCAAACGGCCGGTCATCGGCCTCCCCGATGCCCTCACCACCCTTCGCGACCGCCAGGGGGACTGCAACGAACACGCCGCCCTCTTTGCCGCCCTGGCGAGGGCCGCCGGGCTGCCGACCGAAATTGTCGCCGGGGTCACCTGGCATCGCGGCGCCTTTTACTACCATGCCTGGAACGAACTCTGCATAGCCGGGCAGTGGCTGAGCATTGACAGCACCACCAACCAGTTTCCGGCCGATCTCGGCCACCTTCGCTTCGTCACCGGCGAGATGCAGGAGCAGGTCCGACTGGGAGCACTCCTCGGAACCCTGCGCATCGAACCACTGCCGGCAGAACCGTAAAACCCTTTACCACCCGGTCGCCGGGAGATGCCATGCCCCTTCTCGAACTGACCCGACTGCGGAAACGATTTGCCGACTTCACCGCCGTCGACGGCGTCACGTTGCAACTAAAACGTGGTGAAATATACGGTTTTCTTGGTCCGAACGGGGCCGGCAAGACCACCACCATCCGGATGCTGGCCGGCCTCCTCCAGCCCACCGCCGGACAAATCCGGATCGCCGGCCGGGATCTGGCCAGCGACCCGCAATTCTGTAAAAGCCGTACCGGCTACATCCCCGACCGCCCCTACCTGCACGAAAAACTCACCGGCGGCGAATATCTCGCCTTTATCAACAGCCTCTACAACGGCAGCGACAGCAGCGCCCTGCAGGCTGCCGACGGCTATCTCGAACTGTTTGATCTCGCCGATCGCAAGGAGCATCTCATCGAGGGCTACTCGCATGGGATGCGACAGAAACTGATCATGGCCTCGATCTTCATGCTTGAGTTGCCGCTGGTGGTGGTGGACGAACCGATGGTCGGTCTCGATCCGAAGAGCGCCCGAATCGTCAAGGAGTTGTTGAAAAGCAAGGCCCGGGAGGGGACCGGCATCTTCCTCTCCACCCACTCCATGGAGATCGCCGAAGAGCTCTGCGACCGGGTGGGAATCATCGTCCAGGGGCGGCTGAAAGCGGAGGGGAGTGTCGCCGAACTCCGCCAGCAGGCGGCAAAGGAGGGAGGAAGCATGGAGGAGATCTTCCTCGAACTGACCGGCGCCTTCGAACTGCAGGAGATCATTTTTGCCCTCCGCAAGGGTAGCCACCAGACTGGCGGAGGGTGAGACGATGCTCCCCCGACTGCTTATCCCCTGGTTGCAGACCAGCCGCAACCGTTTCTTCCCCAGTCGGCTGGGAAGCCTGCGCACCCTGCTGATTGTTCTGCTCGGCGCTGCCGTCTGCCTGGCGATAGCGGTGGTCAGTCGACGGGTGCTGGGTTATTTTCACGCCCAGGACGAACTGGGGATCCTGCTCAGTCTGAAAATACTGCAGATGATCTGGATTCTCCTCTTTGCCCTGCTCACCTTCTCGGCGATGGTGACCGCCGTCTCCACTCTCTATCTCAGCCAGGACAACGAAACCCTGCTGGCCGCGCCACTGCCGCCGCGGGAGATCTTCGCCATGCGCTACCTCACCACCACCGTCGGCACGGCCTGGATGGTGCTGGTCTTTTCCCTGCCGGTCTTCGGCGCCTACGGCCAGGTCTTTGCCGCCGGGCCGCTCTTCTGGCCACTCCTCCTAGCCACCCTGACCATGGTGGCAGCCACCGCCTCGGCCCTGGCGATGCTGCTGACCATCGCCATCATCTATCTTTTTCCGGCCAAACGGACCAAGGATGTCGTCCTCTACCTCTCCCTCTGCTTCGGCATCTTCCTCTACCTGATCTTCCGTCTGATCCACCCGGAGGAGTTGGTCAACCCGGACCGCTTCGGCCAGTTTATCGAATATTTCGGGGCCATTTCCACCCCGGCCGGCCCCTGGCTGCCGGCCGGCTGGGCCGCCGACCTGCTGGCCGGCTATCTCCTCGACCGGCAGATTGACCCGCTGCTTGCCGGGCTGCTGGTCACCACCCCATTGGTCTTCTATTTCCTCGGCGAACTGGCCATGGACCGCCTTTTTCTGGCCGGTTTTTCCAAGTCACAGGAGTCATTCGGCGGCCAGCGCCGCTTTCGCCCGGTCCGCCGGCTGCACCACACCGCCGGCTGGGTGATGCGCAAGGAACTCCGTCAGTTCACCCGCGACTCCAGCCAATGGTCGCAGCTCTTCATGATTGCCGCCCTGGTGGTGGTCTATCTCTACAATTTCAAGGCACTGCCCCTCGATCGATCGCCCCTGCCGACGGTCTATATCAGCAATTTGATTGCCTTTGCCAATATCGGTCTGGCAGGTTTTCTTGCCGCCTCGCTGGCCACCCGCTTCGTCTATCCGGCGGTCGGCGCCGAGAAGGGGGCCTTCTACCTGATCCTCGGTTCACCCCTCTCCCTCGGCCGCTTCCTCTGGTACAAGTACCTCTTTTACTGTCTCCCCTTCACCTTGCTCACCCTGCTGCTCACCATCGCCTCGAATCAGTTGCTGCAGATCAGCGGACCGATGTGGTGGATTTCCCTGTTCGCCTCCCTGTTGATCACCTGGACGGTGCTCGGCATGGGCATCGCCTTCGGCTCGCTCTTTGCCGATTTTCACTCGGAAAACCGGGCGGCGGCGATGGGGCCAGGGGCGATCCTCTTTCTCTTCTCGGCCGTACTCTATGAAGTGCTGGTACTCGCCCTGGGGCTCTCCCCCACCTACCGGGTGGTGCGGGCCTCCCTGCGCGGCCTGCCGGTGCCGGCCGTAGACCAGTTCGCCCTGTTCAGCTGGGCGGTGGGGACGATAGCTGTCTCAGTGGCTCTCACCCTGCTCCTCTGCCGGGCCGGCATCCGTCGGCTGCGCGGCTGAGGCAGGCCGCCCTGGAGGATTCAGCCGCGCACTGCGTAGCCGCCGTCAACGGTGATCACCTGGCCTTGAATCATTCCGGCGAGACTGCTGCAAAGGAACAGGGCAATGTCAGCGACATCCTCGGGCCGGGTGAGTCGGCCGAGGGGGGTCCGCTCCAGGGCCAGACGGAGAATCTCCTCGCGGTTGGGAAAGTGCTTGAGGGCATCGGTGTCCACCGCTCCGGCGCTGATCGTGTTCACACTGATCCCCTGCGGGCCCAGTTCGACGGCGAGGTGGCGGACCAGTGATTCAAGGGCCGCCTTGGAGGCGCCGACGGTGGTGTAGTTCTCGATTGCCCGTATCGAGCCGAGACTGGAGACCGCCATCACCCGACTGCCCCGGCGCATCAGGGGAAGCCCCTGCTGCACCAGGGTAAGCAGGGCGCGGGCGTTGATGTCCATGGCCCAGTTCCAGTGGCGCTCGGTCAGTTCCAGGGCCGGTTTCAATACCCCGGAAGCGGCGTTGCTGACCAGAATGTCGAGATGCCCATACTCACTGCGGATGGCCGCGAACATCTCCGCCACGTCCGGGCTGTTGGCAACGTTGGTCTTGACCAGCAGGCAGCGACGGCCGAGCGCCTCCACTGCGGCAGCGGTCTCCATCGCATCACGCTTGTGGCGCACGTAGTTGACCACCACGTCGGCACCGTATTCGGCCAGCCGGATGGCAATGGCCCGGCCGATCCCCCGGGAGCCGCCGGTGATCAGGGCGACCTGCTTCTCTAAGGATAACATCTCTCTTCTCCTGGGTATTTTATTTTAGTTTCAACGACTCTTCTGTGGCAGACAACAAGATACCACGGTCCGACCCCAACGACGCAGGAAGCGGGTCGGGCGGAAGCGGATCGGTTCGAGCCGCTCCGGAACGAGAAAACCGGCACCATGAAAGGCCGTTGGGGCAAGAAGAGGGTAGTGCAGAGCGGCGGCATCACTGCCGGCAAGACCACGCTCCGTCGCCAGCCGGGCGAGGGGGCTGCGCTGTGGATCGACTTCCAGGGCGGCCAGGAGGGCGCTGTCGAGGGCCGGGGCACTGGTGGCGGCGGCGAGACAGTGCAGGGCCAGCGGGTCGCCATCCAGGGGGCCGCTACGGTGCATCGCCTCAATCCCGTCGGCAAGATGAAGTTGCGCCGGCAGCAGGGGCAGGAGGTCGAGGATCAACCCGGCAAAGCGTCCATGGCTGCTCCCGTGGCGCATGTGGAGCAGCGCCTTGTCGATCCCCGTAACTATCCCGAAAAGATTTTTTACCGCCAGAGTCACCAGCAGTTGCTGGTGCGCCTTCACCTTCGGCAGGCCGACAAAGAGGTCGGTGCCCAGGGCCTCCTCCGCCACCCGCAGGCTCCCCGCCGCCAAAGCCACCCGCCTCGGTGTGGCGAACTCGACTACCTCCACCGGCATACCGCGCAGCGCCGCACTGATCCCCTTCTTCGCCAGTACCGCCGCGGCGCTACCAAAGGCAGGCGAGTCGCCGAGAAGTACCCGGGCACCATGTTCCAGAAACCAACCGGCCAGGGCCGCGACGAAGACCGGGTGGGTACAGGCATATGATGGACCGCGGGTACTGATCAGATTCGGTTTGAGCAGAACCGTTCGCCCATGCCAGCGGCGGCTGAGGTCGAGGGCCGTCCAGACGGCATCCAGGTCGGCAAGAATCGCCCGCTCCGCATAGTCCCGGGAGCGTCGCAACGCCACCGACAGAGAGGGAGATGCCATCATCACTGGCCCTTGAGGCTGATCACCCTGGTCCTGACAACATCCTGGTTCTTTTCGATCTCGGCGATGATCTGTGCCGGCACAACCGACTCGACGTCTATGATGTTGTAGCCCACTTGACCGTTCGACTGGTTGAGATAGCGGGAGATATTCACGTGGTTGGCCCCGAAGATGTTGGAGATGAAGGCGATCATCCCCGGGACATCGCGGTTGATCACAATCAACCGGGTATGGACCTGATCGGCAGGAGTCGACTCGACGTTGGGAAAGTTGACGCTGTGGACGACGTTGCCGTATTTGAGATAGTTGGCCAACTCCCGTACCGCCATGGTGGCGCAGTTCTCCTCCGACTCGGCAGTCGAGGCACCAAGATGGGGTGTGGTCAACACCTTGCCATGGCAGACCAGCTCCGGGCTGGGAAAATCGCAGAGGTAGGCATCAAGGTGGCCGCTGTCCAGGGCCCGCAACACCGCCGCCTCGTCAACGATCGGCCCCCGGGAGTAGTTGACCAGAATCGCCCCCTTCTTCATCCGGATAACAAACTCGTCGTTGACCAACTGACGGGTGCGGTCGTTCAGGGGGAGGTGCAGGCTGACCACATCGGCGTCACCCACCGCATCGCCAAGGCTGCGACAGATCTGCACCTTCGGGGAGAGCTGGTGGATATTGGCGAGGGCCGGGGCGGGGTCAAAGCCCTTGACCCGCATATGACGGTGGATCCCGCCGTTGGCCAGGCGAACGCCTATCTGGCCGAGACCGATCACCGCCAGCGTCTTGCCGGCAATCTCATCGCCGCGAAAGGCCGCCTTGCGCGCCTCTACCTCCCGGTTGACCTGCTCGGGGGGGAGCACCGCCAGTGACTTGCAGAACTCGATGCCCCGATAGATATTGCGCCGCCATACCCCGATCATCGGAAAGACCAGATCGACGACGGCGTTGGCGTTGGCACCGGGAGTGTTGAAGACACAGATCCCCTTTGCCGTTGCCCGTTCGACGTTGATGTTGTTGGTGCCGGCACCGGCCCGTGCCACCGCCAGAAGGCTCGGGTAGTCATCGACGTTGAGCGGTGAACTGCGCAAGACGATGCCGTCTGGGGCCGGCTCATCAGTGGACACGACAAAACGGTCGCCGAAAAGGCGCAGTCCTTCTTTCGCTATATTGTTGATCTTCTTAATTTTGTACACCAGCTTCACCCTCTTTTGAAAGAACCTTGAATAAACGTCTCAACCCCTGTAGGCCTTCCGCACGCGAAGTCCGGAGAGAGCCCGTGTAATCGATTACCGGTATGCAGCACAAGGCTGCATAACCCGGATCAGTACCCGTTCAACCCGGGCGCCAGCTTCGTTCAGGCAGGCAGCCGAGCTGGAGTTGGCTCTATGAGTCAGCTCTAGGCGGTGGTCTGACCGGGCGAAAACCGGGTGCTGGTGAACGGTTACCAGCCCGTCACTATACGCCGGCCGCCACTGGGGTCAACACTTTTTCCATACGGACCGGGCTGGAACGGCAGGAGCTGGGCGAGTTCGCTTAGAGGGGCACTACCCGTTGGAAGCGGTGGAGCGACACCTCTTTTTCGGCCAGGAAACAGATGGTCGACGCCGCCGTGTCGCCAGGCAGATCCAGTTCGCGGAGAAGGGACGGAGTGGCCCGGAGGAAAAACGACTTGCGGAAGAAATGGTTCCGTCCCGCCCGCTCGTACAAGCCGGGAATCTCCTCGGCAAGACTCTGGTAGAGACGGGAACGGGTCTCTGCCGGTGCCTCCTCGGCAACCGGCAACTCCAGTGACGGGGGGAGGAAACGAAAACCACAGCGCAGCCAGTCGTAGCGGAGCAGGCCAAGGAGCAGCGACGCCTCGGCACGTCCTGAGAGCAGCTCCACCAGCTGGTCGGTGAGCAGTTCCTGGGTGGGGGCGCGGTGAAAAAAATGGTTCTTTCGACAGAGCAGATGGAGTTTTTCAAAGAAGGCAAAGGGGTCTTCACCGCTCCGCCGCAACCAGGCCCAGAGGGAGGGAAAATAGCGGTTGTTGGTGAACCGCTCGACCATCTCGGCAAACCGGTACAACTCCGCCAGGGTCGGGTGGTCAAGCCATGCCGAGCAGAGGACCGCATAGGGGGGCTCGGCGGTCCAGCGGTAGCCCCACTCGGCAGCCTGCCGACTGATTGGGGTTCCGGGGAGAATCTTCAACAGCCCCAGCTGCATGTAGTGGGCCCCCATGGCAAAGAGTTGCCGAAACGAGGTGGCAAAACTCTCCCGGTCCTCCCTGGGCAGGCCAAGAATGAGATCGACATGGAGATGGATATTGCCGGCTGCCGCCAGAAGGCGAACGGTCTGCGCCGCTGCCTGCGGCTCGATGCGGCGATTGATCGCCGCCAGGGTGGCGGGGTTGGTCGACTGAATACCAATCTCGAACTGAAACCGGCCCGGCGGCAGGCCGGCCAGGAAGGCCAGCATCTCCTCGCTCAGCCGCTCCGGGGCAACCTCGAAGTGGAAGAGGGTCTCGCCTCCCAGCTCGGCCAGCAACCGCCAGATGGCCAGTGCCCGCTCCGGCCGGTCGTTGAAGGTCCGGTCGACGAAGCGGACCACCTTCGGCCGGTGGGCGAGAATCTCGGCGAGTTCCGCTGCCACCACCGCCAGCTCCTTGTGGACAACGCCTGGCTCCGTCGCCGATAGGCAGTAACTGCAGGAGAAGGGGCAGCCGCGGGAACTCTCGTAATAGATATGGCGGTTGGCCAGTGGTCCGCTGAAATCCTCCGCCCGGTAGGGAAAAGAGAAGCCGGCCCGGTGCCGCTCGGCCCGGTACAGTGGCTGTAGGCCGGCGGTGGCAAGATGGCGGTAAAAGTCGGGATCAACCGCTTCGATGGCGCCGATCACCACGGTACAGAGATCGGCGCCCAGACGCTCGCCGACCACTGCCGCCTGGGGCCCTCCGACCACCAGACGGCAGGTGGGCAGACAGCGGTGCAGATCGACCAGCAGCCTCTCCACCAGGGTGCTGTTCCAGATTGCCGTGGAAAAGAGCAGGGCCCAGGGCTCCCCTTCAGTCAATTGGAGAAGGAACTCATAATAGTTGTCATTGATGGTTCCCTGAACAATCTCACTGGCAAGAGACGGACAGTGCGCCGCCAATTCGTTGCGCAGATAAAACAGTGCCAGGCAGGAGTGGCTGAAGCGGGCGTTGAGACCGACCAGCTTGACCAGCTTTTCTTTTTCCGTGCCGACATCCTCGTCGGTTGTGGCGGTTTTTTTTCTTCGCATCAATGCCTGTTCATGAGTACTGTAATGGCCTGAACCTCTGACTACCCTCCCTTCTCGCCATGGGGCAAAGCGGCCGCGGCCAGGGGCCGAAGCCTTCGCCACCACCGCCCAAGCCAATCAGCTCGGTGCTGCGAGTGTCGACCGCCAACCCTTTGCATGGATACCCGACAATGCGCTTTTTCGTCAACGCTATTCCTCTTTTCGGACTGCTCCTCGCCGCGCTCCTCGCCTTCTCTGCCCGACCGGCAACGGCGGCCGCCGCCGGCCACTACCAGCTCACCCTCCGCTTCGACCTGGACAACGGCCGCCTGCACGGCACCGCCCTCCTCGATATCGCCGCCGGAGAGCCATTGTCCCTTGCCTTTCCGGAGTTGACGATCACCGACAGCCAACTTACAAACCAGGACGGCGCCCGGCTGCCCCTGCCAACCCCGCAGGGAGGGCTCGACCTCCCCGCCGCCATCGGCAGCCGCAGCCTGCTCCTCTCCTTTATCGCCGAGGCGGGGGGAGAGAACCAGATCGATCCCGGCGGCATAGTTCTCACCGACAACTGGCATCCGGTGCCGCTGCAGCCGCGCCTCTTCACCCTCACCGCCGCCATTCCGGCCCACTTTACCGCGGTCAGCGAATCTGACCAGTTCCCCCTTCCCCGGCAAGGGGAGAGGGTGATGGCCGATTTTTCCCAACCCACCAGCAGGATCCACTTCGTCGCCGGCCCCTACCGAAGCGGCGAGCAGGTGGTCCGCGAGGGGTTGGCCGTCCACTCCCTCTTTTTCCCTGCAGAGGAGCATCTGGCCGAAGGGTACCGGCAGGCCGCAGCAGAGCATATCCGCCGCTACGAGGCACTGCTCGGCCCCTTCCCCTACAGCCATTACGTGATCACCGCCAACCGTCAGCCGACCGGCTACGGGATGCCCACTTTCACCCTGCTTGGCCAGGCGGTTCTGCGTCTCCCCTTCATCCGGGCCACCTCCCTCGGCCACGAAATTGTCCACTCCTGGTTCGGCAATGCGGTGGCGGTGGACTCCAGCCGGGGCAACTGGGCTGAGGGCTTGACCACCTTCCTCAGCGACCACACCTTCCGCGAGGAAGAGGGCGATGCGGTCGAGGTGCGCCGGGAGGCGATCAGCCGTTATCTCAGCTGGGTTCACCCCGATTCCGTCATCCCCTTGCAGCAGTTCATCTCGGCCAGCCACAGCCAACCAATGGCCGAAGGCCGCCGGGCGGTGGGCTACCAGCGGGGGGCGATGCTCTTTGCCGAACTGCGCCAGCAGATCGGCAAAACCGCCTTCACCGCCGGACTGCGCCGCCTGGCCGCCGACTACCGTGGCCGACAGGCCTCCTGGGACGACCTGGAAAGGAGTTTTTCCACCGCCGCCGGCAGGGATCTGGCCCCCTTCTTTCGTGCCCGCCTGGAGCGCAGCGAGATCCCAAAACTGAGCGCCGAGGATATCCGGGTCGAATACCAGGATGCCCGGCCACTGCTCAGCTTCAGCCTCCTGCAGCACAGTATGGAGCCCTTTGACCTGGTTTTGCCGGTGCAAATCGACACCGCTGCCGGCAGCAGCATGGTCACCGTGACCACGGCAGCGGCCAGGACCCGGGTGCGTATTCCCCTGGCTGATGTTCCTCTTGGTTTTCGGCTGGACCCCGAGTTCAGCCTGCTGCGGCAGTTGGCGGCTGACGAGTTTCTGCCGGCCTGGTCACGGCTGCTGGGGGCGAAAAGCCCGCTCATCCTCCTTGGCCGGGAAGAGGAACAGAAGGTGTACCAGCCGCTCATCGACCTGCTTGCCGACAATACCCCCCGCCTGGAGACCGGTTTGGAAGCGACCGGGCCGGAACTGGCTGAACAGGACCTGCTCATCCTCGGCGGTGACCAACCGGTGAGTCGGGCCCTCTTCGCCCTCCCCGACCACCCCGCAGACGGTCTCACCATCGAGGTCCGCCGCCACCCTCTCAACCCGGACCGAGTGGCGGTTTTGGTCACCAGCCCCAACCAGGAACAGACCGTAGCCGCCGCCCGCCTGTTGCGCCACTATGGCCGCTACACCTACCTCGAGTTTCATGACGGCCGCAACCGGGCCAAAGAGATGGCCGCCGGTCCCGCCGGCCTCTTCTACCCAATCAGCGAACTGCCACCTGGCGGGGCAACCAGTGCCCTTGGTGATTTTGCTTCGGTGGTGGCGGCACTGCGGCCGGCCAGGGTGGTCTATGTCGGTGAGACCCACACCTCCCTCAGTGACCACCGTCTGCAACTGCGTCTGATCGAGTCTCTACACGCCTCCCACCCCGATCTGGCCATCGGCATGGAGATGTTTCCCGCCTCGGCTCAACCGGTGCTGGACCGCTATACCCTTGGTGACGGCAGCCTCAACGAGGCAGACTTTCTAAAAGAATCAGGTTACTTCGATGTATGGCGCTTCGACTACCGGCTCTATCGGGATATCCTCAACTACGCCCGTCGCCACCGCCTGCCGGTGCTTGCCCTCAATCTTGACCGGCAGATCGTCAGCGCCGTCTCCCGGGGGGGAGGAACCGTCAGCCTTGATCCCGAGCAGCGCCGTACCCTGCCCATTGACCGTGATCTGAGTCTGCCCGGGTACGGGGAACGGCTGGCCCGGGTACAGCGCCAGCATCTCCAAGGGGGACACGGCAGCAGCGGCCTGGCCGGTTTTATCCAGGCCCAGGCCCTCTGGGACGAGACCATGGCGGCAACCATAGTCGATTATCTCCGCCGCCACCCCCAGCACCGCCTGGTGGTGCTGGCCGGTACGGAACATACCCGCAAGGACTCGGCCATTCCGCCCCGGGTGGCACGAAGAATGGCCATCCCCCAGGCCTCGGTGGTCAATATCGCTGCCGGCACCGCCCCGGCTGATCTGGCCGGACAGGCCGACTTCTTCTTCTTCGCCGAGCCGGCAGAACTGGGCGAACCGGCAAAAATCGGCGTGGTCCTCGACCCGCAGAGCGGCAAGGATGGGCAAGCACTGCTTACGATCAACGAACTGAGCCCGCATGGCAAGGCCGCCGCGGCCGGACTGCTGGCCGGAGACCGTATCGTCAGCATCGAAGGCCGACCGGTGGCTGATTTCGCCGACCTGCAGATCGCCCTCCTCGACCGCCGCGTCGGTGACACCGTCACCCTCACCGTGCTGCGGGGAGCCGGCGGCGAAGAACAACGTCTTACCCTGCGCGTGGAGTTGAGCCGGCTCCCTCCCAGTCGGCCGCCCCTCTGAGCCAATGGTAGGTTCACCAGCACCTTATTTTGCCCGGTCAGGCCAGCGCTTTCAGCAGCAAATTCATGGTGTCAAATCTCGCTTGACGGCCTACGAACCCGGACTGCCTGAACGAGAACCCGGGGAGTGGATGAACGCGTACAGTACGGATCTGTACCCTTTACGAACCTGGTGAGCACTGGATGAACGGGTACAGTGCGGGTTTGCACGCTTTTGTTGCATGCCGCTGAACCATTTCAGCCGATGCATGGAAAGGACTGAACGAACGAGTTGTCCGTTCAGAGACAACATTATCCCATCTACTCATTGCCAAAGGAGAATCGATGCATACACTTTTCACCCTGTTTGGACTAACCGCTACCCTTATCCTCTTATCCGGAGAACCAGGAATGACACAAACACCGCAAAAAGATGGACTTTATGCCAGATTCAATACCAGCAAGGGAGAGATCGTCTGCCTGCTCGAATACCAGAAGACCCCCCTGACCGTAGCCAATTTCGTCGGCCTCGCCGAAGGGAGCAAGGAACTCGGTGGCGGGGCGAAGATGCAGGGGAAAGGTTTCTATGACGGCCTGAAGTTCCATCGGGTCATCGCTGACTTCATGATTCAGGGCGGTTGTCCACTGGGCAGCGGCACGGGTGGCCCCGGCTACACCTTCCCCGACGAGATCGACCCGAGCCTCAGCCACAGCGGCCCCGGGGTTCTCTCCATGGCCAATGCCGGGCCAGGCACCAACGGCAGCCAGTTCTTCATCACCCACGTCGCCACCCCCTGGCTGGACGGCAAGCACACCGTCTTCGGCCGGGTGGTATCGGGTCAGGCAGTGGTCAACAAAATCGCCACCGGCGATACCATCGATTCGCTGGAAATTGTCCGGGTCGGTAAGGGTGCCGAGGCCTTCCAGAGTGACCAGGCCGCCTTTGACAGTCTCCTTGCCGGCCTGGGCAGCCGACAACAGGAGCAAAAGAAGAAGACCACCGACGCAACGCAGAGTGCCATCAAGGAGCAGTGGCCCGATGCAATCTCTACCCCCTCCGGCCTGCGCTATCTGGTCGTTGCCGAGGGTGCCGGGGAGACGCCCGGTCAGGGGGCAATGGTCAGTGTCCACTACACCGGCAAACTGCTCAATGGCAAGAAATTCGACAGTTCCTACGACCGCGGGCAGCCGATTGAATTCCCGGTGGGCCGCGGGCAGGTGATCAAGGGCTGGGACGAGGCCCTGCTGGGCATGAAAAAGGGGGAAAAGCGGGTTCTGATCATCCCTCCGGAACTGGGCTACGGTCCTGCCGGCCGGGGGCCAATCCCCCCTGACGCCACCATGGTATTTGACGTCGAACTGGTCAATTTCCGCTGAACCGCGAACTGAGGTTCACAAGCCAGCAGAAGAGTCATGAGTGCGGCGACAGGCTGGTCGATTTTGCCTGCCGCCGCATCAATCAGGGCCCGAAAGGGTCACCGAAGGAGCTCTCTTCCGGGCTTGAAGGGTTGCCGACAGCAATGTCGGCCATCGGCAGCCTGGTCTTGGCTAACTACTGATTCCACCTCACCGGAAACGGGCCGACGGCAGCAGGGTCGGCCCGATCACTGTTGCCGATAGGGAATCTGGCAGTAGTCGATCCCCCGCTCCGGAACGATGCCGTTCTGGTTGAGAAACATCCGTAGCGAGTTAAGGGAAATATTACTGTTGGAGGTGGGCCCGAGGAAGACATGGTCGAGCCTGGGGCGGCCACCCGGTTCCTGCTGGAGGTCAAAGGTAACGTAGGGAACGAGCATTGCGTGCGCTTCCCGGAAGAGTATGGGTGGGGCATCGGCACCGCTGTAGACCGGCGAGACTATTCGCCACTCCTGCTCCTCGCGAAACGAGGGGTGCTTGATCACCGAAGCAATGCGGAGCAGATCGACTTCAATGGCGGCAAAGACCTCCTGGAAGATGGCTGCCTGCCGCTCCCGGCTCTCCGTGCCGGCCAGGTGCTCGGCCGCCAGTTCCTCAACCGCATCGACCGCCTGGCCGATCAGCCGATGCTGGCTGGCCGGGGTGTACAGACACTTGCCAACCTGGTAGCTCTGCCGACCGGCACAGGCGAGAATCGTCTCGGCCGGAAAGCCGAGGCTGACCCCCTTGCCGTGGCTGCTGTACCCCCGCCATTGGCTGAGCAGATTGCCGTGGGAACGGAAGGATGCGGCAAAGAGGAGGTGGCCGGTGGTGATGCGGTGGGCGACCCAGTCGGCAAACTGGCCGAGCAGGTCGGCCCGACCCTGCCCTCGGCTGATCCGCTCCTGGACCTCCAGACGAATCAGATCAACTGCGTGCCGCAACTCGGCCGAGTCATTCATGTAGCGAATATCACTGGCCCAGAGGGAACGGCTGCCGACGATGCCAACCATACCGCTGAGGGTGGTGTAGTGGTAGAGCAGGCCTCTCGGGGTTTCGGCAAAAAGGGTCTCGGTGAGCCGGCCTAACGTTTCCATGGGCATCACCTGCACGGAACAGGTTGCCTGCGGCTGCCAAAGACTGCCGGCTCAGTCGGCCGGAAAGCAACACTGCCCGGTCCCGAACCGGAGCCAGCCAGGGCAAGTCGCCGGGCCGAACCTCCACCGGCCCTACAGACCAAGCTCATCACTGATCGCCTGCATGGCCGTCAGGCTGATCGACGCGAACTCGGCCAATGAGAGCCCAAGCACCTCACATTCGGCAATGGTGCCCCGATCGGCACCGCGGGCAAAGGCCTTCTCCTTGAACCGCTTGGTCACCGACTTTGCCTTGACGGCGGCAAGTTTTTTTGCCGGGTTGACCAGGGCGGCGGCGATAATCAGGCCGGTAATGGTCTCTCCGGCGGCCAGGGCATGGTGCAGAGGGCTGTGCCGTGCCTCTCCCGGCCAGGCGGTTGGGTTGTGCAGGCGGATTGCCTCGACAATCCGTTCGTCCACTCCCCGCCCACTAAGAAGGGCCGCCGTTTCATGGGTATGGGTGGCCAGGTCGAGTCTGGTCTCGGCATCAAGATCGTGCAGCAGCCCGGCCAACCCCCACAACTCCTCCTCTTCACCCAGATGCCGGGCGAGGGCCCGCAACACCGCCTCGGCAGCGAGACAGTGGCCGCGGAGATTGTCGTTGCCGATCTGCGCCTGCATGAGGGCCAGCGCCTCATCGCGGCTGATACCGTACTCCGCCATCATCCTTCCTCCTCTTTAAGGCCACCTTGAAAAATGGGATTTCCGCCCAATCTCCTGCGTTGAACGAAAACAATTTGTCCACGGAATAGCAACTATAGCCTGCGGTTAATTCTTTTTCCATCGCCTTGATCTTGAAAGAAAGTTCGAAAATTCCAAGGCAGCGCAGCCTTCCCCAGGGCTGATTTTTTTCCTCTAGTAGCGCAGACCGACCCGGTCACGGACCAGATCGAGGGTACGGCTGGCCTTTTCCCGGGCCTTTTCCGCCCCCCGCTGAAGGATCGCCCTTACCATCGCCGGGTCGGCAAGAAACTCCTCTCTCTTTTTTTGGGCGACCGCAAAGCGCTGGTGAAGAAGGTCAAGCAACTCGAGTTTCAGGTAGCCGTAGGCAGCACCTCCTTCGACATAGAGCCGGCGAATCTCCACCAGCCGTGGCGGCGCGGCAAAGAGACTGAGCAACTGATAGAGGGTGCAGGTATCGGGATTTTTCGGGGCCTCCACCGGGGTGGCATCGGTGGCGATGGCCATCACCCGCTTTTTCAACTCCTTGCCAGCCAGAAAAATGGGGATGGTGTTGCCGTATGATTTGGACATCTTCTGGCCGTCCAGCCCAGGGACTATGGCGGTGGTTGCACTGATTGCCGGTTCCGGCACCACAAAGGTCTCGCCGTAGTGGCTGTTGAACTTGATCGCCAGATCGCGGGCCACCTCAAGGTGCTGCTTCTGGTCCTTGCCCACCGGCACCTGATCGGCCTGGTAGAGCAGAATATCGGCGGCCATCAGCACCGGATAGGAGAAGAGGCCATGGCTGGCCGCTATCCCCTTGGCCACCTTGTCCTTGTAGGAGTGGCAACGCTCAAGGAGCCCCATGGGGGTGAGGGTGGAGAGTACCCAGGTCAGTTCACACACCTCGGGAACATCGGACTGTACCCAAAAGATGCACTTGTCGGGGTCGAGCCCCAGGGCGAGAAAGTCGGCGGCCGCCTCAATGGTCCCGGCAGCCAGGCGGTCACGCTCGTGCACCGAGGTGAGGGCGTGCAAATCGACAATGAAGACGTACAGTTCGGCACTTTCCATATGGCCGATCATCGTCTGCATCATGCCAAAATAATTACCAATATGCAATTGCCCGGAGGGCTGAATCCCGGAGAGAATTTTCATGCGCATACATTCCTGGCAGGGCCGAAGCCGGTGGCTGCGACGATGATGGGGAGTTGCGGCCCTCTTTTCTTGGAAGCTGTCGCCCCTGGAACAGGGCCAGTTGCCGAGAGGAGATGACCGATAACGAAAAAAGGGAGTGGAGAGGTACTCTCCACTCCCGGGCGGAAGCGTTCGGCTGCCGCCTATGGCAGCAGTTAGTTACTTCACCTCTTCGAAATCGGCATCGACCACGTTGTCGTCATCTTTCTTTTTCGACCCGGCCGAACCGCTGCCACCGGTCGAATTGTCATCATCCGGATTCTCCTTAGCGGCCTGTTGGTACATCAGTTCCGCCAGCTTATGGGAGGCCTGGGTGAGGGACTCAACCGCCGCCTTGATTGCCGCCAGGTCGTCACCATCCTTGACCTTTTTCACATTGTCAATTTCCCGCTCGACATTGCTCTTGGTCTCGGCATCGACCTTGTCACCGAGATCCTTTAAACTCTTCTCGGTGGCATGGACCATGGCATCGGCCGAGTTGCGGGTCTCGACCAACTCCTTGCGCCGTTTGTCCTCTTCGGCGTGGATTTCGGCATCCTTGGTCATCCGTTCGATCTCCTCCTTGGTCAGCCCGGAGGAGGCGGTGATACGGATCGACTGCTCCTTGCTGGTACCGAGATCCTTGGCAGAGACACTGAGAATACCGTTGGCGTCAAGATCAAAGGTGACCTCGATCTGCGGAACCCCCCGCGGTGCCGGCGGGATATCGGTCAACTCGAAGCGGCCGATAGTTTTATTGTCTTGAGCCATCTCCCGTTCGCCTTGGAGGACGTGGATGGACACCGCCGGCTGATTATCAGCCGCAGTGGAGAATATCTGGCTCTTCTTGGTGGGCACCGTGGTGTTCTTTTCGATGAGTTTGGTGGTCACTCCGCCCAAGGTTTCAATCCCCAGGGAGAGAGGGGTGACATCAAGGAGAAGGACATCTTTTACATCACCCTGGAGCACGCCACCCTGAATAGCGGCACCGATGGCCACCACCTCGTCCGGGTTGACCCCCTTGTGGGGTTCCTTACCAAAGATCTCCTTCACCTTGGCCTGAACCAGCGGCATCCGGGTCATGCCGCCAACGAGGATCACCTCGTCGATATCGGCGGCCTTCAGACCGGCATCCTTCAATGCAGTGACACAGGGGCCGACGGTACGTTCCACCAGGTCGTCCACCAGGCTCTCCAGTTTGGCCCGGCTGAGTTTCAGGTTGAGGTGCTTTGGCCCGGAGGCATCGGCAGTAATGAAGGGGAGATTGATATCAGTCTCCTTGGTGGTGGAGAGTTCCATCTTGGCCTTCTCCGCCTCCTCCTTCAACCGCTGCAGGGCCATCTTATCCTTGCGCAAGTCGATCCCCTGCTCACGCTTGAACTCGTCGGCAAGCCAGTTGACCACCCGCATGTCAAAGTCTTCGCCACCGAGGAAGGTGTCACCGTTGGTCGACTTCACTTCGAAAACGCCGTCACCGATCTCGAGGATGGAAACGTCGAAAGTACCGCCGCCGAGATCGAATACGGCGATTTTTTCTTCGCCTTTCTTATCCAGGCCGTAGGCGAGAGAGGCAGCCGTCGGCTCATTGATGATCCGCAGGACGTTGAGACCGGCGATCTTGCCGGCATCCTTGGTGGCCTGGCGCTGAGAGTCATTGAAATAGGCCGGCACGGTCACCACCGCATCGGTCACCTCTTCACCGAGGTACTCTTCGGCGGTCTGCTTCATCTTGGCAAGCACCATTGCCGAGATCTCTGCCGGACGATAGACCTTGCCGGCAACATCTACGGAAACACTGCCGTTAGTCCCCTCGACGATCTTGAACGGACTGATCTCGATGGAACGCTTCACCTCAGCGTCGGAAAACTTTCGCCCGATCAGGCGTTTGATCGCATAGAGGGTCCGGGTCGGGTTGGTTACCGCCTGGCGCTTGGCGATCTGCCCGACAAGCCGTTCGTCACTGTCGGTAAAGGCCACCACCGACGGGGTGGTGCGGTTTCCCTCGACGTTGGCTATCACCTTGGGGTCGCCCCCTTCCATGATCGCCACGCACGAGTTGGTAGTACCCAGGTCAATTCCAATAATCTTACCCATTTCTCATCTCCTTAAATCGTTCCCTGTGGTTTTGATCCACACGGTATTCCACAATATACTGGCGATCACTCCAGCCCTGGCTGCGGCAACCCCCGGTATAGTTGTCATTGTCTCTGGTTTGTCAAGTCATTGTCTCTTCAGCCCGACGGACTGCAACGGTCGAGATAACCGCTCTACGGTAAGCCTTTTCTTTCCGGCAGGTCATTTGTTCCCGGCCGAAACCACCACCTTGGCGGCACGGAGCAGTCTGTCCTTATAGTAGTAGCCCTTCTCAAACTCACTCAGCACGTGGTTCGCCGGTACCTGGTCGCTGGCCTCCATGGTCAAGGCCTCCTGGTGCCTGGGGTCAAAGGGTTGGCCGACACTGTCGAGGGGACGTACCTCAAACTTTTCCAGGGTCGCCAGCAAACTTTTCAGCGTCAGCTCCACCCCCTGACGCAAGGAGCCAAGACTCTCTTCCGCCGAGGCACCGGCAACCACCCCCTGGGCCGTTGCCCGTTCCAGATTGTCAACCACCGGCAGGACCTCCCGGAAGATGGTCTCGCCGGCATATTTCAGCGAAGCCAACCTTTCCCGCTCCATCCGTTTCTTGAAATTTTCGTTTTCAGCGGCCATCCGCAGCAGGCGGTCTCGGAGGAACACCACCTCTTCCCGGGCCTCGGCAAGTTCCCCGCCGCCGCCAACCGTTTCGGCCATAACCTGCTCCTGCACTCCGTCGGCATTCTTCTCCTCTGCGACATCTTTTGCCGTCTGCTCTGCAGTTTCCTGCCGATCAACCTCACTCTTTTCCGTACTCACCTATCCCTCCTTCCGGTAATCAACTTCTTTTCTCGACATTTCTTTGCCAAACCAGCGACAAAGTCTCCCTATCCGGCGACGTTGCCGCTGGTAGCACGCTAACCATTTCGCAGCGGCCCATTTCCACCCGCTCAGGCCATCTTCCAAGGACCAACTCTAGCTCGGCGGCCTGTCTGAATGAACGTGGGGAACACTGGATGAACGGTAACAGATCCAGGTTCTGCAGCCTTTTGCTGCATACCGATGAACCATTACCTAGCCTTTGCAAACCTGTGCCAACAATAAGTAGCCGGATTTTCCTTGTCAAGAGAGGAGAGGATGCAATGACAAACCACCGTACTGTAAAAAAATCATCGTAAAATCAAAGAAAAAAACAACCCTCCAGCGGCTTTTGAAATCGTGGGGAAGGGCCTCGGAAGAGGGAAAGAAAGGGTCAGGCAAAAAAAGGGGGGGAGGTGTGGATCGACCAGATTGACCGGAGAAGAAAGGTTCAGCCTTCGGTCGCTTCGTAGCGGTGCAGCTTGTTCTGCAGGGTCTTGCGGGTAATGCCCAGGCGTCTTGCCGCCTCGCTTTTATTGCCGCCGGTGGCGGCCAGGGTCTCCAGGATCAGTCGTCGTTCCGCATCCGAGAGAGCACCGCCAGAGGTAGCCATCTCTCCGGCGCCAGCCTGACGCTGAATCGGCAAGGGCAGGCTCTTTTCGGTCAGTTCACTGCCCCGCATCAAAATGATCCCCCGCTCCATGGCATTTTCCAACTCCCGGACATTGCCCGGCCAGGAGTAACGCGTCAGTAAGGCCAGGCACTCCCTGCTGACCCGCTCGAAGACTCGGCGATTTCTGGCGGCGAAGTGGCGGGCGAAATGGTCGACCAGAAGGGGAATGTCATCACCACGCTGCCGGAGCGGCGGTACGGTGAGCATCACCACGTTGAGCCGGTAATAGAGATCCTCGCGGAAGGTGCCGGCGGCTACTTCTTCTTCCAGCCGGCGGTTGGTGGCGGCGATCACCCGGACGTCGACCCGGATGGTCTCCTCGCCGCCCACCCGCTGCAGTTCCTGCTCCTGGAGAACCCGCAGCAGTTTGACCTGCATCGCCTGGGTGGTCTCGCCAATTTCGTCGAGAAAGAGGGTGCCGCCGTCGGCCTGGACAAACCTTCCCTCACGCCTTTTCTCGGCGCCGGTGAAGGCCCCCTTTTCGTGGCCGAAGAGTTCCGACTCGAGCAGGGTTTCGACCAGGGCGGCGCAGTTGACCTTGACAAAAGGACCCTGCCGCCGCTCACTGTTCCGGTGCAGGGCCTCGGCCACCAGCTCCTTGCCGGTCCCTGATTCGCCACTGATCAGGACGGTGGCCTCGGTGGGGGCGACATAGCTGATCATTTCCAGCAGTTCCCGCATCGGTGCGGACTCGCCGATAATCCCGGCCCGGTCCAGGCTGCCGGCAGCGGCCTCCGGCTGCCGGCGACGGCTAACCACCTGGTGGTGGTCCACCGCCCGCTCCAGGGCCAGTCGGAGACGGTCGAAGTCAAGAGGCTTGGTGAGATAGTCGTGGGCCCCCTGACGGATCACCGCCACCGCGTCGTCGATGGAGGAGTAGGCGGTCATGATGATCACCGGCAGATCAGGGTTGAGCTGCTGGATACGGTCGAAGGCCTCCCGGCCGTCCATTCGCGCCATCCGCACATCCATCAGCACGGCATCGTACTGGTTCTTTGCCACTGCCGCCACGGCGGTAGTCCCATCGTCGGCCTCCACCGGCCGCCAGCCCCACTCCCGGAGCATGGCCGAAAGCATATAGCGGTGCACCTGGTCGTCATCGACCACCAGTACCGCCGGTGCTCTCTCCCTGGCCGTCACCCTCTTTCCCCCATCGTCCGGACCGGCTGTCGATTCAGGCGATTTTTTCCGCCAGCCAGCCGAGATTCTCGCCGAGGGTACGCATGGTTCGCAGCCCCTCCTCATCTCCGGCTACTTCCCCCTTATCCCGGCCAAAGCCGACGTTCCAGTAGGACGAGCCGACCACGATCATCTCCCCGATCAGGAAAAAGTGGTTGATGGAGTCGAATACACTCAGCGCTCCGGCCCGTCTGGCCACCGCCACCGCCGCACCAATCTTGCGCCGGTAGAGAGCGTTGTTGGCCCGGCCGACCATCCCGGCGCGGTCGATGAGAGCCTTCATTTCTGCAGTGAGATCGGCAAAGTAGGTTGGCGAACCAAGAAGGATGATATCGGCTGCAACCATTTTGGCGATACAGTCGTTGACCACATCCTGAGCAAACACACAGCGCTGGTTTTTGTTCTTCAAACAGCCATAACAGGCCCGGCAGCCATGGATATCCTTGCCGGCCAGTTCAACCAGTTCGGTATGTATGCCGCGTTCCGCCAGACTGTCCAGCACCGTCTGGAGGAGAAGTGCGGTATTGCCACCCTTTCTTGCACTGCCACAAAATGCCACTGCCTGCATCACTGCCTCCTCTGATTTTCTTGAATGTGTCGGTACACCGCTTCACCGGTTCCCCCCGGGCAACGGCCGGTAAAATCGCCAGCCTACCGCCCTGAGCGAGATGTGCAAGGAAAAAAAACCTTTCCGCTCAGCGGCGGAAGGAGTAGAGCAGATCAGCACCGGCCGCCTCTGAGGAACTTTTGGTCTCAACCCGGAAACCGCGGCCAAGATCGTAGCGCACCCGAAACTGACCGGTCTGGTTGAACATATTGACATCATAACCGATATAGAGATCATCGGTGATTCGCTTGCCCAACACCAGGGAAACATCCTCGTTTTGTCCACTCCCCTCGAGATGGAGATCATCGATGGCCAGCACACTACCCAGCCCGGAGACGATTTTCGACCCACCGCCGACACCCAGCGAACTTGCCGCCGCTTGCAACATATTCCCCTCTTCTGCACTGGTATCGGCCAGAGATTGGCCGATGATCATCAACGAGAGAATTTCCGTATCGTCCATGAAGGGATCGGAAAAGAGACGGTACTGCAGATCCTGAACCAGTCCACTGATCTCCACCCCGACGGTATAGGCTCGGTCCCTGGCCTGCTCTTCACCGACCGTTTTTTGGGCCCGCACATCGAGGCCGGGGTTGTCGATGGGGCCGCCGGTAAAGAGCACCCGGCCCCGGGCAATATCCAGGCTACGGCCGTAGAGGCTGAAGGTTCCTTCACGGAGCTCCAATTCACCGCGGCCGGCCAGCAGGTCGGAGGTGGTGGTCCGGACATTGATTGCCCCGGCCAACCTGCCGGTCAGACCATGGCCGTCGATCCGTACCTCCTCGCCCAATTGGACATCGACATCCAAGCGCAGCGGCAGAGGAGGTCTGCTGCTACCACTTTCCTCAGCATCAACGATGACCACATCAGGCGATGTCGTCACCGTCTCTTTCATTTTTTCCGGGGCGATCAGACCGTACGGCACCTCCACCCGGCCACCGATCGCCACCTCTTTTCCGTTGTAATCCAGCCGCAGATCGGGGGTGACTCGAAAACTGTACTCCGGCAGATCGACCGCCAGAAACTCCCGTCCCTGCACGGCAAGGTCACCGCTCAGCCGGCCGTCGGCATAGCGGATTTCCCCTGTGGCGGTAGCGACTCCCGGGCCACTGGCCATGCTCGCCTGCACCTTTGCCCGTCGCCCTTCGGCAGCCAGTGCCAGCTGCAGATCGGCCAGCTCAAGACCGAGAAAGGGAATACCAAGGTGGCCGTCACGGAGCTTGAGGGTCCCGTCAAGCCTCGGGTCTGCTGGTGTGCCGGCAATTTTCAGGTCGGCCGACAGCGAACCGCTTGGCACAACTTCATAGGCTGTCAGAACCGCCAGCGGCTGCAGTGACAGACTGTCGACCTGGAATTCGCCGCGCAGCGGCAGGGTGGCAAAGGGCGCAGAGAGGGCATCTGCTCCGGCCAGTTCGGCAGTCAGCCGCAGGGCGCCGCCAGAGGCCAGTCGACCGCTCCAGTCGAGGCCGAGATGGCCGGCACCATCGAGGTTGAGGGAAAGATCCATCTCCTGCAGATGGAGGGGAAAATCGGCGAGTTCGGGCATGTCGACGGCAAAGTCAGGCAGCTGCAGAGAGAGATGGCCGGAGTCCAATTTTGCCCCCCGCCCGGCCAGGGCCATATCCAGGGAGAGTCTGCCGCTGAGCGGTGGATCGACCAGGCCCAGCCGGTTGAGCACTCCCAGGGAGAATGACGGCGCCTCCCCGGTGAGCGACCAAAGCGGCTCCTCCCCGGGTACCAGACTAGCCCCGGCACAGAGCTTCCCCTCCCTTTCGCGCAGACAGAAATCGTCGAGGCGTACCCCGCTGGTGGCGGCAGCCAGCTCTGCCTCGCCCTGCTGGAACCACTCTCCGTAGCTGGTGGTGGCAAGTGTTCCTCCAAACACCCTTCCCCGCCAGGCAGCGTTATCGCTGCCGACCGGCTGGCCGTTGGCGATGTCGGCACCACCCTCAGCTGCCAGATACAAGCGCCACAAGGGGAGGCGAAGGTCCAGGCTGAGGTCGTGGGCCGCCATGCTGCCGTCGATCTCCAGTACGGCAGTGTCGATGGCCACGCCACCCAGGTTGAGACTGTCAAGGCTGAGGGCCAGGGCCAGGGGTGCCTCATCGGTCACTCCAGCCAGCAATTCCGCCTCAAGCCGGCCGATCTGTTCCGTCCCGTACTGCAGGTCGGCAGCGCTGATCCTCGCCTGCAGCCGTGGCTCATCGCGGCTCCCCTCGATGCTCCCGTGCAGTTCCAGACGGCCCTCACCAGCGGCGAGAAAGGTGCCGATATCCTTGGAATTGAAGGCAAAACGCATAGCCAGTTCCTCCCCGGCCTTACCGGTCAAAAGAAGGTCACTGTCGCCACTCAGCACCTGCAGATCACGGGCAATCAGGGTGCCGTCGACCACCTCCAACTCGCCGCTTCCGGAAAGGGGGTGGCCGGCAAGGTTACCGGAGAGGCGACGAACCGCCAGCAATCCCTCCGGCCCGCTGGCCGTCAACCGCCCCTCACCGGTCAGCAGGCCATCAACACTTCCCGTCAGGGCCGGATGGAGCAGGCTGGGCTGAAACTTGTCCAGACGCACCTCCGCCCCCCAGGAGGGCTTTTCCTGCCAGGAAAAGTGGCCGCGGCTGATGGTGACTGCGCCGGTGCTGCCCACCGCGGTAAGGCGCAGCTGGTCGGTGGCCACCCCCTGCATGTTGAGCGAGACCAGGCCGGAAGCCTCCACCTCCCGATCGGCAACCCTGCCACGCAGCCGTTCGATGGCAAAGGTGGCGGCCAGATCCTCTTCAAGGACATCACCGCGGCTGGAAAACTCAGCGGCAAAGGGGCCGGGTAGACCGTCCAGGAAAGGGTCCAAAGTGAAGCCGCTGAGTTCAAACCGCCCTTCCCAGCCAAAGATCTCCCGCCAGTGGATCAGCCCACCGGCGGTGCTGATGCGTGTCTCGCCCCGGTCAACGCGCAGTGCCGGAAAAACGATCCCCTCACCGTCACCGGCCAGTTCACCACTCAGTTCGAGGCGGTCCATCACCCCCCAGGTTCCGAAGGCCTGCACCTTGCCGCCGTAGGTAGCCAGGGTGCCGCTCATCTCGGCTGTCATCCACTGGAGAATGATCTGCGGGCAGTGCCTGATCAGCGTCGACAGGTCCACCGACTCCGCTTCCACCCTGGCCTGCCAGGCGGGGGCGGCAGGCAGGTCGCTGAAACTGCCGGTAATCCGGATCGAAGCCGGCTGTTCCAGCCTGAGGTCGATCTCCGGGGCAGAGAGCCGCCCGCCGATGGTGTAGCCGCCACGAAGGGGATGAAAACCATAGCCGGCAAAGCGCACCCGGCCGTGCAGCGCCAGTCGCAACTCGCCCTCGCCAGCTTCGTCCGGCGCATCTTCGACAGCTCCGCCATCGATGGAGCCGGCCAGCCGCAGGCCCAGATCGGCGCCGTCGACACTAACCGCAGTCAGTTCCAGCCGCTCTTCGGCTAGGGTAAGGCCGATACTGACCGTATCGAGAGCCAACAAAGTTTCGCCTGCACTGCCCCGCAAAATCAGCCCGGAGATCGACAGTTCCCCCAGCCGGGCGACAAAAAAAGGGAGGGGCAGCGGCAGCCCGGTGTCAACCGGTTGCGGAGCGGCCTCTGCCGCCCCGGTTGGCGGGCGAAGATCGATCTCCAGCCCGGTCAGGGATATCCGGCCCACCGACAGTTCGCCGCGCAACAGCGCCTCAGGCTGCCAGGACCAGCCCAGATCAGCGATCCGTACGGTAAGCGCTGAAGTGCTCAGGCGGATATCGCCGGCCGAAAAATGGGCCAGCAGGCTGCCGTCAACCCGGCCGATGTACAACTGCTCTGCGGCAAAACGGTTTGCCCCCCGGGCCATCAGCTCCAGCCCCTTTTCGGTTGCGGTAAAAAATCCGCCGACGAGGAGAAGGGGCAGTGGCAGAAGAAGGATGAAGAGGGCAACTTTTCGCATCACAGATCTCCGCCGACGGTCAGATGGAGCCGCAGCGGGTATCCCTCTTCGCTCACCGCCGAGGCGAGGTCGAGACGTATCTGCCCAAAGGGGAGACGGAACCGGACTCCCAGGCCGGCGCCCCGATAGAAATTCAGCGACAGGTCGTCGGAGGCGGTACCGGAATCGTAGAAGGTCGCCAGGCTCCAGTATTCTCCAAGCAACCGCTCCACTTCCAGACTGCCAACCACCATATAGCGGCCGCCGACGACCTCACCGGCCACGTCCCGGGTACCGATGGATTTATACCGGTAGCCACGGATGCTATTGTCACCACCGGCGTAAAAGCGCAGGGAGGGTGGCAGGCTGTCGATGCTGTCGACGAAGGTAACCCCGAGGCTGCCCCGGCCAAGCAGCCGCCAGTTGGCAAAGGGGGTGACAATCGCCTTGCCGCTCAAAACAGTCTGAATAAAGCTGGCGTCGGCAAGCACCCCGTCAACCGCCCCGAGAACCCCCACCGAGGCCTGGAGACCGTTTCTGGTGTGGAGGATAGCATCGGCGTACACCCCGCCGCCATGTATCGAGGGGATCAACAGGGTCGAATCGCCGCTGGTACTGCCGATGTCATACACCTCATCGCGCAACTCCAGGCCAAGGTTGTAGGAGTAACGCGGTCCGGCATAGGCGCGGTTCACCTGAGCGCTCAGCAGCCTGGTGGTCGTATTCTCCCAGGTCTTGTCCTGGTAGGAGAGTTGTTGGTTGTGGCTGTCGAAACGCGGATCCTCCCCCGGTATCTGGTAGTTGAGGGTGAGAATATTCTCCAGTTCAGCCAACTGCAACTGGGCACTGCTCCGGTGGCCGCGACTGTTGAGCAGACGGTTTTTCCAGTCGATTTTGCCACGGACCCCGGTATCGGTGGCGTATCCTGCACCGAGACTGTAAACATTGCGGTGCGTCGGGGCTACCAGGTCCACTTGCACCGGAACCGCCAGATCGGTTGCCCGGTCGATCTTCCCCTGCACCACCACCTCGCTGAAATAGTCGGTCCGGTAGAGGATGGATTGCAGTTCGAAGAGTTTCTTCGGATTATAGGGATCTCCGGCGGCATAGGGAAGAAAGCGGTCGAGAAGGTCGTCGTGCAGCACCTCCTGCTCGCTCCTCGTCTTTCCGAACAGATACTGCCGGCCGGTATCAAGGGTGAGGCGGATCTCTGCCGAATTGTTACCGCGATGGACCAGAATCGACTTTTCCACCAGCTTCGCCTCCAGGAAACCGGCAACGAAGGCGGTGTTGAGGAGATTCTTCTTTTCCTGATCATACAGGGCCTGATCAAGGCGGTCACCAGTACGAATGGGAAAATCTTCGACCCTCTCGATCAGGGCCGCATTGTGGTGGCCCGGCCCGATCAGCCGGACTGTCACCCGGCTCACCTCGAGGAGGGGACCCGGCTCTATCAAATACTTGGCCAGCCAGCCATCACCGGCCCGATTGAGCTCTGTGCTGATGACCGGGTTATAGTAGCCAAAGGGGGCCAAGGCGGTGCGGATATCCTTCTCGGCCTGACGGTGCAGACGGCGAATAGCCCCCTCCGGCAGATCGGGGCGCTCCTTCTGCTGGTTGATGGCCAGCCGGGCCAGGACATTATCCGCCACCTCCCCGGCGACCCCCTCCACTTGCACGGTGAGCAGTGCCGCCGGACTGACAAGTGGGTGGCAAAGGCAGAGGAAGATAGCGAGGGATATGATTCGACAAGCCATAGCGGATGGTTTATGAAAGGCTAAAGCCCCATCCGCAAAGGGAAGAACAGGGCCAGCGGTGGTCGGTACCTGCGTTCGACCTGGTTTTCGTAATGACAAAACGTATTCTACCCGGAATGTCGGCATAGGGGCAATTGGAAGATGCAAAGCGAGGCCATAGCCATAAAAAAGGTGGTTAACGGCGGCTACGGCCTGGGTTTTCTGGACTCCGGCCAGGTGGTGCTGGTCCCCCATACCCTGCCCGGTGAAAGGGTCCTGGTTGAGATCGTGGCCAGACGGAGTACCGTACTTTACGGCCGCCTGGAGAGGGTCCTGCTCAGCCATCCACAGCGCCGCCCGCCACCCTGTCCCTACCTGCCCGATTGTGGTGGCTGCAATCTGCAGCACGCCACCTACCCAGCCCAGTTAGAGCTGAAAAGGGCAATTCTTGGCGAACTGCTCGCCGACAGCGACATCCGGCCTGAACCGCCACCACTTTTGCCTTCTGCCGGTGAGTTCGGCTACCGCCAGCGCCTTCGTCTTCAGGTGGGCGAACGGGGCCAGACCGGTTTCCACTCTGCCCAGTCCCACCGCCTGGTCCCGGTTGCCGCCTGTCTCCTGGCCGAGAGCTGCCTGAATGAAGTTCTCGCCCTTTTCCGCAGCCACCCGGGAGCGCAGAAACTGCTTGCCCAGACCAGTGAACTGGAGTTGCTCCGCCGGCCACAGGACGACCGGGTGGTCGCCCTCTTCCATCTCCGTCGTCGCCCCCGGCCGGCCGACATCCAGACGGCGGCACGGCTCTGTGCCGATCTCGAGCGCCTGGTGGCCGTCTATTTTCAGGGGAAGGATTGGCCGTTGACCGGCCCCATCGGTGCCGCCCCCCCCTTGCGCCTGGAGATCGTCTACCCCGACCTTATCGGTGGGACAGCCCCTCTTCGGCTCGGCTGGGAGGTGGGGGGGTTCTGCCAGGTCAACCTGGCCCAGAACCGGCGCCTGATCGAAACGGTGCTGGCCATGGCCGGAGCGGTTGCCGGCCAACGCGTTCTCGATCTCTTCTGCGGAATGGGCAACTTCGCCATCCCTCTGGCCTTGGCCGGTGCCGAGGTGGTTGGCTGGGAAGGTCAGGGTTCGGCGATTCGTGCTGCCACCACCACTGCTGGTGAAGCTGGTCTGCGGCAGGTGGCCTTCCACAAGGGGGCGGTCCACACCGCCTGCCGCCACCTGCTCGCCGCCGGTGATCGCTTCGATCTGGTGGTGGTTGACCCGCCCCGGGCCGGTCTGCCGGACCTTGCCCCAGCCCTGGCCCGACTTTGCGTCGATCGTCTGATCGCCATCTCCTGCGACCCGGCCACCCTCCGCCGTGACCTCGCCGCCCTCCGTGAACAGGGGTTTTCGGTCAAAAGCCTGCAGGCAATCGACATGTTCCCCCAGACCCACCATATCGAAACGGTGGCCCTGCTCCACCGCCGCTGAACTGCAGAATTGGCCGGGATACGGCTCGTTACCGGCCGTGTGGCTTCTCGGTCCCGGCCAGTTGCGCCGCCAACCTGATCGCCTCCCGCATCGACTGGGGGTTGGCGCTCCCCTGGCCGGCCCGATCGTAGGCGGTGCCGTGGTCCACCGAGGTGCGGATAATCGGCAGACCGATGGTGACGTTGACCCCGGCCATCCGGTCCCAGCTGCCGCTGGCCTCGTCGAAATTGAAGCCGACCAGCTTGGCCGGAATATGGCCCTGATCATGGTACATTACCACCACCGCATCGTACATCCCACCCCGCATCTTGGAAAAAACAGTGTCCGCCGGCAGCGGTCCCTCCACCGTGAGCCCCCGGGCCCTGGCCGCCGCCACTGCCGGAACGATCTCTCGCTCCTCCTCGTCACCAAACAACCCCCCTTCGCCGCAATGGGGGTTGAGACCGGCCACCGCTATCCGCCCGGCCGTTACCCCGAGGCGCTGCAGGGTGGCGGCAGTCAGTTCGATAACCTTCAAGACCCGCGGGCTCTTCACCCGATCACAGGCCTCGCGGAGGGAGACATGGGTGGAGACATGGCAGACGCGGAAATTGCCATCGACCAGCATCATCGCATAGTCCTTGGTCCCGGTCATCTCGCCATAGATTTCGGTGTGGCCGCTGTAGCGGTAGCCGGCGGCATTGATCGCCGCCTTGCTGATCGGCCCGGTTACCGTCCCGTCAACCTCGCCGGCCATGGCCAGCTTGATTGCCCGTTCGACGTAGGCAAAGGAGGCCCCCCCCTGAGCGGCAGTGACCTCCTGCAAGCGAAGATCTGCCAAAGGGAGGTTGGCCAGATCAAGGACGTCGACGGTGCCGGCGGTCCAACCGGCGTCAGCCACCTGCCGGCACACTCTCAGTTGCAGAGGCAAGCCGCAGAATTGGATGGCGTGGGCGAGAACCCCGGCATCACCGACCACCAGTGGCCGACAAAGAGTGGTGATTTCCGGCTCGGCAAGGGCCTTGACGCAGACCTCCGGACCGATACTGCCCGGGTCCCCCATGGTGATTGCCAACAGAGGGCGGAAAAAGTTGCTGGACATGCCTGTCTCCTCAGGAAAATGATGAACCGGCCTGGCCGTCTGCCGGAACCATGGCGCCTTGTTGCCGGACCATCCGCACCAGGCTCTCCTCGTCACCGAAGGCCCCGGCCTTGGTAACCACCTTCAGGCCGGGCCGGCAGCCACCGACCACCTCCCCGCCCATCAATCCGGGCAGGACCTCCTGCCGCACCAGCAGGCCGGTGGCACCGATCCGGCGGAGGAAAGCCAGGGCGGTATCCCCCCCGGAGAGAAAGACCGCCTCCACCGGCAGCCGGTCGACGAGGGTTGCGGCACAGTCGGCCAGGCCGGCCGGCAGCCTGGCCGGCTCCTCCCAGACTGTGCCACTCTCGGGAGGGGCAATGGACAAAACAATGCCCTTCGTCTCACCGGCCGCCGGCAGCGGTGGCGGGCAGCCGGGACGCCACCAGAGACGTCGCCAGCCGGTGGCCGCGGCCAGGGCGGTCAGTTGCCCGGCGAGGACGCGGGAGGCGGAGCCGCCGACGAAGAGCCAGTTGCCCACCTTTTCCAGACTGCCGGCCGGCCGCTCAGATGGCCGCTCAGATGCCGGCTGCCCGACAAGGCCGGAGGCCAGACTGGCGGCCAGACCAGCCGAACCCACCGGCACGACGCCGGGAAAATCGGCACGCACCAGGGTGGCGATGGTGTCCAGATCGGCAGTGCCGGCGGCATCAAAAAGGATATGCCGGCAGCCCTGATGAAGCAGTCGTTCTATTTCCGCCAGCAAGCCGCGTCGCCCTCCTCTGAGGCAGGCCAGGGAAATCTCGCCGCTCGGTAACCGACTCTGGCCGGCAAGAAGCGTCGCCAGTCGAGAGTCGCGCACCGGGGTCAGAGGGTCGCGACCGATCTCGCTCTCGGCCACCGGTATCCCGTTGACCAGATGGATGCCATCGACGGTGGTCCGCCCCTGCCGGGGATAGGCCGGGGCAACAAAGCTTGCCACCGCCCCGGTGGCGGCGACAACGGCATCCAGTTCCGAGCCGAGGTTGCCGCGCAGACAGGAGTCGATCTTTTTATAGAGCAGTTCCGGGGCGAAGCGACGGAGGGCGGTGGCGGCCCGGCCAACCGCTGCCGCCGCCTGCGCCGCCGGCAGAAAGCGGCTGTTGGTGCAGACAGCCAGAGCGGCCGGGGGACATTCCGGCCAGACCGGCCCCTCTTCACCAAGGCCGATAAGCAGCACCGGGCCAAGTAGCGCACAGAATTGGCCACCGGTATCGGCGGCACCGGTAAGGTCGTCGGCGAGGACGGCGAGTCGCAGGGGGGGCGGCATCACCTGCTGAAGGCCGGAATCGGCAACATCTCCGGGGCGTGACTCAGGACCGACAACCGCGCCCCTGGACCCTGACGGCGCAGTGCTTCGGCAATCGCCTCTTCGATGCTGTCGGCATGGGTGTGGCCCAGCCGCTCCTTGTCGGCGGCCGGAATGCCGGGGGAGTACATGATGATCGAGGCCTTTTCCCGGGCCAGGGCCCAGGCGGTGGCCAGGGCGGCGGCCACCCCGTTTTTCAGGCGGCCGTCACGGTAGGCGGCCTTGATTGCCTCGGAGGGCCAGGCGGTATAGTCGAGGAGGTCGGTATGGATCGGGCTGATCCCCTCCGGGGCCGGGGTGGTGACAATGATTGTCCCCCCCGGCCGCACCATCCGTTGCGCCGGGTAGAGCGACTTATGGGATTGCCAGAAATCAAGGTCACAGGGACAGGAGTTGGCCAGGACGATATCCGGCACCTCATGGTAGGGAACCCCGTATATCTCCCGGGCCGACTGGATCCCGGCAGCAAAGGCGGCCCGCATTGCCCCGCAGAAGACACCGACCACCCCGCCCTGACTGTCCATGACCACATTGCAGATCATCTGCATCCCCACCCGCTCGGCCATGTCGTCCATGTCCCGGCGCACCGGATTGTCGGCGATGCCGAGCAGGGAATCGCCGCCAGTGCAGGAGAGCATATGGGTCTCGGCGGTGGTTCGGGGGCCGCAGACCCCCGGCTGGATGATCTTCGAAGAGCCGGAAAAGCCGGCGATGTGGTGGGGGACGATGGCGCCGATACCGATCACCACCTCCGCTTCCGCCACCAGCCGATTTACCTCCAGCGGCGTACCCTGAGCGGAGTGGCCGAGATCGACTAGGTTGGCCGGATTCCGCCACTCGTGGTTGACCACCTGGATTCTGCCGGCAACCTCCGGGCCGACCTTGGCGGCCAGTTCCTCGGCAGTCATGTAACGGTGGGTGCCGAGGGCGATCAGGCAGCAGATCTGCCGGTCCGCAACTCCGGCGGCGTTCAACCGGGCCAGAAGGGCCGGGATGATCCGGTCCACCGGCGTGAGCCGGGTGACGTCGTCACTGACCAGCACCACCCGGTCAGCGGGGCGGACCCACTCCTCAAGTGGTTGCTGGCCGATGGGCGCCGCCAGGGCGGCGGCGATCGCCCCATCAAGGTCGGCCAAAGGGGTGGAGGGGGCTGGCGAGAGTAACTCAGCGAAATGTTCGTCCGGCACCGTAAAGGTATGTGGTCGGCCGGCAAAGGAAATGGTGATTTCGGCCATGGTGCTCAGTCTCCAAAGGTATTTGGAATAAACATTACAATTTCAGGAACATATGTCATTAAAACAAGGACCCCGATCATCACCGCCAGGAAGGGAAGAATATGTCTGACAATCTCGGAGAGCTGAATATTGGCAATATTGCAAGCGATAAACAGACAGATCCCCAAGGGTGGGGTGAGCATCCCGATTGCCAGGGCGGTGACCATCACCACCCCGAAGTGGACCGGATCGATCCCGAACTGCTGGATCACCGGCAGAAACACCGGGGTAAGAATGATCAGTGAGGCAGAGGTCTCCATGAAGGTGCCGATGACCAGCAGGCAGACCAGGATCAGGGCATAGAGGACCGCCGGCGACGAGGTGAGCTCGACCAGATAGGCGGCAACATTCTGCGGTACCCGCTCGGCGGTGAGAATCCAGCCGAAGATATTGGCGGTGGCAATCAGCAGCATCACCGTCGACGTGGAGACCGCCGCCTTGGCAAAGATCCGGGGCAGATCGGTGAGGCGCAACTCCCGATAGACGGCAAAACCGACCACCATCCCGTAAAGGACCGCCACCACTGCCGCCTCGGTGGGGGTAAAGATGCCGCCAAGAATACCGCCGAGGATGATCAGCGGCATCAACAGGGCCCAGAAGGCTCCCAGGAAGGTGCGGCCGATGGCCGGAAAACCAAGAAAACTCTCCCGTTCGTAGCCGGCCCGCCTGGCCATGACATAACTGACCAGCATCAGGCTGCCACCAATGAGCAGACCGGGAATGAAGCCGCCGAGAAACATCTTGCCGATGGAGACGCCGCCGACCACCCCGAAGATGATCATCGGGATCGAGGGGGGAATGATGACGCCGATGGAACCACCGGCGGCCTGAACGGCAGCGGCGAACCCTTTCCGGTAGCCTTTTCGGATCATCGCTGGAATGGAGACCGCCCCCACTGCAGCGGTATCAGCCGCCGCCGCCCCGGAAATGCCGGCAAAGAACATCGCCGCCACCACCGCCACCATGGCCAGCCCCCCGGCAATGAAGCCGACCAGGGCGTGGGCAAAATCAAAGAGCCGGCGGGAGATCCCCCCCGCCTCCATCAACTCGCCGGCGAGCATGAAGAAGGGAATCGCCATCAGCGGAAAGGAGTCGGCGCCGGTGAACAGCCGTTGCGCCGCCAGGGTAAGGGGCAGATCGGAGGCAAATTGGAGGGTAGCAACGGAAGCCACCCCAAGAGAGAAGGCTATGGGCACCCCGATAATAAAGCAGAAAAGCAGGGAAGCAAAGAGGACGATGGTCATAACCGCACCTCCCGATCAAGGGTACGGTGCTGGAATGCCGCCGCCATCACCCGCAGGGAATTGATCAGCATGAACAGCCCGCCAACCGGAATCGCCATGTAGGGATAGCGCATGGAGATATTCATCGAGGGGGATTCCTGAAACTGAATGACCCCGAGAATCTTGAAGCCCCAGTAGATAACCACCAGCAGGAAGACCTGGATAATCAGGTTGACCACGATGACGACGATCCGATAGGCGGCCGGGGAGAGCAGCTTATCCATCAGGTCGATCCCCAGATGAACCTGATAGCGGACTCCGGCAGCGGCGCCCATGAAGGAGATCCAGACGAACAGATACCGCCCAACCTCCTCCGACCAGGAGAGGGGGTCGTTGAACACAAAGCGGTACCAGACCTGCATGGCGATCACCACCACCATCCCGGCCATCAGCAGGGCCAGGAACCAGTTGACGACCCGATCCATGAGTTCGAAAGAGTTGCGGAGGAACACATCTGCCCCTAGCGTTGAGGGTGAGCAGGGGCCCTGGCTGCCCGGCAACCAAGGCGGCAGCGGCGAGGTGCAAGCAGCCGGAAACAGCCGCCCCGGTCGGTCAAGGGAGCGGGACGGCTGTTCACCCTGAAAAGGTGGGAACGGTCTACTTGGCTGCGGCGATGGCCGCGTCAATCAACCGCTGACCCTCTTCACTGTTACCGCCACCGATGGCCTTGACCACCGACGCGGTGGTGTAGACCGAGGCGACCGCCTTGGCGAAGGGTTCTTTGTCGGGGCGGGTGACAATCATCCCCTCCTTCTCGCAGGCCGCCTCTAGCTCCTGGTCCGCCTGCAGAGAAATCTGCCGTTCGTAGTCGCGGGCCTCACTGGCCGCCGTGGCAATCAGCTGCTGTTGCTCGGGAGTGAGCTTCTTCCAGGTCATTTCGCTGATCAAGAGGACTGCCGGGGAGTAGAAATGGCCGGTCATGGCCAGATATTTCTGCACCTCGAAGAAACGGGAGGAGTGGATTACCGCCAGGGGATTCTCCTGGGCGTCCACCGTCTTCTGTTCCAGGGCGGTGTACAGTTCGCCGAAGGCCATCGGCAGGGGGCTGGCCCCCAGTGCCTTCATGGTGAGGATGAAGACATCGTCTTCCATCACCCGGATTTTCAACCCCTTCATGTCGTCGGGGGAGTTGATCGCCACTTTCGAGTTGGTGATATTACGGAAACCGTTTTCGTACCAGCCGAGAGAGCGGATGCCGACCTTGGTGAAGCTGTCGGCGATCTGGGTGCCGATCTCGCCATCGAGCACCCGGTAGCAGGATTCACGGTCCTTGAACAGAAAGGGAAGGTTGAACAGTTTAACCTGGGGAACAAAATTACCCATCGGCCCGGTGGAGGTCAGGGTCATCTCCAGGGAGCCCAGCTGCAACCCTTCCACCATGTCCCGTTCGGAACCGAGTTGCGAGGAGGGAAACACCTGGACCTCAATCTCGCCACCGCTGCGCTCGGCCACCAGCTTGGCAAAATACTCGGCGGCCACATTGTAGATGTGGGTTGGTTGCGTCGAGGTTCCCAGTTTCAGTATTGTCTTGGCCTGGACAGCCGGAGCGGCAAGCAGTGCTACCAGCAACGCCACGCCGAGAATTCCCCACCTGCTGCCTACACCGCCTAACTTACTTCTACCCATACCTTCCTCCACCTGATGAATTTTCCTCTCTTTCGCCACCACCTTCCACCTGCCGCCTCCGCCGTCACCCCATCCCGTCGCCGCTGGGCAAAACCTTTGCGGCAGAACAGCAGGCCGGGGCTCTAAGCCGGCTCAGCCGCCGAGGATCGGAAAGGTGTTGGCGCCCTGTGGCATGATCGTTATCTTTGGACGATCGGTGCCGCATTTCTCTCTCGCCAGGGCCAGGGCCTCGGCAATGCTTGTCACCCCGTGTACACCCGCCTTCCGGGCCAGTTCAATGTTCTCTTCCCGGGTCACCATGAGCACGTAGCCCATTTTCATGTATTCCAGTTGCCGCACCGCAACCCAGCCGGCGATGGAAAAATTGGCCCGTACCGCCTTCTCCTGCTCCAGAGCGTTGGGAAAATCGAACCAGTTGAAAAACTCCCCAGGTTCGCTGATATCGGGACATTCGGAGAGAAGAACCACCACCCCGCCGGGCTTCATGGCGTAGACGGCGTTATCGATGGTCTTCTGTGACTGGTAGAGGTTGATATCCTTGGGGTAGCCACCGGCAGAGGCGATGACGATGTCCGCCTGCTCCTGGATCGGCACCCCGAATATCTCATCGACCAGGCGGGTTGCCGCCTGCCAGGCGGACACCCAGTTGCCGGCAAAGATCCCGGCGATCTCTCCGTCCAGGTTGGGCACGACGTTGACGATGAAATCGGGCTGAACGAAGGCGGCCACTTCCATCATGTCCTCGTGGGCCGGGTTGCCGACGGTCTTCATGTTGGCGGAGAGGGGGTTGGTCCCCTTGCCGACCTCGGCGTGCAGGGCCCACATATGGCTCTGCTGGATGGTCTGCAGCGAGGCCAGCCCGGGCATGATGCTCTTCCGGCCACCACCGTAGCCGACCATGTAATGGTAGATCACCCCGCCAGTAAGAATGAGCCGGTCGGCCTCGGCGGCCAGGCGGTTCACCGCCACCTCGGTCCCCCGGCTGGTCTTGCCGAAGCTGGCCATGTTGTCACGGTCCCAGGCGTTGTGGTTGCATACCCGTACCCGCCTGGCGATATCGGCACCACAGATCTCGGCACATTCGGCCGGGCTGTTCTGGCGATGCGCCCCCACCACGACCAGAATGGTGATCTGGTCGTCGGGAATTCCGGCCTCGTTGAGATAGTCGACCAGGATCGGCAGGGTTTGCTCGTTACGCTGCCAGACCCGGGTGATATCACTGACCGCAATCACCACCCTCTCCCCGGGCTTGACGATCTCCCGCAGTGGCGGGCTGTCGATGGGGTGGGCGAGAGCCTCCCGGTAGGCCACGGCCAGATCGGCCGGCGGCGGCCGGTTGTTGCCGACCAGTTCGTAGAGCAGTTCCTCCTCGGCAATGGTAAAACTTGCCGATCCCTTGCCGATTTTCAAGGTAAATTGCCGCTGTTTCATCTTCCTTCCAGTGTTCTCAAGGCCCCTTAACCGGCCAGTTTGTCGGCTTCCCCGGCAACCATCCGGTAGACATGTTCCTCTCCCGGGAAGGTGCCGCCGCGGACATCATCGATATAGGCGGCAAAGACCTTCCGGTAGGCATCAGCGACATCACCATACCGCTTGACGAATTTCGGGGTGAAGGCCTGGAAGAGACCAAGGATGTCGGAGCAGATCATTACCTGGCCGTCGCAGTCACCGGCACCAATACCGTAAACGGGGATCGGTACCTCGCGGCGGATCATCGCCGTCACCTCGGGCGGCACACCCTCGACCAGCATCGAAAAGGCGCCGGCGGCATAAACCGCCCGGGCATCCTCGATAATCGCCCGGGCGCTCTCAGCCGTCCGCCCCTGGGCCCGGAAACCACCCTGGGCACCGGAACTCTGCGGGGTGAGGCCGATATGGCCCATCACCAGCATGCCACCATCGGCGATGGCCCGGATCACCGGGGCCACTCGAACACCCCCCTCCAGTTTGATGCAGTCCACCCCGGCTTCCTTGTGGAAGCGCACGGCATTGCGGCAGGCATCTTCGATCCCCACCTGATAGGAGCCAAAAGGCATGTCGCCGATGATGAAGGTGTTGGCTGCCGCCCGGCGGACCGCTTCACAGTGGTAGATACACTGGTCCATGGTCACCGGTACGGTGCCGGAATAGCCGTAGACCGCCATGCCCAGGCTGTCGCCAACCAGTAGCATGTCCATGCCGGCCTCTTCGGCCAGTTGCGCGGTGACGAAGTCGTAGGCGGTCATCCAAACGGCTCTTCTCCCCTCCTCCTTCATCTTCTGCAGGTCAAAACGAGTCAGTTTTTTACGCAAAACGATATCCTCCCCAGTCATTTTTTTTCATCAATTGAAAGCTGCCTTGAAAAATTCGAATTTCCGTTCAAAATCAAGACGAAAGAAAACAATTTGCCGCAGGCATATAGCTGATATTCCAGGAACAAATTGTTTTCTTTCAACGAAGAGATTGGGCAGAAATACCATTTTTCAAAGTGGCATGAACGTAATCGTCCATCGGTGTATGCAGCAAAAGGCTGCAAAAGCGGGATCTGTAACCGTTCAGCCAGAGCTCCAGGTTCGTTCAGGCAGGCCGCCGAGCTAGAGCTGGCTCTATGCGTTTGCTCTATGCGGTGGCCCAATCGGGCGAATATGGGGTGCTGGGTCGAGCGGTTACTATTGAACAGTAGCACCGGTGCGACAAGACCACGAGGGAATGGAACAAACCGCCCCGCTCCCCGGGCCATCATGGCTGTCGCCGACGGTAGCTGAGATTAAGCAGGAAGTGAACCAGATGTCAACAAAAGAGTGCTGGCGTGGTGGGGGCGAGCTCTTTCGAGATTAGAGGTCTTGGATGAGGTCAACGACAGGATAATGGCAAACAGACTCTGCCGAAACCAGATGCTGCGTTCCTTGCCATTTTCTGATCGGTGAAATTCGGCTTTGAGTTCAGCGAGCAGGCAGTGTAGCATAGACATTCGAGGTTCCTCTTTTTTTTGTATTTGATGTAGTGCAACTTACCAGGAATGCCTCGCATTTTCTATCAGGAGGAAGGAAAAGTAATGAACTCCAGCCATGTTCTTTCCACTGGTCTGATGCAGTGTTACAACGAAGACGGAGATCTGATTGACTGTCGAAATTCTGGCCAGGATGCTGAGTTTCTGACTGGCATTGCCTGGCCGTTAGAGCGTTTTGTGACAATAGACGACCATGTGGTGCTGGACCGGGCAACAGGCCTTCTCTGGACGAAGAACAGTTGCCCGTCCGACTTCCCGCTCAGTTGGCAGGATGCGCTCGATTTTGTTGAGCAGATGAATGCAGATGCGCGATTCGGCAGAAAAGACTGGCGGATGCCGAATCGCCGTGAACTCAGATCCCTTATTGACCATAGCGCTAAGAAACCGGCCCTGACCCCGGGACATCCCTTTGAGAATATATTCCTCGGCTGGTATTGGACATCGACTACCGCTGCTCTCGCTACACGGTATGCCTGGTATGTGCATCTTGAAGGCGGTCGTATGTTTTACGGCAATAAGGACGGATATTATTGGCTCTGGCCGGTTTCTGGCCAGTCGGCTATTCTTGCCCGTACCGGAGCGAAACAGTGTTATGATGAAGGGGGCTCGATCATATCCTGTACCGACTGCAGGCAAGACGGATCACTTGTTATGGGGGATGCCTGGCCCAAACCGAGGTTTATGCCATTGGCATTGGGGGTGCTGGATCTGCTGACAGGTCTTACCTGGAACACCCAGGCAGCTTTGGGCAGAAAAACCACTACCTGGAACGAGGCACTGGTCGCGGTTGGTTCCTACGCCGAGGAGACGAAACTGCCCTGGCGGATGCCTACCATAAATGAGTTGGAGAGTCTTGTCGATGCCTCAGCGCACAGTCCCGCACTTCTAACGGAGCATCCTTTCGCAGATATCCAGGAAGCGTACTGGTCCTCGACCACCAGTTCATTTGCCACGGATTGGGCCTATGTTCTCTATCTGGAAAAGGGAGCTGTCGGGGTGGGCTTTAAGAAAAACAGCGATTTTGCTCTTTGGCCGGTCATGTCAATGAAGACAGGATAACCGGACACGGCATGTTGTCGGCATAGTACTCATTGTGGAGGCCTTGGTGGAGAACATATTCAAGCCGCAAAAAAATTGCTGGCAGGTGAAAACCGCGCGGCGGGCTGCATTCCTCGTTGATGGTGAAAGCTACTTTCGGGCCTTGCATGCAGTCATGCAACGGGCCAGTCAGTCGATCATCATTGTCGGCTGGGACATGCACAGTGAGCTGCGCCTGATCCGCAGTGGGGAGAAGAGCAAGTATCCACAAACACTTGGAAAGTTCCTCGATTACCTGGCACGAAAAAAAGATGGCCTCAACATCTATCTGTTGAGTTGGGATTTCGCCATGATTTATGCCATGGAGCGCGAGTTTTTCCCACTCTACAAACTCAAATGGCGCACCCATAAAAATATCCATTTTTATCTTGATGGTGAACATCCCGTCGGTGCATCCCAGCACCAGAAGATAGTTGTTGTCGATGATGCAGTAGCCTTTTCCGGCGGCTTTGATGTCAGCAAGTGGCGTTGGGACACTCGAGAGCACCTGCCGGATGATGAGCGGCGTGTCGGTCCTGACGGCGAAAAATATCCACCCTTTCATGATGTGCAGATGATGGTCGATGGAGAAGCCGCTGCCGCTCTCGGGCAACTGGTTCGACAGCGTTGGCATCGCGCCTGTGGGGAGTTGCCGCTCGAGGTGGATGAAAAAAAAGTGGCTGATCTTTGGCCCGCCGACGTGGAACCCGATCTAAAAAACATATCCGTAGCTATCAGCCGCACCCTGCCTCAGTATGAGGATCAAGATGAGATACGCGAAGTCGAGAGGCTCTATCTGGACAGCATAGCAGTGGCGCGTAACTCTATCTATATTGAGAATCAGTATCTCAGTTCCTTTAAAATAGGAGAAGCAATAAAAAAGCGCCTGGGCGAAGAAGGAGGCCCTGAGGTCGTTCTGGTTCTGCCGCTGAAGACCGGCGGCTGGCTGGAACAGCATACCATGGATGTCTTGCGTGGCCGGATATTGCAAACCCTGCGGAAAGCCGATGTGCACGGTCGACTCCGTGTCTATTATCCGCAATTGGCAGTAAATCCTGACGTCACGCTTATGGTGCATGCCAAGGTAATGGTGATCGATGAGAGTTTTGTTCGCGTTGGCTCGTCAAATCTCAGCAATAGATCACTTGGCCTTGACTCGGAGTGTGACCTGGCCGTTGTCGGTGAAGAGGGGAGTGAAGCTGTTCAAGCCATAGCATCTTTTCGCAATCGTTTGCTGGCCGAGCATCTCGGTGTTTCTGAGAGCGAGGTGGCGCAAGCGGTGGTTGAGCGCAATTCGCTGGCAGAGGCAATTGAGTTCCTGCGCAAAGGAGATCGTACCCTGATACCATTTGATGGAGAAATTGAGGAAAATATTGATCAGTGGGTACCCGAGTCAGAACTCCTCGACCCGGAAAAACCGATCGAACCTGAAGCGTTCCTGGATCACATTATCCGCCCGGAAAGCCAACGTCCTGCTTACCGTCATTTTCTGAAAATCATCGTTATGATTGCTGTGGTTTTGCTGCTTGCGGCAGTATGGCGATGGACTCCATTAGCGGCGTATCTCAATATTCAAACAGTGACGGAATCCGCTCAGTGGCTCAAGGCCCATCCACTCAGTCCTCTTTTGGTACCATTGACCTATGCTGTTTTAGGCCTGGTTTCTTTTCCGGTCACCCTGCTGATCATGGCAACCATAATCGTCTATGGGCCATGGTGGGGTGGGTGGTATGCGCTGCTCGGCACGACGCTCAGTGCCGTGATGATGTTTCTGCTTGGTCATATTCTCGGCAAAAATTTCGTCGGCCGGTTTTCTGGCAGTCTCATCAATCGGGTGAACCGGCGGCTCTCGGATTCTGGACTTGTGGCGATGATTGCCTTTCGGGTTATTCCGGTGGCACCTTTTTCTATCATAAACCTCGTCGCCGGTGTATCGGCAATTTCTCTGCGGGATTTCATTCTTGGTACTCTCATTGGCATACTTCCCGGAATTACGGCAATAGCATTTGTCGCCGACCGACTGTATGAATCTCTGCGCCAGCCGGATATCTCAACCTTCAGCACTTTACTTGTGGTGGTTGTTGTCTTTGGCGCAGTTCTGGTTGGTTTTCGTAAATGGATTCGGCAGCGGCACTTGCACAAGAAACAGCAGAGCGATTCCTGATGCCGACCCACTTTCCTATTGCCACGTACAACATCCACCAATGTACCGGTCGGGATGGTAACAGGACCCCAAACTGGTCGCTGCCGTGCGCAAGGAATGTCGATATGATTGCCCTATAGGAGGGCTGAGCGCCTAATATGTCGCCTGGCGACGGCAACGGCCAAGGCCGGCAGGGCGGCCAAGCAGTCCCCGAAGGGTTGCAGAAATGGGTGGCCCGGCGGCTGTCCGGTGAGGCTAAAACGGGCAGATGGCCTTGCCAAATCGATCCATATCGCCTATTCTCCCCGGTAGCAATGCGGGAGCTCGGGGCAGCCGGGCTGAGAGGGGTTGTACCAGTCAACCCGACCGCTTCACCTGATCCGGATAATGCCGGCGGAGGGAAGAGCTGATCACCACAGCCGTCTCCTGCCCGGGGGATGGCTTTTTTTCATCCCTCTGCGATGTCCCGGTCGTTGTATCATCACCGGCGTGCCGAACCGCGCCAAGGGGGAATCATGTCAACCTGCCAACCAGTGCACCATCCTGCCCACCGCCGTTTCCTTCGCTCCTGCCGGCGATTCGCCCTCAGCCTGCTGCTCTTCCCTCTGCTCTTCCCTCTTTCGGCCGGACCGGCCCAGGCGGAAAGGGTCCTGACGGTGATGAGCCACGACAGCTTCAACATCAGCCGCTCCGTCCTCGCCACCTTCGAGCAGGAACATCAGGTAACGGTCCGTTTCCTGAAATCAGGTGATGCCGGCGCGGCGCTGGTCCAGGCGATCCTGGCCAGGGAACGGCCTCTTGCCGACCTCTTTTACGGGGTGGACAACACCTTTTTGTCCCGGGCCTTGAACGCCGATATTTTTGCCCCCCACACCTCGCCGCTCCTCGCCACCTTCCCCCCCGGCCTGCGCCACCCGGACGACGACCGGCTGCTGCCGGTCAGCTACGGCGATGTCTGCCTGAACTACGACCGGGAGTGGTTCCGCCGCCATAACCTCAAGCCGCCGCAGGACCTTGCCGATCTGCTCAAGCCGGAATACCGCGGCCTCACCGTGGTACAGAACCCGGCCACCTCCTCTCCCGGGCTGGCCTTTCTCCTCGCCACCATCGGCCGTTTTGGCGAGGAGGGCTACCTGGAGTTCTGGCGTCAACTGCGGGCCAACGAGGTGAGGGTGGCCACCGGCTGGAAAGATGCCTACTACGGCCATTTCACCGCCGCCTCGAAGGGGGACCGACCCATCGTGGTCAGCTACGCCTCCAGCCCACCGGCGGTGGTCTATTTCGCCAGCAGCCCGATGGCCGAGGCCCCCACCGCCGCCGTGGTGACTGACCACAACGCCTTCCGGCAGATCGAATACGTTGGTATCCTCAAAGGGGCCAAGGAACCGGAACTGGCCGGCAAGCTGATCGACTTCATGCTCAGCCCGGCCTTCCAGGAGGATATCCCTTTGCAGATGTTTGTCTTTCCGGCCAACCCGTCGGCCCGTCTCCCAGAGGTGTTCCAGCGCCACGCCGTGGTCGCCGAGCGGCCGGCGCAGGTCACTCCGGCGGCCATTGAGGCCAATCGCGAGGGGTGGATTGAGGCCTGGACCAGCGCCGTCCTCCGTTAGGTGAGCCGGCCAGTGGCCACAACGTCCTGCCGCACAGAGGGATGGTGAACAACGATGAACGGCCGTGAGCTCTCTATCCGCCGCCTGCTCTTTGCCATCCCTCTGGCCTTTCTTGCCCTTTTCTACCTCTACCCTCTCACCCGCATCGCCCTGCAGAGCCTCTTCCCGGCCGGCAGCTGGAACCCGGGTCAGCTGTCGGCCCTGACCGACTCGCCGGTCTACCTGCGGATTCTCTGGTTCACCATCTGGCAGGCAGCCCTCTCCACCCTGCTCACCCTCCTTTTCGCCTTGCCGGGGGCGCTGGTCTTTGCCCGCTACCGTTTTGCCGGCAAGGGCCTCTTTCTCGCCCTGATGACCGTCCCCTTCGTCCTGCCGACCGTGGTCACCGCCACCGCCTTCCGGGCCCTGCTCGGGCCCAGCGGCATCCTCAACGAAGGCCTGATGGCCCTCTTCAGCCTCGAGCAGCCGCCAATCAGGATCGAGCAGAGCCTGATTTTTTTTCTCCTGGCGCACATTTTTTATAATTACAGTCTGGTTCTGCGACTGGTGAGCAGTTACTGGGCCGGCCTCAACCCCAGCCTGACCGCGGCAGCCCAGTTGCTTGGCGCTTCCCCCTGGCAGACCTTCCGCCGGGTGACTCTGCCGCTGCTTCTGCCGGCGATCACGGCCGCCGCCCTCTTGGTCTTCATCTTCTGCTTCACCAGTTTCGGGATCATCCTCATTCTCGGCGGCCCCGGCTACGCCACCATCGAAGTGGAGATCTACCGGCAGGCGGTGCAGCTGTACAATCTGCCCATGGCCGCCGCCCTCTCCCTGGTTCAGATCGGGGTCAATTTCTTTCTGATGTGGCTGCACGCCCGCCTGGGGAAGAACAATCGGCTGGGTTTTTTCAGCGACAGCCGCCACGACGTGACCAAAGAGCCGCATGGGGTTGCCGCCCGCCTGCTGGTGGCCGGTAATCTGCTCTTTCTCTCCCTTCTTCTCCTCAGCCCCCTCCTTGCCCTGGTGCTTCGCTCGCTCCGCGGTGATACCGGCCTGACCCTTGCCTACTACCGTGCCCTCGGCCACTTTGACCAGGAGTCCATCTTTTTCGTCGCGCCGCTGACAGCGGTCTGGAACAGCCTTGGTTTTGCCATGGTGGCCATGGTTCTTGCCGTTCTCCTCGGCCTTGCCGCCGCCACCGCCCTGGCCGGCGAACGGGGCCGGGCCACCTCCTTCTGGGATGCCCTGCTGATGCTCCCCCTGGCCACCTCGGCGGTTACCCTCGGTTTCGGCTACATCATCAGCCTCAACCGTCCGCCGGTGGATCTCCGCGACTCCCTGGCCCTGGTCCCCATCGCCCATACTCTGGTGGCCTTCCCCTTCGTCCTCCGCTGCATTCTCCCCAGTCTGCGGCAGATTCCAGCCACTCTCAGAGAAGCGGCCACCCTTCTTGGCGCTTCACCCTTCATGGTCTGGCGGCGAGTGGATTTTCCCATGAGCCGCCGGGCCATCCTGGTGGGTGCGGTCTTCGCCTTTTCCATCAGCATGGGTGAATTCGGCGCCTCCGCCTTCGTCACCCGGCCGCACACCGCTACCATGCCGGTGGCCATTTTCCGTTTTCTCAGCCAGCCAGGAGAGATGAACTACGGCCAGGCAATGGCCATGAGCACCATTTTGATGCTGGTCACCTGTGCCGCCTTCTGGCTCCTCGGCCGCTTTTCCACGACGCCGACGCCGCCCAACCACCCCCCCACCTGACAGGTCGACAATGGCCGAAACGCCCCCACCCATCCTCGAAGTGCGCCAGCTTGGCAACCGCTACCAAGGCCGGCCCCTGCTCCGCCGGGTCAGTTTCTCCCTTGCCGCCGGCGAGATTCTCTGCCTGCTCGGCCCCTCCGGTTCCGGCAAGACCACCCTGCTGCGGCTGCTCGCCGGTTTGGAAGAGGCCGATACCGGCACCATCATCTTCGCTGGTCGGGATATCCGGGCCACCCCGCCGCACAAACGGAATTTCGGCATGATGTTCCAGGACTACGCCCTCTTCCCGCACTGCAATGTCCTCGAGAACGTCACCTTTGGCCTGGAGATGCAGCACTGCCCCCCCCGGGAACGGCGGCAACGGGCGGATGCCGTGCTGGCCATGGTCGGTCTGGCCGGTTTTGCCGAGAGAAGGATCGATCAGTTATCGGGAGGGGAACGGCAGCGGGTGGCCCTGGCCAGAAGCCTGGCCCCGGAACCCCGCCTGCTCCTCCTCGACGAGCCCCTCGGCTCACTTGACCGAACCCTCCGTGACCGGTTGACCGGAGAGATCCGCACCATCCTCAAAAAACTCGGGGTAACGGCAATCTTTGTTACCCACGATCAGGCCGAGGCCTTCAGCGTCGCCGACCAGGTGGCGATCCTGCACAGTGGTCGGCTGCAGCAGTTTGCCCGCCCGGAAGAGGTGTACCGAGCTCCCAGGAACAGCACGGTCGCCGCTTTTCTCGGCTTTCAGAATCTGCTCGCCGGCCGGCTCGACCGCACCGGCCGTTTCCACTCCAGCATCGGCGGCCTGGCCTTTACCCTCACCGGCCAGCTGGCAAGCGACGAGGGCGTCGAGAGGGGAACGACGGAAGAGATGGTCACCCTGCTTCTGCGACCGGAAGGTGCCCGCCTGGCGGGCAGCCTCCCCCGCCCCGCCTGGAACCGGCTGCTTGGCAGGGTGGCGGAACGACGTTTCCTCGGCAACAGCTACCGCCTCACCCTGGAGAGTGCCGCCGGCCCCCTTCGTTTCGAGCTGCCCATCGACCCACCACCACCAGTGGAAGGGGCAAGGATCAACCTGGAAATTACCCCCGGCGCCCTGGTTCTCCTTGATCGGGAAGAAACAACCGACCTGGAGCAGGAAGAAGAGGGCCTGGGGTAGGCGGCACCGCCCTTGTCTCCCCGACGGGAAGGGTGTAGGCTGCCTTGAGAAGACACCGCAGGTTGCCCAAACCGCGAAATTGTATAAGGAGAGAGAAAAAATGCCGACGACTTGTCATTTCTCTGGGAAGAAGGGGCGCACCTCGCCCCCGCTGCCCTGCCAACCCGGACTTTCCCGACAGTACCTGCCGACAGGGGTGGCCGAAACGACCCTCCCCGACAGCCTCACGCCCCTTGACCTCCTCCTGGTCGACAAACTGCCCGGCGGCAGGGAGCGCCTCCGATGCGGGCGGTGATCGTTGCCAACGGCCTCTTTACCCCCGGGCCGGCCACCACCGGCGTGCTGGCGGCCGCCTCCCTGGTGGTGGCTGCCGACGGTGGCGCCGACCATTGCCTCGCTCAGGGCCGAACCCCTGACATCCTGCTCGGCGACCTCGATTCGATCAGCCCCAAGGCCCGTGCCGCCTGTGCCGCCAGCGGGGTGCAGATTCAGCAACTACCGGTGGACAAGGACGCCAGCGACCTCGAATTCTCTCTCGACCTTGCCGGGCAGCTCGGTGCCAGCGACATCACCCTGCTCGGCGCCCTTGGCGGCCGCTGGGACATGACCCTGGCCAACATCCTTCTTGCCGGAAGCAGCAAATTCCGGCACCTGACAATCCGTCTCCTGGACGGCGACAGCTGCCTGGATATTCTCCACCCCCCAGGCCCGCACCGCATCTCCGGCTGGCCTGGCCAGACGGTCTCCTTCCTCCCCTTAGGGGGTGGCTGCCGGCGGGTCAACCTGGACGGCTTTCACTACCCCCTGCGGGAAAAGGACATAGCCTTCGGTTCCAGCCTGGGGGTGAGCAACAGGTTGACTGATAAGGTGGGGGAGGTTCGGCTGGAGGGGGGGATCCTCCTCGCCATCCGCCTCGCCTGCCGATAAAGCGGTTATTCGTAGCAGGGTAAACCTGCAGGACAGCCCTTGACCGATTGATAAAACTGTGTTTTTCTTGATCACATGCGACACCTTCTGCCGAAAATCTTCTTTGACCGCAATGACCAGGAGCTCCTCAACATCGTCAACGAGGTAGTGGCCAGCGGCGGCAAGGCCCGGGCCCTCCGTTCCCTCTTCGTCGAACAGATGCACCCCCAGGGGATCAAGGAACTCGCCGCGCCACGGGGACTGCGCATTGCCTACAGCATAGCCGGCCTGCTCGGCTCCTTCACCAGCGGCCGGGCCAATGACCGACTGAAGGCGCTCCGTTCCCTCCGTGACGAGCTCTTCCTCTCCGCCACCACCCCCTACCAGCAGAACACCGCCCGAGTGCTGGTCCAGATCATGAAAGAGCTGCTGCGCAGCGGCCAGGATCACAACCGCCAGCTGCAGCTGGCCCACGATTTCCGCATGGTCTCCACCGGCAACCCCCGCCTGGTCCGGCAGCAGCTGGCCCACTACCATCTTCTGGAAATGCCGGAAGAGTGGAACCAGTATGCCTTCGATCACCACGTCCACGATGCCTACAGCAAGGGGCGGAAATCACCGACCCATCTGATCATGGATGCCTGGATCAAGGGAATACGCTTTCTGACCGTGGTCTATTACAACTCGGTCAGCCGGGAGGTGGTGGAAGAACTGGTCGAGGCCAGTGGCATCCTCGGCGTCAAGGTGCAGGTGGGGATTGAACTGTCGGCCCTCTTCCGCAACAAGTATGTCCGTATCACCTGGGAGCCGCACGGTTTTTCCGACAACCGCGGCCTGCTCGATTTTTTCCGGGAGGAGGCGGTTGCCACCTTTTTCGCCTTGGGAAAGGCGGTTTCCCTCTACCAGCAGCAGTACGTCTTCGCCCTCTTTACCGCCTTCAACGCCCAGCACCGACACCAGCTCAACAAGGAGTTGTCGGCAACCATTGAACCCCTGCAGATGCAGGATTTTCTCCGTTTTGTCGGTGCCGGCCAACCATCCATCCTCCACCTGGCCCGCTTCATCCGGGAAGAGGCCCTGCACCACTGTCAGGATGGCCGAGCAGATCATCTCCGCCTCTGCAGCATCGACAATATCATCAGCCAGTTTCTCGCCCCGGCCCGGAACCCGGAGATTCCCGATCCCCAGCAACCCCGGGAGGGGCCGGATGTACCGGAACTGCTCAGGTACGATCTGAAGAGTCTGCTCGATCATTTGCTCTCCCTGCACCCCAGTTCCACCTTTACCCTCAACCTGAGCAACCTGTCGATCCAGGACACCCTGGAACTGCTCTACGAGAGTGAAGGGATGATCAGCCATATCGAGGCCTACAACCTGAAAAACGCCAACCACGGCATCATCGCCAGTGCCGGTGGCGACTGTGGGCAGGAGAGTGGCGACAGTGTCGACCTGAAGAGCCCAAACCAGCATTACCGACTGATCGGCGCCCTGCAGCAGGCCTTGAATGACGATAATGTAGTGGCCTTGAAACGGGCGATCAGGGCAATCATCTGGGACTATGAAGAGCAGCGCCTCTCCCAGAAACGGCAGCAGGAACTGACCGCCCTGCAGCACTGCCGGCAGGATCTGGCCGACGAAGAGGAGTGCATGCGCCAGCGCAAGGCGGCGCTTCTGGATATTCTTTTCAATCTCGAAAGGTTCCACACCTTTTATCGGCGCCGGACCCTGGGCTCGCGGATCGGTTCCGGCTCTACCAGCCAGGCGGAGCACCAGTTCGGCATGGGGCTGGTGGTCCTGGAGACCCTGCCCCCCCGGGCCCGGCAGGCCGCACGGGAAAATTCGACCAGAAACCGCCGGGTGCTGGTCCCGGTTACCGCCAGCCTGACCCGCCACAGCCACTGCCGCCGAAGTCTGCCCCTTACCGAGTGGGGCCGATCGACTGAGAGACCTGGGAAGACCAGTTATACCGGTTTCACCGGCCAGGAGCAACGCTGGACCGACTGGAGCGTCGATGCCTTCACCGTCCACCCCGGCACTCCCGGCAACATCGCCACCCTGGGTGGCCTCGGCCGTAACGGCGAAGCGGCCGCGAACCATGTCGAGCGAAACGGCCTGGCGCGGCAAAAAGGGCTGTTGGAGGGACAGTTTTTCTGGCACGCCCTCAACACCAACCTGAAAAACAGCCTGAAGGTACTCGGCGGGTTTCTCCCCGCCTTCCTCACCTTTTACTTGACCAAGGAGTGGTGGTTGCTGGCCTGGTTCGGGGCAGTGATCTGGTTTGCCATCACCGGCCTGCGCAACATCTTCCAGTCCGTGCTCGGTGGCGGCGGACTGCGCCGCTCACCACTGCTCCCCTGGAACTCGCTGGTCAGTTGGAGCCGCATTGCCGACTCCCTCTTCTACACCGGCTTTTCCGTGCCGCTGCTCGACTACCTGATCAAAACCCTTCTCCTCGACCAGGGTTTCGGGGTGACCACGGCCAGCAACCCGATCCTGCTCTACTCGGTGATGGGGCTGGCCAACGGTATCTATATTTCCAGCCACAATATCTTTCGCGGCCTGCCGAAAAACGCGGCGATGGGCAATCTCTTCCGCTCAATCCTTGCCATCCCCCTGGCGGTGCTGCTGAACGGGCTGTTTGCCACCCTGCTCCCCCTCTTCGGGGTGGTTGATGTCAGTGCCGCCTTGCAGAAATGGGCGGCAATCATCTCAAAACTGGCCTCCGACTGTGTGGCCGCGGCCATTGAGGGGCTGGCCGACCGGCAGACCAACATCCGTGCCCGCCTCAACGCCTACCGGAGCAAGATATCGCAGCTTTTTGCTCTCTTTTCCCGCCTCGACCTGCTCTTTCCCGAAGAAGATGTCCTCGATATTCTTCAGTCCCCGAAGATGATGATCGAGACCCTCAACTACGAGGCCCGGGAACTGGAAAAACTGATCATCGTCAATGCCCTCGACCTGATGTATTTCTGGCTGTACCAGCCCCGGGCCCGCAAGGCCCTGACCACCATCATCGGCCAGATGAGCCGGGAGGAGTGGCTGATCTTCTACCGGTCGCAGCTGGTCCTGCACCGTTACCGTGAGATCAGCCAGGTCTTTGTCGATGGTCTGGTGGGGAAGAACTTTTCCCGCGCCCTGGCCTTCTACCTCGACCACTATGAACGCTACCTGACCGAACTGGCCACCCTGGGCAAGCGCCACAATTTTTCATAGGCCCGCAGAGGAGCCAGGAGCCTCCTTGTTTTTTGAGCATATGCTTGTTACTCTCACCTCAGGCTGAAGCCTACCGGAAGCGATGCCGCCTGTCCGGTTGGACTGGCCTGCCGCCGGCTCTAACGGCAGGAAGAAAAATTTTCACAGGAGGAAGGGGCATGGAAAAGGGAGAAAAACTGCTCATCGTCGGCTGCAGCGGTGCCGGTGGGCCGGCGGCGATGATGGCGAAAAAACTGATGCCGGACATTTCGGTAACAGTGATCAGGAAGGAGCCGAATTTCATTGTCCGCTGAGCTCTCCCACACGTTGTGGCCGGTCTGGCCACTCCGGAATCCATCGTGGTGCCGGACAAAATGCTTGCCGGGGCCGGCATTGAAGTCTGTATAGGTGAGGTGGTGGCAGTCGATCGCCAGGCGAGAAAAGTCCGTCTGGCCGATAACAGCGAACGCTCCTACGACAAGCTCTTTCTGGCCACCGGGGCCGAGTCGTTCATTCCCCCCATCGAGGGGCATGACCTTGCCGGGGTACTCTCTCTGCGTGGGGTTGCCGATGCCCTGAAAATCAGGGAGTACCTCGCCGAACAACGGCCGGAGAGTGTGGTCTTCATCGGTGCCGGCTTTATCAGTGCCGAGGTCGCCAGCCTGCTTGCCGCCAGCGACAATGCGCCGACAAAGATCACCCTGGTGGAGTTGATGAACCGGCCTTTACCCCTGATGCTGGACGAAGACATGGCTGAACCGGTGGCCGCCTATCTCCAGGAAAAGGGGCTGCAGCTGCTCACCGGCGAGAAGGTGGAAAGGATCCTCGGTGAAAACGGCCGGGTGAGCGCGGTGGAACTGGCCTCCGGCAGAAATGTCCCCGCCGGGATGGTATTCATGAACGTCGGGGTGCGGCCGAATACCCGCCTGGCGGAGGAGATGGGGCTGGAGATGGGCCGGTTCGGGATCAAGGTGAACGAGTTCCAGGAAACCTCCGACCGGCATATCCTCGCCGGCGGCGACTGTGTCGAAAAGGTCAACTTTCTCACCGGCAAGCCGGAAGGCGGCCGGCTGCGCGGCCCGGCGGTGATGCAGGGGCGGCTCGCCGCCAAGCGTCTGGCCGGCTTCGACATCCCCTTCCCCGGAGTGCTCAATGCCGGCGGCTGCCGGATGTTCGACATGGTGGTCACCGCCACCGGCCTCAGCGAGGTGGATGCCCGCCAGCACGGTTTCGAACCGGTCTGCGCCGTCGTCGACTCTCGCAGCAAACACGGGATGATCCCCGGGGTCAAACCCTGGAAACTGAAACTGGTCTTTGACCGGAAGAGCGAAAAACTGCTCGGTGGGCAGATTGTCAGCCAAGCCGTCGCCCCGGCCCGGGAGATCGACGCCATCTCCGCCTTCATTCTCGGCGGCAAAACGGTTGCCGAACTGACCACCTTTACCTCGGCCTGCAACCCTGATATCTCATCGGAGCCCAGTGCCGAGCCGATCACCATTGCGGCCGAACAGGTCCTGCAGAAACTGCGGCGGAGCTGAAAAACATGAACCAAATGGCTCTTCTTGGCACCTCTTTTGCCTGCGACTGCGGGCGACAGCACCGGATCCCCACCCGGGCGCTCCACTACGGTCCGACCTCCCTTGAGCAGCTGCTGCCGACGGTGGCCGCCCTCCCGGATGTCCACAACTGCCTGCTGGTCGCCGACCAGCGGACCTGGGCCGCTGCCGGCCGGCAGGTCGAGGAGAAACTGCGCCAGGGCAAGCTGACAGTGGCCCGCCATATCGTCAGTGACCATGGCGGTGAAAGTCCGGTGGCCGACGACCGGACCAAAGAGCGGCTTCTTACCGAGGCGCCGACCACCGATCTCTTTATCGCCGTGGGCAGCGGGGTGATCAATGACCTGGTGAAGTGGGTGGCCTTTCTCCGCGGCAAACCCTACATTGTCGTCGCCACCGCCGCCTCGATGAACGGCTACGCCTCGGCCAATGTCGCCGCCAGTATCGATGGTCTGAAGGTCCTCTTCCACGCTGAAGCCTGCCTGGCGGTCTTCTCCACCCCGGACATTCTCGCCGAGGCGCCCTATCGTCTCACCGCCTCGGGTCTCGGCGACGTTCTGGCCAAAACGGTCAGTTCGGCGGACTGGCTGCTCAACCGCGAGTTGTTCGGCGACTACTACTGCCGCTTCTCGGTTGACCTCCTGAAAGATCTCGAGCCGATCTACCTGAACAACCCGGAACAGATCAGGGCCAGGGAGCCGGCCGCCCTGCAGGCGCTCTTTACGGCGCTCTTTTTCTCCAGCGTGGCGATGACCATCACCGGCACCTCGGCACCGGCCTCCGGCGGCGAACACCTCATTTCCCACACCCTGGACATGCTCGCCGACCGCGACGGTGGCAGCCACGACCTGCACGGCCGCCAGGTGGGGGTTGCCTCGATCCTGATGGCAGCCCTCTACGAAGAGGTGCTGGCCATCGACACTCCCCGCTTCGAACTGCCCCGAACGGAGGTGGACGAAGAGTTCTGGGGGAGTCTGACCCCGATGGTTGCCGACGAATACCGCAAGAAACTCCGCCGCTACCAGCAGGTCAGAGAACAGCTTTCCCAGCCCGGGAACTGGCAGGCACTGCGCCGGCTTCTCCAGGTCGACCTGGTCCCGGCGGCTCAACTGAAGAGCTGCCTGGCCAGGGCCGGAGCCGCCCACCGGGTCGAGGATATCGACCATTCCGGCAGGCCGCTAAGCAGGGAGAAATTTTCCCGGGTGGTGCGCAACAGCAGCCAGATGCGTGCCCGATTCACCATCCTCGACCTGGCCGCGCTGCTGGGGTACATGCCGAGCCGGGTGGAGCAGTTGATCGACCGCTGGCTCAGTTGATTTGGCCACTTCTCTCTTGACAAGTAGCGGGAATACTCGATAGATAGAGGGTGGGGCCATCACGGCCGTTGGTGATGGGTCCGGCACGGCCGGTCTGTTACCCTCGGCAGGAGCCTGACCTGAACGAAACTGGAGCACCTGCTGAACGGGTACAGATCCCGGTTTCGCGACCATTTGCCGCATGCCGGTGAATGTGTACGCGCTGGCGAACAAACCTAACTCAATGAGGCTAACAATGACGAAAAGACTGCTGACCCTGCTCCTTGCCAGTTCCCTCTTTGCCGGTGTTGCCTGGGCCGCTGATGACTGCAGCAACCGGGGCACCCTGGACGAACTGTACTGCGACGAGGACATGGATCTTGTCGCCGATCCCCCCAAGGACCCCAAGGACTGGAAGGATCCGAGCACCCTGGTCTTCACCTACACCCCGGTGGAGGATCCGGCGGTGTACCAGGATGCCTTTGCCGACTTTCAGGCCTACCTGGAGAAGGCCACCGGCAAAAAGGTCATCTACTACACCGTCCAGTCGAACGCCGCCGAGGTTGAGGCCATGCGTTCCGGCCGGCTCCACATCGCCGGCTTTTCCACCGGCCCCACCGGTTTCGGGGTCAACCTGGCCGGCTATGT
>JAABSV010000050.1 GCA_011390165.1 Desulfobulbaceae bacterium
CCCAGTCCTCATCCTGGCCGATATCGGCGGAATAGGCGATCACCGGGCAACGGAACTCCTCGGTCAGCCACTTCAGGATCACCGAGGTGTCGAGCCCACCGGAGTAGGCTAACACGATCTTGTTGACGTCCATAGTATCCTCAACGGTTCAATATGGTTGATGGTAGTGAGTGGTTGATGGTGGCGGGGCGTCCCACCCTGGAACAGCTGTCGGGCCGCCCCGGGGGAGACGGGCCGGAAAACAGGCCGGGGAAACGGTCATTTTTACCTAAAAGCGGCGACATTTGCAAACCTAATGTGTTCCCTTCCCCATCGCATCTGCCCGGCGACAGTGAAAGGGGACACGGCCCGAGCCACCGAAGCGTCACCGGACCGTGATTTCGGCCAAGACCTCGCCGAGGGTGGTGAGTACCTGGTCGATCTCCTCTTCACTGACCACCAGGGGTGGGACAAAACGGAGGGCGGTATTACCGGCAAAATTGATTATGCAGCCCCTGGCCAGCATCCGTTGGACGATCTCAGTACCTTGCGGCACCGCCTCGGGGGTGAGAACGGCCCCGAGAATCAGCCCCATCCCGCGCACCCCGGCAATGGTCTGGGGAAAGCGTTGCCGCAGTTTTTCCAGACCGGTACGGAAGTACTCGCCCCTGGCACGCACTTCGGCCAGAAAGCCATCGGCGAGGATCACCCGCAGGGTGGCGACAGCGGCGGCGGCGGCTACCGGGTTACCGCCGAAGGTGGTTCCGTGGCTGCCGGGGGTGAAGGCGGTAGCGATGGCCTCTTTGGCCAGGATCGCACCGATGGGCAGACCGTTGCCCAGCGCCTTGGAACTGGTGAGTATGTCTGGTTCGACCCCGAGCTGCTGGTAGGCGAAAAAGGTGCCGGTACGGCCGATCCCGGTCTGGATCTCGTCAAAAATGAGGAGCAGGCGGTGCCGATCACAGAGGGCACGGAGAGCCTGGAGATACTCGCGGTCGAGGGGGCGCACCCCACCCTCTCCCTGCAATGGCTCGCAGAGGATGGCGCAGGTGGCCGGGCCGATCATCGCCGCCAGGGCATCGATATCACCGAAGGGGGCATGGAGAAAGCCCTCCGGCATCGGCTCGAAACCCTGCTGGAATTTGGTCTGGCCGGTGGCGGCTAGGGTGGCAAGGGTCCGGCCGTGGAAGGAACCGGAGAGGCTGATCACCTGGAAACGTCCCGGCCCGGCATGGATGCGGGCCAGTTTGATCGCCGCCTCGTTGGCCTCGGCACCGCTGTTGCAGAGAAAGACCCGGTCGGCAAAGGTATGGGCGGTAAGCAGTTCGGCCAGCTCAATCTGCGGCACCATGTGGAAGAGGTTGGAAACATGCAGATAGGATGCAGCCTGCAGGCGGATCGCCTCGGTCACCGCCGGGTGGCAGTGGCCAAGAGCGGTGACCGCTATACCGGCAAGAAAATCGAGGTACTCCCTGCCGTCGGCATCCACCAGCCGGCAGCCCTTTCCCGACACAATCACCTGCGGGTAGCGGCTGTAGGTGCCCATGAACACGGCCTCTCCCCTCTCCCGCCAGTTTGCCCCGCTCGCCATCTTTGCCCCGTTCGTTCCGTCCATGTTCAGATTATCTCCGTACCCACACCTTCCCGGGTAAACATTTCCAGCAGGATGGAGTGCTCCACCCGGCCGTCAAGTATGCAGGTTTTTGCCACCCCCTGGCACAGAGCCGCCTCGCAGCAGCGAACCTTGGGGATCATCCCGCCGGCAATGGTACCGTCGGCAATCAAGCCGGCCAACTGCTGCCGCTCGATGGTGGTGAGCAGTTGCCCCTGTCGGTCACGCACCCCCGGGACATCGGTCAGCAGAATCAGTTTCTCCGCCGCCAGCGCCCCGGCGATCGCCCCGGCAACCAGATCGGCGTTGATATTGAAGGCCTGGCCGTCGTCACCCACCCCAACGGGCGCTATCACCGGAATGAAATCCTCACGGTAGAGGCTCTCCAGCACCCCGGTATTGACCCTGGTGACTTGACCGACCCGACCGAGATCAATCAGCTCGGGAGGGGCATTCCGCAACTCTTCATCCTTTCGCCGGCTGCTCACCTTCAGCTTCTCGGCACAGACCAGGTCGCCATCGCGGCCGGAAAGGCCCACCGCCTTGCCACCACAGTGGTTGATCAGGCCGACAATCTCCTTGTTGACCTTGCCCACCAGAACCATCTCGACCACATCCATGGTCTCCCCATCGGTGACCCGCATCCCCTCGACATAACTGGGTTTGATCCCCAGTCGGTCGAGCAGCTGGTTGATCTGGGGGCCGCCACCGTGGACGATCACCGGGTTGATGCCGATCTGTTTGAGCAAAATGACATCAAGGGCAAACTGTTTTTTCAGAAAATCGTCGACCATGGCGTGGCCGCCGTACTTGACTACAATTGTTTTATGCCTGAATTCCTGCATATAAGGCAGGGCCTCAATCAGCACCTTGGCCTTTTCTATACCCCTGGCAACGTTTTGTCCCATCGTCTCAGCCGGTCCGCCGACCGGTCTCCTGCTGGTTGTCGTCCTGTTGCGGTGACGCCGTGCTGACAGTGCCCTAATGGCAGTGCGAAATTTTTAAAGAATATCTTTGAAATCAGCCTGCTGGAAGCCGAAAGGGAGGCCTTTACCGACCGTCTGGCATTGTACCGGCTGCGCCCAACCAAGTAAAGAACTGTTTGTCTAAAGCAAAAACCATGCCTTTACATTTGTAAAACTTTACGCTAGGATGGGCGCGGGACAGGGGAGTCTTTTCTTCCCCGGCCACACATACCCTAATTTGAGCGAGAGGCAATGAAAAAAGCCATGAAATACCTACTAAAAGTTGCTGCCATCGGCTCTGTTCTGGCGCTATTCTCCTTTCCCGCGCCGCTCTTGGCAGAGGAAGCGCCGATCCATATCGAGGCCAACCACATGACCTCTACCGAGCGAGACAGCACGGTGGTCTTCACCGGCGACGTCGATGCCAAGCAGGCCGATGTCAGGATACGCTCCGATGAGATGATCGTCCATTACACCAAAGCCGCGGAGAAGGCTGCGGAAAGCGACAAGAAGGCCACCCAGCAGGTGGAGAAGCTGATCTGCACCGGCAATGTTGAAATCAGCCGTGGCGAATGGCTGGGGACCTCGAAAAAAATGGTCTACCTCTCCCAGGAGAGACAGGTTATATTGACCGGCAACGCCAAGGCCTGGCAGGGACAGAACATGGTAAGCGGCGAAAAGATTATATATTATCTCGACGAGGGGCGCTCGGAAGTGATTGGCGGTCGGCCGGCGACCACCGTTGGCGAAGCGGCCGGCCAGAAGGCGCCGTCACGGGTGAACATGACCATCCTGCAGAACTGACGGCCACACAGGCAACGATGTCGATACTGGAAACCCGAAATATTGTCAAACGGTACGGCCCGCGCACCGTGGTCGACGGGGTGAGCCTGCAGGTACACTCCGGGGTGGTGGTCGGTTTGCTCGGTCCGAACGGGGCCGGCAAGACCACCACCTTCTACTGCATCGCCGGCTTTATCCGCCCGGACCGGGGCAGTGTCATCTTCGCCGGTGAGACCATCACCCACCTGCCCATCCACAAGCGGGCGCTGCGCGGCATCACCTATCTTGCCCAAGAGCCATCGGTGTTCAAGAAGCTGACAGTCGAGGAAAATGTCCGGATCATCCTTGAGCCCCTTGGTCTCTCCAGGCGGGAAATCGATATCCGCATCAACGAACTGATGGCCGACCTGAACATCGAGTACCTGCGCCACAACAAGGGACACGCCCTCTCGGGGGGAGAACGCCGACGGGTGGAGATCATGCGTGCGCTGGCAACCCGGCCCGGATTCATCCTCCTCGACGAGCCCTTTGCCGGCATCGACCCGCTGGCGGTACACGACCTGCAGAAGATCATCGCCAAGCTGAAGGAAAAGGGACTCGGTATCCTCATCTCCGACCACAATGTCCGGGAAACCCTGCAGGTCTGTGATTTTGCCTACATCATGAACGCCGGCCAGGTTCTGACCAGCGGCGTCGCCGACGACATCATCGAGAGTGAAGTGGCGCGAAAAATGTATCTCGGGGAAAATTTCCGGATGTAAGTTCCCATGGCCCTCGAACTGCGACAACAACTCAAGCTCAGCCAGAAGCTGGTAATGACCCAGCAACTGCGCCAGGCGATCAAGCTGCTCCAGTTGAACCGGCTGGAACTCTCTGCCGCCCTGCAAACGGAGATCGAGCAGAACCCGGCCCTGGAAGAGGAACTCAACCTTCCCGACAACCTTGACAACCCTTTCTCCCTCTCTGCCACCAACGAGGACACCTCTCCCCAGTTTGAACCGGAAGTTACCGAAAATGTGAAGGTATCGGAAAGCCAACTGGCCGATATCAACTGGGAGGACTACACCAACACCTTCGATGCAAATTTCTCCTTTGCCCACGAAGCCCCTCCGGCAGACGCCCCCTCACAATTTGAGTTCATCTCTGAAAAACCTGGTCTTCTCGCTTATTTGCAGTGGCAACTGGCCCACTGTGAACTGGACGAACGGGAGTGGGAAATCGCCCTGTTCGTCATCGGCAACCTCAACCGCTACGGCTTCCTCGAGGTGGACCTGGAAAGAATTGTCACCAGTACCGCCTGCACCCCCGACGAAGCCGAGTATATTCTCGAGGTGGTTCAGGATCTCGACCCACCGGGGATCGCTGCCCGCGATGTCAGAGAGTCGCTCTGCCTCCAGTTGGAACGGCTCGGCCATGGCAAATCCCTGGCCGCGGAGATCGTCCGCAACCACCTGCCGCTTCTCGAGACCCGTAACTACAAGGCACTGGCCAGGGCCACCGGCCACAAGCGACCGGAACTGGAACGGGCGGTCAACCTGATCGTCTCCCAGCTCACCCCATATCCAGGCCTGCCCTACGCCAGCGAAGAGACCAACTACGTGGTTCCCGATGTCTACGTGCGCAAAATCGACGGCGAATATGTGATCCGCTTGAACGACGATGACCTGCCCCGCCTGAAGCTCTCCTCCCTCTACCAGGATTTGCTGCAGAACGACAAGCAGCTTCCCCGAGAGTCCCGGCAGTACATCAACGACAAGTTGAAAAACGCCGACTGGTTCATCAAATCGATCCACCAGCGGCAACGTACCATTTACAAGGTGATGGAGTCTATTCTCCGCTTCCAGTACGATTTTTTCGAAAATGGCCCCCGTCACCTCAAGCCGCTGATCTTAAAAGATGTTGCCGACGATATCGAGATGCACGAGTCGACGGTAAGCCGGGTCACCTCCAACAAGTACGCCCACACCCCGCAGGGCATCTACGAGTTGAAGTATTTCTTCTCCACCGCCATCCCCCGCGAGGGGGAGGAGGCCCTGGCCGCCGAGTCGATCAAGACCATGATCCGCACCATGATCCAGGAGGAGGACCGGCAAAACCCCCTGAGCGACCATGCCATCGCCGAAAAACTGGCGGAAAACAATATCCAGATCGCCCGGCGGACGGTGGCCAAATATCGAGACCAGTTAAAAATCGCGCCGGTCAAACATCGACGCCACAACCGTTGACCGGCCATGAACCGGCTTGATCGCCCCTTCTCTGCGGCCCAATGCCACCTGCCTCTCCCCCCCTTCAAAGGGGATGGCATTCCTGGCCGGCATCGAGCCAGTCCGGCACCTCTATTCGGGCAGAGACTTGCCGCAACACCACCGTGGCAGCTATACCGCTGCCACGGTGGCCGGCAGTCGGTACGATACCACCACCCCACTGCCGGCCAGGCACCGCCCACTGTCGACCAGCACCGGGCTGATCCGGAAAAAGCCCGAAAGCCGTCGCAAAAAATGTGAAATTGGGCCGCCGAGTATGGTAGTATCGGCTGATTGTTGCGCCGCTCAAGGCTCCATATTGTTGCCAGAACGACTATTCCACTTTATCCTCAAGAGATGGGAGAAAAAAATGAAGTACGCCATACTGACCATGATTGTTCTCTATCTCCTCGTGTACGGCTGCGTTCCTGACGGCCACAAAGAGGAGACGGCAACACCGGCTGAAAGTGGTCAAACCAGCCACAGTGCCGTCAGTGAGGTGCATCCGGAACCGCCTGAACCGGCGACAAAGGACGAACCGGTGGAGAGCACCCCCGCGGCAGTGTTACCCGATTCCCCGACCGAGGCCGCCGGCCCGGCGGCAGTTACCCCTGCCGAATCGGTAGCCCATGCCGCTGGACCGGCGGCAGAACCGGCGCCGACGCCCGGGGTGCAAGTAGCTGAACCGACAGAGGCAGCCGCCCCGGCCGTTCAGGTTGAAGCAGCCGCCGGCGAACCCGTCCAGGCATTGACCGAAGGGCAGGCCGCCACCACCCCGGCAGAACCGGTGGAGGCAGGCGCCGCCGAACTCAGCACTGCCATCCGCAACATGGTCGAAGCAACCAACGATATGGTACTGATCACCCGGCAACTGGTCATCGCCACCCAGGAGATGCTTGAGGCCACTCGCGGGGTGGCGGTGGAGATGATCGATAGCGGACGGCAGATACTTGACGAGGGGCAGGCCCCCCCGGCAGCGAGTGGCGACCAGCCGGCAGCCAGATAACCGGCAGTTCGGGGGGCTCTGATGACCGGATTTCGTCGACTGCCGCCCTGGGCCGGGAAAAAGGTGTCATGCCTGCTCCCGACGCTGCTGGTCTACCTGTCCGTGCTGGCCGCAAGCGGCCCCCTTGTCGGCTGTACCGCCCTGCTCACCAGCACGGTTGTCCAGCCGGCAGTAGCCAACCTCCAACAGCAGACCGATCTGCATCTGGTCTGTGAAGGGGCGCCCGCCTACCTCCTGCTCCTCGACAGCATGCTGGTTTCGGCCCCGGACAACGAACAGCTGCTGCTGACCGCCACCCAGTCCACCTGCGCCTATGCCTCAGCACTCACCGAGTGTGGCGGCGAACCGACACGGGTTGCCGAAATTGTCCGCCGCGCCAGGGGATACGGCCAGCGCCTGTTTCGCCGCCATCTCCCGGAAGCAGTCGATGGTGGCGACCTCGCCGCCGGCCTTGCCCACCTGCGCAAAAAACAGGTCCCACAAGTCTTCTGGGCCACCTCCGCCTGGCTGATGTGGGTTGAGCGCAGCGGTGGCTCTCCGGCCGCCCTGGCCGATCTTGTCGCCATTGAGGCGATCATGGTGCGGCTGCTGGAATTGGACGAGACCTACCAGAACGGCGCCATCCACCTCTTCTTCGGGGTCTACCACGCCTCCCGCCCCGCCATGCTCGGCGGCCGACCGGAGTTGGCTCGTCGCCATTTTGAGCGGGCCCTGGAACTTTCCCAACGGACCTTTCTGCCGGTGCAGACCGCCTTTGCCGAGACCTACGGCCGGATGACCATGAACGTCAACCTGCACAACCAGCTGCTTGAGGAGGTCCTGGCCTTTCCCATCGAAACCGTTCCCGAGCAGGCCTTCAGTAACCAGCTGGCCAGGGCCAGGGCCGCCCGGCTGCTGGCCGAGAACTATTTTGCCGACTGAAAAGGTCTCTGGCCCGGCGACAACTGCTCCAACCGGCGTACTCTCTGTTCAGGTGCAATCATGCAACCCCCCTGCAGCCTCTTTTTCCTTCTCGTTCTCCTCCTCTCCCTCTGCCCGGCGGGGTTCTCCCCGGCCCGGGCGGCGGCGGTAACCACCTTCAAGATCGCAACTCTCGCCCCGGTAGGTTCGGTATGGATGGAGCAGTTTGATACATTTACCGCCGAAGTGACCCGGGAGACCGGAGGAACGGTTACCTTTCGTGCCTACCCAGGTGGGGTGATGGGCGATGACCAGGCAATGTACCGGAAAATGCGGGTCGGCCAACTCCATGGCGGCGGCTTCACCATGAGCGGAATCGCTCCGGTTGTCCCCGATTTCCGGGTATTGGCGATCCCCTTTCTGCTCAACTCCTACGCCGAAGTAGACCACCTGACCGCCGCTCTCTTTCCCACTCTGGTGGAGCGGTTCCGGGAAAAGGGGCTGGAGCTGGTTGCCCTGACCGAGGTCGGTTTCCTCTATGCCATGTCCACCCGGCCGGTGGCGACCATTGACGATCTCCGCCGCTCCAGCAACTGGAGCCCCAGCGGCGAACCTCTCTCCGAGGCCTTTATGGGCAATCTCGGCATCACTCCGATCCAGTTGACCATCCCTGATGTCCTCCCTGCCCTGCAGAGCGGTCTGGTCGAGACGGTATACAACTCCCTCTACGGGTCCATTGTCCTGCAGTGGTTTACCCAGGCCCGCTATGTCATCGATATCCCCTACGGCTACGCCTATGGAGCCTTTGTCCTGGACGGCAAGAAGTTCGCCAACTTGCCCGAAGCGGAACAGCAGGCAATCCGAACCGCTGCCGACCACCATTTCCCGGTGCTGCTCCGTGCGACCCGCCGCAGCAACGACGAATCACGGTCGGTACTGGCCGGGCAAGGCACGCAGTTTCTGTCCCTCGATTCGGCAACGCACCGTGTTCTCTTGGAAAAACGGGACCAGACCATAGATCAGCTGGTCCCTGCCGCCATCTCCAGGGAAATCTACGGAGAAACCAAGCGCTTGCTGGAAGACTACCGCCGGAACCAGCCGGTCGGCGACGGGACGGCGCCAGCTGGTAAATGAACCGGATGCCAGGCCGACGGTTTGAGGAGATCACCCTCAGTCTGCTGCTGACAGCGATGATCGGCCTGGCCTGCCTGCAGATTGTTCTCCGCAGTCTCTTTGGCGGCGGGCTGGTCTGGGCCGAGCCACTGCTGCGCTACCTGGTCCTGTGGAGTGGCTTGCTTGGCGCAGTGGCCGCCACCGGCCGGGGTCGTCATATCGCCATTGATCTGCTGGGCAGCCACCTACCGGAAGCAGCCCGGGCCTGGTTGAACCTCTTCAGCCAGCTTTTTTCCACCCTGGCCGCGGCCGGCCTCTGCTGGGCGGCCTGGCGGTTTGTACGCTACGAATTCGCCGCCGCCGACAGCGGACCTCTGGGATTGCCCCTCTGGTTGCTGCTGACGATCTTCCCGGCTGCCTTCGCCCTGATCACCCTCCGCTCCCTGCACCTGCTGATCCGGCAGGGAAAGGCCCTTCCCCGACCCTTGGCGCCCGGTCACCGGGGTGACACCGTCCAATGAGCCTGCTGAAACTGCTGACTCTCGCCTTCGCTCTCCTCGGCACCCCTCTCTATCTGGTAATCGGAGCCCTGGCCCTGCTCGCCTTTGCCTCCGCCGATATCGATGTCGCCGTGGTGGTGATCGAAATGTCACGGCTCGCCGACACCCCAATGCTGGTCTCCCTGCCCCTCTTTATCTTCGCCGGGGTGCTCCTCTCGGAAGGGAGGGCGGCAGAGCGGATGCTCCGTTTTTCCCGCCTCTTTCTCGGCTGGCTGCCTGGCGGCCTGGCGGTGGTGACCCTGCTGGTCTGTGCAGTGTTCACCGCCTTCACCGGTGCCTCCGGCGTCACCATCTTCGCCCTTGGCGGCCTGCTGCTCCCGGCCCTGCGCAGCGACGGCTATGGCGAGAAGTTCAGCATGGGGCTGATCACCTCCTCTGGCAGTCTCGGACTGCTCTTCCCACCCAGCCTGCCTTTGCTTCTCTACGGGGTGATTGCCGGTGCCAGGATAGACCAGCTCTTTATCGCCGGCATCCTTCCCGGCCTGCTGATGCTCACCCTTCTAGCGGTCTACGCCTGGATGAAAAGCCCCCCCCGGCCGCCGGTCAGCAGGACTCGCCGAGAACTTCTTGACGGACTGCGGCAGATTGCCTGGGAACTTCCTCTGCCGGTAATTCTTTTGGGGGGAATATACGGCGGGATTTTCATTCCGGCGGAGGCGGCGGCAGTCACCGCCGCCTATGTCCTGTTGGTGGAGATGTTCATCCACCGGGATATCGCCTGGGCCCGACTGCCCGGGATCATGGCCAATTCGATGGTGCTCTTCGGCGGCATCCTGGTCATTCTGGCCGCCTCCATGGCCTCCACCAACTACCTGATTGACCAGGAGGTACCCAATCGGTTATTCGCTCTGCTCAGCGGCGCCATCGATAACCGCTTTACCTTTCTGCTGCTCCTCAACCTCTTCCTGTTGCTGGTCGGGGCAATGCTCGACATCTTTTCCGCCCTGGTCCTCATCGTGCCGCTGATCCTGCCGGTGGCCCTGGCCTATGGAATCGACCCGATCCATCTCGGGATCATCTTCCTCACCAACCTGCAGATCGGCTACTGTACCCCACCAGTGGGGTTGAACCTTTTTCTCGCCTCCTACCGCTTTGAACGGCCGGTCACCGAACTCTACCGGGCAACCCTCCCCTTTCTCGGCCTGCTCCTTCTCACCCTGGCCCTCATCACCTTTTTTCCCTGGCTCTGCACCGCACTCCTGCCGGCCGCCGACTAGCACGGCCCCGATGGCACAAACCGGTCCATCCGGGCACAACCCACCCAGAGGGGAGCGTACCACTTGAGGCAGCCTTGATGCATTAACCCGCAGTTTGGCCTGCAAACGCCGCCTAAAAACCGTAAAAATGTGGGAAGAGGACAATCGAGGCGAGCACCAGAACCTGGATGGTGATGAAGGGGACCACCCCCCGATAGATATCAACGGTCCGCACCTCGGGCGGGCAGACCCCCTTGAGGTAAAACAGTGAGAAACCGAAGGGAGGGGTGAGAAACGAGGTCTGCAGGTTCATCGCAATGAGTATGGCGAACCACATCGGGTTGATACCGATGATGTCGGCAATCGGCAACAGTATCGGCACGACGATATAGGAGATTTCGATGAAATCGATGAAAAAGCCAAGGAGCATGATCGCTGCCATGGCCAGAATGATGAAGCCCCATTTCTCCCCGGGGAGATTGGTCATGAACTGTTCCACCAGCAGGTCGGCACCGCTGTAGACAAAGACCATGGAAAAGGCGGTGGCGCCAATCAGGATGGCAAAGACCATGGCGGTGATTTTCACCGTCTCGGTCGCTGCGTCGATGACGATCTTCCAACTCAACCGTCGGTACAGCGAGGCCAGCACCATCGCCCCAAGGGCGCCGACCGCCGCCGATTCGGTGGGGGTGGCCACCCCGGCAAATATCGACCCGAGCACCACAACAATCAGGACCAGAGGGGGAAAAATGGCCAGCAGGGCCCGTTGCACCGAACCTTTCTTCTCCTCCTCCGGAACGACGATTCCCGGAGCAACCCCTTTGCTGAAAAAGGCGAGCACGACGATATAGACAATATAGCAGCCAACCAGCATCAGTCCCGGGAAGAGGGCGGCTTTAAAGAGATCACCCACCGGCAGCTGGAAGACATCGCCTAGGATAATCAGAACGATGGAGGGAGGGATGATCTGGCCAAGAGTACCTGCCGCACAAATGGTTCCGGTGGCCAGTCTTTTTGCATAGCCGTATTTTAACATCACCGGCAGGGAAATAACCCCCATGGCGACCACGGAAGCACCCACCACGCCGGTGGAGGCGGCCAACAGGGTACCAACCATGACCGTGCTGATGGCCAGTCCGCCGCGAACCTTGCCGAACAGGATCCCCATGGACTCAAGCAACCGCTCGGCAAGATCGGATTTCTGCAGGATGATCCCCATCAGGATAAAGAGCGGCACCGCCATCAGGATGGTGTTGGTCATGATCGAATAGATCCGGAAGGGCATCATCGAGAACATACTGTAGAACTCTTTTGCCACCAGAAAGGCCCCGGCATCGGCGCCGAGTTCGACAATGGCCGAGATCACCCCGAAAAACAACGCTACCGCTCCGAAGGTGAAGGCCACCGGGTAGCCAACGACCAAAAGAGCCAGGGCGGCAAAAAACATGATTATGCCGGTCATTTCCCCCCCCGGATCGAGATAATGTTCTTGAGAATGTAGCCCGCCGCCGAGAAGAGCAGGAAGACGAAGGAGAAAGGAATCATCGCCTTGATGAGCCAGCGGAAATGGAGACCACCGGGGTCCTCGGAGATTTCCTTGATAGTATAGGAATCGATAACAAAATTGAGCGAACCGAAGAGAATCAGCAACGAAAGGGGAACAAGAAAGAGAACGGTGCCGAAAATATTGATTAAAGCCCTGGTCTTCGGTCGCATTCGATCATAGAGGAAATCGACCCGAACGTGCCCCTCCTGAATCAGGGCCACGCCAACCCCGAAAAGGATGATCACCGAGAAGAAATGCCACTCCAACTCCTGCATCCCCACCGAGCTGGCCCGGAAGACGTAGCGCATCATCACGTCATAAGTGACATTGAGCACCATCAGCAGCAGGCAGATGGCGAGAAAAAAGCCCATTTTCCTGACGATCGCCTGAATATATTTTTCCGTTTTTTCCAGCATGGCAAGGGTCCCTGACAAAGCCCCCAGCCCCTGCCGTTCGGGGGCCAGGGGCTGGGGGGGCGGATTGCTGGTTTACACCGTCTACTGCTCCAGTTCCTGCACTGTCCGTATATAGTTGAATTCAGAGATGGTGTAGTAGGTACGGGCCTTTTTCATGAAGGCCCGTTGTGATTCGAAGACCTCCTTGAAGGAGGGGTCTTGGGCGGCATACTCTTCGTACAGCTGATCGGCGGCGCTCTTCATTGCCTGGAGCACCTCTTTCGGGAATGTCTTCACTTCGATGTTGGGGAATTCGCTCTTCATTTGCTCCCAGGCGGTGGCGCTGTCGGCAAAATTCTCTATCCGCATGTCCATCGCCGCCGCTTTCATGGCAGTGACCAGAATCGCCTGGTTGGCCGGGGAGAGGCCGGCGAAGGCCTTCTTGTTGACCAGAAACTGCAACTCAGTTGCCGGTTCGTGCCAGCCGGTATAGTAATAGGGGGCGATTTTGTGGAAGCCCATCTTGATATCCATTCCCGGGCCGACCCACTCCAGGGCGTCAATAGTACCACGATCCAGGGAGGTATACAATTCACCCGGGGCGATATTGGTGACGTTTACCCCCAACTTGGCAAAAACTTCACCGGCCAGCCCTGGAATCCGCATTTTCAAGCCCTTCAAATCTTCCAGTGAATTGATCTCCTTCTGGAACCACCCCCCCATCTGCATCCCGGTGTTCCCTCCCGGGAAACTCATCGCGTCAAATTTGTCGTAGGTCTTCTGCATCAGTTCCATACCACCGGCGTGATAGAACCAGGCGTACTGCTCGTCGGCATTCATCCCGAAGGGGACGGTGGTAAAAAAGACCGTGGTGATATCCTTTCCCTTCCAGTAATAGGAGGCACTATGGCCCATTTCGAACTGCCCCCCCTTGACCATATCCAGAACATTCAGGGCAGCCTTGTGCTTTTCCGCCCCCTCAACCCGGATGGAAAAATCACCACCGCTCATCTCCTCGACCATCCTGGCCATATTCTGGACGGCGGTGGAAAACGGGGTAAGGGTCGAATTCCAGGTCATGGCCAGTTTCCAGCGGACCTTTTCCGCCATGGCCGGCGATGCAAACAGTGCGAGAAGAAAGAGAACAGAGGCCGTGCGCATTACCAACTTCATACAATCCTCCTATGGCTCAACTCCATCAATTATTGGTGTCCCTCCTGTTGGAACACCGCCGCAACGACACCTCGACAATACCTCGTCAAAGGATAATCCGTACTACGGTGGGTCGATCACGCCGATGTAGGGGAGGTTGCGGAACCGCTGCCGATAATCAAGGCCGTACCCCACGGCAAACTCGTTGGCAATCTCCAGACCGCAGAAGTCGATGTGCACCTCGACCACCCGGGCCGAGGGCTTGCTGAGCAGGGAACAGACCTTCAGTGAGCGCGGGTTACGGTTTTGCAGCATCCGAACCACCTTGCTGAAGGTCCGGCCGGTGTCGACGATATCCTCGACCAGAAGGACATCACGGTTTTCGATGGAGGAGTCAAGGTCCATCACCACCTTCACGTCGCCGCTGCTGACCGTACCGTCGCCATAGCTGGAGAGGGTCATGAAATCGACTACCAGCGGCACTTCCAGCTGACGGACCAGATCGGCCATGAAGATAAACGAGCCGCGGAGCAGACCAACCACCATCAACTCCTTCTCTAGGTCACGGTAGGAGAGGTTGATTGCTGCGGCGAGACGGCCAACCGTCCGACGCAGTTCATCTTCCGGGACCAGAATTTTGCTAATCTCGGGATATCGCACGGTGCACCTTGTAAAGAGGTCGGTCTCCCTGCCAGGCAACCTGGCGCTCTTCACTCAGGTTGCTGCGAACAATTCTCATCCCTTACCTACCACGAACGACAGTTTTTTCAACAGAAAGTACCAGACAGGCCAAGTAGAGACCGAGTACATTCCTGGCCCTCAGCCCTGTCGCCATCCTCGGCGGCAACTTTACCCCGCTCTTCAGGGAGATTACCGGTCAGGCGGCCGCTCGGGACGGCCTGGAGGTTGTCGTATGTCATCGACCGGGAGCTGCCCTTGCCGGTTTGCCTTGCCGATTGCCGTACCCAGTTCGTCAATCCAGGTGCGCTTAGAGAGTTCGACCCCACTGCGGTAGGAAGCCCGACCAATGAGATGGGCGGCCACCGGAGTGGTGAAAAGGAGCAGAAGGATAATGGTCGCCGCCCGCAGGGAGATGCCCAACTCTCCGTAGAAGAGTGCCTCGGCGACCAGCAGCAGACCACAGCCGAGGGTACCGGCCTTGGTGGCGGCATGCATCCGCGTCAAGGGGTCGGGCAGACGGACGATACCAACGGCCGCCATCAGACAGAGAAACGAACCGAGCAGGAAGAGGGTACCGGTGGCAAAGTCAGTCATCATCCTGGCTCCCTGAACGGGTCAAGCGCTCTTCGGCCGAACGCTGAATAAAACGGGCGAGGGCGATGGTACCGAGAAAGGCGATGCAGGCGTAGGCGATGGCCACATCAAGGTAGGTGCTCTCGCCGGTGTACACCGACAGGGTGACCAGAAAGGCAACCACCAGCAGAGAGAGGAGGTCCATGGCGATCACCCGATCGGCGGCCGAAGGGCCGATAGCCAGACGCCACATGGCCAGGGCCATGCCGGCCAGGAGAAGGAACATGGCCGCCTGCACGCTCCAGGAGAGAAAGTGGGTGCCGTCGATCATTGCCGCATCACCTCCAGGACACGCCTTTCCAGGTTATTTTGTATCGCCTGCCGAGCCTTCTCGGCATCATCGAGAAACATGATGTGGACGTAGAGGGTTTTGCGGTCCGGCGAGAGGTCAACGCTCAGTGAACCAGGGGTGAGGGAGAGCAGATTGGCAACCAGGAAAATCTCCAGATCGGATTGCGCCGACAGCGGCACACCGATGATTCCCGGCCGGTTGATATGGCCGGGGGTAATGATGTCCCAGAGCACCTTCAGGTTAGAGACCATCAGTTCAAAAAGAAAATAACCGATCAGGTTGATTGCTTTCGGCAGCTTACGGAAGTAACGGCTGTCGTGATAGAGGGGTTTGGAGAGCCACAGGGCAAGATAGCCAAGCAGGAATCCAAAGAGAAAACTGACGATGGTGCCGCTCCCCAACAGGGTGGTGAAGGCCACGGCAAAACCGATATTGAGGACAAACAGGCTCATGGCTTCCCTCCCAGTACTGCGTTGACATACGCTTGAGGCTCAAGAAGCTGCGCCGCCGCGGTCAGGGCGTAGCGAAGAACCGGTTCCATCGACAGTCCGAGAACGACGGTTGCCAGGGCCAGAACCAGAACCGGCGCCAGCAGCCAGGGAGAGATGCTGCGCCCCGCCCCAGGTGACTCCCCTGCCGATCTTGCCAGCACAACAGCCGCCTCCCCGGGTGACGGTTTCCAGAAGGCCTCATTCCAGATCTTCACCATTGACAGCACGGTCAATAGGCCGACGGCGGCGGCGAGCACCGCCACACCATACTGCTCGATTTCGAGAGCGGCCCTGATGATCAGCAGTTTGGCCCAGAACCCGGACAGCGGTGGGAAACCGGCCAGGGCAAAGGCCGGTATAAAAAAGGCCAGGGCCACCAGTCCCTGCTCGCGGTACAGCCCGCCGATCCGTTTCAGGTGCAGGGTGCCGCCGCCAGCCTGACGGATCAGGCCGCTGACCAGGAAGAGGTTGGCCTTGACGATGATATGGTGGATCAGGTAGACGATCGCCCCGGCCAGAGCGAGCGGGGTAAACAGGGCGAGCCCAAGGGCCATATAACCCACCTGGCTGATGATGTGAAAGGAAAGAATCCGCCGCACCTCCATCTGCGAGGCGGCCCCCACCACCCCGAAGAGCATGGTGAGGGCGGCAGCGACCAGCAGGGTGCTATGGGTAATTCCACCTCCTGGAAAGACCAGGGTGAACATCCGCAACAGGGCATAGATCCCCACCTTGCTGAGCATCCCGGCAAAATAGGCCGACACCGCCACCGGCAGGGTGTGGTAGGAGGCCGGCAGCCAGAAAAAGAGCGGGAAGAGGGCTGCCTTGATGGCGAAGGCGACCAGCAACAGCATTGCCGTGGCGGTGAGCAGGGCAGTATTTTCCACCAGCGCTACCTTCAGATGCAGGTCGGCCATGTTGAGGGTGCCGGTGAGGCCGTAGAGCAGGCCGATGGCGGTGATGAAGAGGAGGGTGGAGATGAGGTTGATCGCCACGTATTTCACCGCCCCGGTCAACTGGCAGGGGCGCTGGCCCATCACCAGAAGGCCGAAGGAGGCCATCAGCATCACCTCGAACCAGACATAGAGATTAAACAGGTCACCGGTTAAAAAGGCGCCGCAAATGGCGGCGGTGAGCATGTTGAGTAGCGGGTAGTAGCCGGTACGCACCATCTCGTAATCAATATCCCGGCGGGAGTAAACTGTCACCGCAGCATGGATCACCGCAGTGATCAGCACCATCACTGCGCTCAGGTTGTCGGCAACCAGACAGATCCCATAGGGGGCTGGCCAGCCACCGACCCACAGCGCAACGATGCCGTCCGCCACTACCGTAGCGAGCAGAAACAGCGCCACCAGCAGCTGCAACAGTGCGCCGACCAGAGCCATGCCATGTTCCAACCGCTCCCGGCGGCGGAAGAAGACCGCCAGGATGGCGGTGCAGATCGGTACCAGGATCGGCAGAACCAACAGCGCTTTCATGTTCGGCCGTCCCCGGCCAGGATGGTCTCCCGGGGGGAGGAGAGCGGGCTGATTTCCTGTTGCGCTTGGACAAAGGGTTCGCTGCAGGAATCGTCTTCCCGCCACTCCTCCAGGAAGGGTCGCTCGTCGGCGTCGAGGGTGCCGGCGTAGGCGTAGGTCCGATAGAGGAGGATCAACAGAAAGGTGACCATGGCGAAACCGATGACAATGGCGGTGAGGATCAGCGCCTGAGGAAGGGCGTTGGCCACCGGTTCGCTGAGGATCCGGTTCTCTGCCGGAATCAGGGGCGGCGCCCGATGCTGGAGCCGTCCGGCGGTTAGAATCAGCAGGTTGATGCCGTTGCCGATCAGGGCGAGACCAAAGACAAACTTGACCAGCACCCCGGAGAGCATCAGGTAGAGGGCGGCGGCAAACAGCAGGCCAACCAGACAGGCAAGGATGGTTTCCATCTCAGCTCTCCATTTCAGTTGTCCTCAAGGGTGAGCAGGACGGCCAGGATCGCCCCCAATACCGCCAGAAATACCCCGATATCGAAGATGAGGGGGGTCCCGATGAGCAGTTCCTCTCCCGGTCCCCACCACATCCCGGTGAGAAAGGACTGCCCGGAAAGGAGGGCGGCACTGCCGGCGGCAACGGCCGTGGCCAGGCCGAGCATGGCGATAGTGGTGGGGCGCAGGCGGATCGCCGTCCTCACCTTTGCCGGTCCTTCGGCAATCACAAAAAGGGCGAAGGCGGTACCGGCCACCAGGGCGGCGGCAAAGCCCCCACCCGGTTCGTGGTGCCCGCGCAGGAGGAGATAGAAGCTGAAGATGAGGATCAGGCCAACCATCAGTCGGGTGGCCGTTTTCAGAATCACCGACTCCATTCAGGGTCCTTTCGGTTTGCGCAGCAGGGTAACGGCCGCCCAGGCCGCCAGCACCACCACAATTATTTCACCCATGGTGTCAAGGCTGCGAAAATCAACCAGAATGACGTTGACGATATTCCGTCCGTGGGCCTGCAAAAAGCTGTTGGCCTCGAAAAAGTCGGTCAGCCCCCGGTCCAGGGGGGCCTGCACAACCCCCAGAAGCAGGGAAGTGAGGAGCAGGCCGGCAGCGAGGGCAAGCAGGCCGTCGAAGGCACGGCGGCGGTTTGATCGCTTTCGCGCCTGCACTATGGGTGGCAGGCGAAGCAGAACCAGGGAGACAAAGATGATGGTAAGGGTCTCCACCAGCAGTTGGGTCAGAGCAATGTCGGGGGCACCGTAGAGAAGAAAAAGCAGGGCGATGCCGGCACCGACCCCACTCAGCCCACCGATGGCGGCCAGACGCTTGCCGGCGGTCACCACTACCCCGATCGCCGCAGCGATGAACAGGGCCAGAGCGGTGGCGGTCGGGTCGATGGCGCCGGCCGGACGGAGCAGGACGCTCTTCAGGCTGCCCAACCACGGCCAGGACACCGCCACGGTCATGGTGGCGACGATGACCAGCAGATACCAGTGCAACGAACCGTTCTGGATGCGGTTGGTAACCACCTCGGCATTGCGCAAAAACCAAGTGAGGCTGCCGGCGTAGCACATCTCGGCGGAAAGAGGGAGGCTGGCAATACCTGTCTGAATCGTTCGGCAGATGACCAGCCGACGAAGATAGACCACGGCTCCGATGGTCAGGGTGAACATGCTCAGGAGAAGGGGGAGATTGAAGCCGTGGAAGATGACCAGACGTATCTCTTCCCGACCGGGATGGATGGAGAAGACCGCCGGTTCGATCAGGGCAGAGGAAACCCATTCCGGAATTATCCCGAAGAGAATTCCCAACCCGCCCAGGAGGAGTGGGCCAAGCCACATCTGCCAGGGGGGGTCGACCACCCTCATCGGGGTGGTTTCGTTAGTGTGGATCCAACTGCCGGTAAAGGGGCCGAAGAAGAGTATTGCCGCCACCGCGGTCATCAGGGCGTTGGCAAAGAGGGCGACCGTGGCGGTAAAACCGGGAAAGAGCTCTTCAGCCAGGGCCCCGGCATACATGATCTCCTTGCCGATGAATCCGAAAAAGAGCGGAAAACCGGACATCGACAGGACGGCGGCGGCCACCGCCAGGGCGGTAAGCGGCATCGACCGACCCAGTCCGCCAAGCCGGTCAAGTTGGCGGGTGCCGGTCTGGTGGTCAATGCTGCCGATGGCCAGAAAGAGGGCCGCCTTATAGAGGGCATGGACCATCAGGAAGGTGACCGCGGCAGTCAGCGTCTCGGTGGACTGGCCACCCAGAAACATGGTCAAAATCCCCAGGGCCATCATGGTGGTGTAGGCGAGCACCCGTTTGAGATCCATTGGCCCCAAAGCCTGCACCGCCCCCCACAGGGCCGTGACCCCGCCGACGGCCACCAGGGTAAAGGTCCAACTGAAGGTGCCGCCGAGCAGGGGATGACAGCGCATCAGCAGATAGATTCCCGCCTTGACCATGGTGGCGGCGTGGAGGAAGGCGCTGATCGGGGTCGGCGCGCTCATCGCATTGGGCAGCCAGAAATGGAACGGAAACTGCGCCGACTTGGTCATTGCACCAAGAAGAATTGCTGCAAAGATAAAGGGATAAAGTGGGTGTTCACGGAGCAGTTGCTCTCCATGGAGCCAGTCGCTGATGGTCCAGGAGGCGCCGGCGATCTTGAGCAGCAGGATGCCAAGCAGCAGCGCCAGACCGCCGGCACTGGTGACCAGCAGCCCCTGCCGGGCGTTTTCCCGGGCGACTGCCGACTCATGGTCAAAGCCGATCAACAAATAGGAGAAGACCGTCGTTCCCTCCCAGCAAAGAAAGAGAAGGAGCAGATTGTCGGCCGTCACCAGCCCCAGCATCGACAGCATGAAGGCGTGGAGAAAGAAGAAGAACCGTCCGCTGTGGTGGTGGCCGGCAAGGTAGGCGGAGGAGTAGAGGCTGACGAAGGTGCCGATACCGGTGACAATCAGGGCAAAGAGCAGGCTCAGGCCGTCCAGACGAAAGGAGAGGGCGAGGTCAAGGCTCGGCATCCACGGAAAATCGATACCGACAACCTCTCCCCGTTGGATCGCCGCCCAACAGGAGAGGAAAAAAAAGAACAGAGCCGCCGGCAGGAGAGTGGAGACAAGCCCCAGCCTGCTGTACCCTGGCCCAGATTCTCCGTGAGCAGTTTTGGCCATGGCTGACTGCAAAAATATACCGGACCTGCGAAAGAGTACCGGAACCTGGTGGCTTGGGAGACCTGAATCGGCATACGCTCGTACGCGCCCGTACACGGCGGGCACCACTGCTTCCGTCAGATCTTTATATTCCCCAGCCCGTCCATGCCCGTACACAGCGGATACAGGCGGATGCAGGCGGATATGCCGGGCCCGGAAAGCGCTGTCACCGATCCCCGTGTCGGCGACCCTTTTCTGCCAGAAACCTAACTGGTTAGGTGGTATGATGCAAGTGCTTTCAACCACCGGGGGCAAAACCGACCACCCTCACCCACATCAATGTCGCCACCAGCCATATCGGTGCCCTGCCCTCCGGCCTTTTTGCCAACCGGTGGCGATTGGCGGTTGTTGCCCCCGGTTGAGTCTGGTAGAGTCACCGACCACTACTATCTCGCTGAACCAGGAGCACGATGAGCACCCCAAAATACTTGAAAATCTACCAGTTTCTCTCTGAACAGATCAAGGAGGGAAAAATCCTTCCCGGCGACAAGATCCCCAACGAAAGCGAACTGGCCGAGATGTTCCAGGTCCACCGGATGACCGTTCGGCAGGCCATTGACAAACTGGTCAACGACCACATGCTGGTCCGCAAGCGTGGCAAGGGGACCTTTTTGCTTTCAGCAAAATACCCGGTGCTGACCAGATCCCTGCAAGGAATCTCAACCTATTACGACGATATCGTCAATGCCGGTCTGGAGCCCTGCTACCGGACCTTGGAGTCACGGATCGATTTTTTTGGCGAGGACATCACCAGCCAACTCGGCCTGCAGGCTGAGGAGAAAGTGGTCTACATGAAAAGGCTGATGCTCGCCAGCAATGTCCCTCTGGTGCTGGAGTGCTGTTATCTGCCGGCCGAGCTTTTTGCCGATATTCTTGAGCGAAAATTGGACACCATGCTCTACAAGATCATCCGCGAGCACTACGGCATGACCCTGGTCCACTCACACCAGGAACTGAGCGCAGTCCTGCCATCGGATGAGGAGCGCCGGCTGCTGAAGATCGGCAGCACCTGCCCCTGCATCCGGGTGGAAGGGGTAGTCCACAACGACAGCGGCCGGGTGATCGAGTATACCCGTTCGCTCTACCGGGGCGACAAGTACCGCTTTCAGTGTTCCATCGGCAGCTACCTGTACAACCCCTCCACCCCAACCTGATTGCCCGGCAGTAGCGTCAGCTGTGCAGCGCACGGGCGGCCCCTCTTACCCGGAGGCCGCCCATGGCCAACGCCCCTCCCGCCGCCGGAGTCCGACAGGAGGGGAGAGGCGGCCTGTTCAGGCGAGAATCTTTTCCATAGCCCGGCGCATGGTCAGGAGGATGGTGTCGATATCCTCCCGGGTGACCACATAGGCC
>JAABSV010000051.1 GCA_011390165.1 Desulfobulbaceae bacterium
GGAGGTGGAGGAGTTTCTCCTCTTCATCGACCGGGTAAAGGCCTCCCTGGCCGGGCCGGAAGAGGTGTTCGCCGGCCTGGCGATGGCCGGCCGCTACCGCTATTTCATCGAGGCCTTTCAACTCTTCGAGCAGGTGCGGCGGGAGCAGGGGATCCGCTTCTACGCCGATCTCATCCACGAGCCGCTGCAGGCGATGGCCGCCGACCCGGCCCTGGCCGAGTGGGTGGCCAACCGGGTCGACCACATCATCGTCGACGAGTACCAGGATATCAACGAGACGCAGCAGCAGCTGCTGAAGAGCATCGCCGGCCGGCGGGCGGCGGTGATGGTGGTGGGCGACGTCGACCAGTGCATCTACGCCTGGCGGGGGGCGCAGCCGGAATACATCACCGACCGTTTTCAGCTCGACTTTCCGGCGCCGACCAACTACCTCCTCTCCTGGACCTTCCGCTACGGCCACCAGCTCTCTTTAGCCGCCAACCATCTGATCGGCAACAACCGCCGCCGCGACCGCAAGCTCTGTATCTCCCACCCCGGCAATGTTGCCACCGCCATCAGCGCGCTGGCCGAGCCCATCGAGGGCATGGGTGGCGGGGGGGGCAGGGGAGGCATGGCAGGCGGGGAAGGGATGGGAGGCGGGGGGGAGGCGCCGATACTGGCGGTGCTCCGCCAGTGGCGGCAGGAGGGGCGCAGCCTGGCGGAGGCGGTGGTGCTGGTCCGCCTCTTCGCCCAGAGCGTGCCGGTGGAGCTGGCTCTCCTTGAGGCCGGCATCCCCTACCGCCTGGCCGGCAACCAGCCGGTCTACGACTGTGCGGAGATTCTTGCCCTCACCGGCTATCTTGAACTTGCCGCCTACGGCGCGGTGCAGGCCGAGGGGCGGCGGCCGAGGCTCCTCGCCATGCTTGCCCAGCCCCACCTCGGTCTGAAGCGGGAAGAACTGGAACTGCTGGCCGAGCGGCTGGAGGCCGACCCGGCCGGCACCCCGGCCCTCCTGCGCGGCTGGGGCGGCGGCGAGTTGCCCCCCTTCCTCCGCAAGCGGCTGGCCGAGGCCGGTGACAACTGGCGGGCGATCGTCCAGGCCGGGGCAAACGGGCCGGCCGGCCGGGTGCTGGGCCAAATCGTCGAGCGGCTGGGCCTCTATGACTTTTACCGCAGCTTTGCGGTCAACCTCACCCTTGCCGAAAACCGGGTGAAGACCTGCCAGGCGCTGATCGATTTTGCCAGCGGCCACGCCCTTACCGTCGCCGGACTTCTCGACAAGCTGGCCGGGTTCCGGGCGGCGGGAGGTGACCCCGGCACCGAGGCGCTGCTCCTCACCTCGGTGCACCGGGCCAAGGGGCTCGAGTGGCCGCTGGTCATCCTGCCGGGCCTTGAGGAGGGGGCCTTTCCCTTTTGCCGCGAGCGGGGCGGGGTGGCCGAGGATCTGGAGGACGAGCGCCGCCTCTTTTACGTGGCGATCACCCGGGCCCGGGAACGGCTGGTCTGCCTCCACCCGGCCGACCCCGGGCTGGAGGGGGCCATCGCCCGGGGCAATGCGGCCCAGCCGGCCACCGGCCGGAATGCCTCTCCGGTTGCCAGCCGTTTTCTCTATGAGTGCAACCTCGGTCTGTCGGTGGCCCTGGGGGAACATCTCGACCGGCGGCAGCAGGAAGGGGAGGCCGCCGGCAGCGAACCGGCAGCGCCGTTTACCGCCGTCACCATCGCCACTGCCGACAGCTACCTGCAGGCCCTTGGCGTGCAGCTGCCCCTGCGGGCCGGCAAGGCGGGGCGGCTGTCGCGGCGGGCGGCTGCCGCCGCTGCCGGTGGCGAAACAGCTGGCGCCGCCGGCAGCGGTGAAACCGCCGAACCGCCGGTGAAGCCCCTGCAGATTGCCGAGATCGCCCCGGGGATGCGCGTCCGCCACCCCAGCTTCGGCCCCGGCACGGTGACGGCGGTCAAGGACCGGCGCCAGGGGCGCCTGGCCGTCCATTTCGACGACCACGGCGAGGCGATCATCCTCGCCGCCTACGCCAGGCTGCAGAGCCTGTAAGGCACCCAGAACCCAGAACCCAGAACCCAGAACCTAGACACCCAGCTCCCAGAATTCCAGAACCCAGAACCCCAGACACCGAGTACATACAAGGCCGGCAGACCATTTTCGGTCGGCAATCCCTGTCAGGTCGGTGGAGAGAGTTCGAGCTCAATAGTGGGGTGGTGGCAGATTGGTCGGGGACTCGGTCAGGGCGCCATCGAGCAGCTCGCGCAGGTGGCGCAGCTCCTCCTCCAGGCGCGCCAGCCGCCCCTGCTGGTCGATGATCACTTCGTTCAGGGCGTCGATGGTTTGCTCCTGAAAGGTGGAGCGTTCCTCCAGGATGCGTATCCTGGCAGTAAGTTGATCGGCCATTCTGCTCTCCTCACAGTTGGTGGGACAGTCGCGGCTGCCCGGTATCAGGCAACATCATGCTGCTGCATCCGGCATCACAGGCAGCATATCAGGCGGGATCAAGCGGTCCTGGCGGCTCCATGCGGTACAGGCAGCCACCCATGGCCACACACGGCTGTTGTCCCGGGCGGGAAAAAGGTGTAAAGAGAGGCGGTACTCTCCCTTTGCCCTCTGGAGCCGCCGGTGATCGTCCTCAATTCGCTCTTTCCGATCTTTGTCCTTCTCCTCTTCGGCCAGTTCCTCCGCCGCCGCGGCTTGACCGACACCTCCTTCCTGAAGACCGCCGACCGGCTCATCTACTACTTCTTCTTTCCGATCATGCTCTTCTGGAAGATCGGCGGTGCCGCCTTTGCCGAGGGGATCGACTGGAAATTCTGTTTCGCCGTTCTCGCCGCCCTGGTGACCATCTTTCTCCTCAGTACCCTGCTGCTCCGGCTCTTTGCGGTGACCGCCTTCAAGTCCGGCTCCTTCTCGCAGGGCTGTTACCGCTTCAACACCTATATCGGCGTGGCGGTGATCCTCAACAGCCTCGGTGCCGAGGGGATCCAGTACTACGGGCTGGCGATCAGCCTGGCAATCCCCCTGGTCAATCTCTATTCCGTCTCCACCCTCATTTGGTTTTCCGGCGAGGCCATCGGCCCCAAAGGCCGGCTGCGGATCGTCGTCCGGGCGCTGGTCTCCAATCCGCTCATTCTCGGCTGCCTGGCCGGCATTGTCTATTCGCAGTTGGTCGGCTCTTTTCCCGAGTTCATCGACAACTCCCTCAGCCTCACCTCGATGGTGGCCTTGCCCCTGGCCCTCCTCTCCATCGGCGGAACGCTGAGCTTTGCCGGGCTGCGCGGCAACCTCGGTCTGGCCCTGCTGGCCGCCCTGGTCAAACTGGCCGCCCTGCCGCTGGCCGGCTACCTCTTTCTCCATCTCTTTCAGGTGGAGGGGATCGCCTTCAAGGTGGCGATGCTCTTTTTCGCCCTGCCGGCCTCCACCGCCATCTACGTCCTCTCCTCGCAGCTGCACAGCGACACCGAGCTGGCCTCGGCCATCGTGGTCGTCTCGACCGTTCTCTCCTTCCTCTCCCTCTCCCTGGTGCTCCTCCTCTAAAGCCGCTGCCTCGTGCGGCCGTCGCGGTTGCCGCCGGAGCGGCTCTTTCAGCGGTGCTCAGCCCAGCCTGGCGCCGTTCTCCACCGGCTTGTCCGGCACCGCCAGCACCACCGTTCCATCCTGGCGGTAGAGGCCGGTGACCAGGCATTCCGAGCGGGTCGGGCCGATCTGCTTCACCGGAAAGTTGACCACCCCGATCACCTGTCGGCCCACAAGCTCTTCCGGCCGGTAGAGGTCGGTGATCCGGGCGCTCGATTTCTTCACCCCGATCTCGGCACCGAAGTCCACCTGCAGCTTGTAGGCGGGGTTGCGGGCCTCGGGGAACTCCTCGGCGGCGATGATCGTCCCCACCCGCATCTCCACCCGCTCAAAGTCATCCCAGCTGATCAGTTCCATCTCTCGTCTCCTTGTTTTAAAATTATAGATATTAAAATTATTTATTAAATATAAGTAGTTACGAACTTCCTGCCGGCTCGACGGCGCTGTTGCCGCAGAGTCATAGAAAAGGGGGCAGATCGAGGTTCTGCCGCCCCAGTCGCCCCGCAGTTGCTCCACAGTTGCCCCAGTTGCCCCACAGTTGCCGGATTCGCCAGCGTCGCGGCAGAGGCCGGCAGAGAGGCCCGGCAGGGCTTTTAGAATTTTTACGAACTGCACGACAGCATCGAGCAGCCGGGTCGGTTTCGCGCCCATTCCGGCCTTTTGGCAAAGAAGTGTTCCCGCTCCGGCTGCTCGTCGTAGGGGTGGCGGAGGAGGTCGAGCAGCTCTTCAACCATGCCGGCATCGCCCTGTTCCGCCCGCTCAATGGCCTGCTGGGCGAGGGAGTTGCGCAGGACATATTTCGGGTTGGTCCTGTCCATCCGGGTTTGGCGCTCCACCGCCGGCAGGCGGTCCCCCTGCAGCCGCCGTCGGTAGGCAGCCAGCCAGCGGCGGAGCCGGTCGAGGTAGGCGGCATCAAGCTGCTCCGGCCGGTACCAGGCATCGGCAAGCACCGCCGGCGGCCCCGCCGCCTCCTCCGCCTGGGCATCGTCCGGCAGCCGGGACAGGCGGCGGAAAAAGATGGTCATGTCGGTCTCTGCCAGGGTGAGAATGGCCAGCAGCTCCTCGCCAAGAGCGGTATCGGCCTCGCTTGAAGGGCCGGACAGGCCGAGCTTGGCCGCCAGCATCGCCTGCATCTCTTCCTCGACGGCGGCATGGTACTGGCCAAGGGCCTCCTGGAGCGGTTCAGCCCGGCCGGTGAGGGTGTAGAGGGCGTTGCCCAGTTGGAGCAGGTTCCAGCCGGCGATCGCCGGCTGGTTGCCGTAGCGGTAACGCCGGCCCTCGGCATCGGTGGTGTTCGGGGTCCAGTCCGGGTTGTAGTCGTCCAGCCAACCGTAGGGGCCGTAGTCGATGGTCAGACCGAGGACCGACATGTTGTCGGTGTTCATCACCCCGTGCACAAAGCCGACCCGCTGCCAGTGGACGACCATGCTGGCGGTGCGGCGGCAGATCTCGGCGAACCAGTTCTGGTAGCTCTCTTCGCCCGGGGGGCCGAGATGGGGGAAGTCGGTGCTGATCGAGTTGTCGAGCAGGCGGCGGAGGAGGTCCCCTTCGTCGCTGGCGGCAAGGATCTCGAAGTTGCCGAAGCGGAGGAAGGAGGGGGCCAGCCGGCAGACCACCGCCCCAGGCTCCTGGCGGGGGTTGCCGTCGTAGAACATGTCTCTCAGCACCGTCTCGCCGGTGGTGATCAGGCTGAGGGCCCGGGTGGTCGGCACGCCGAGGTGGTGCATCGCCTCGCTGCAGAGGAACTCGCGCAGGGAGGAGCGGAGGACAGCCAGGCCGTCGGCACGGCGGGAGTAGGGGGTGGGACCGGCCCCTTTCAACTGCAGGGTCCATCTCTCGCCGCGGCGGTTGACCACCTCGCCGAGGTTGATCGCCCGGCCGTCGCCAAGCTGGCCGGCCCAACTGCCGAACTGGTGGCCGCCGTAGCGCATGGCAAAGGGGTCCATGCCGGGAAGGAGACGGTTGCCGGCAAAGACCTCGGTAAAGAGAGGAGAGCGGCAGTCGGCCTCGCTCAGGTCGAGGAGGGCTGCTGCCTCCGGGCTCCAGGCGAGCAGGCGCGGCTTGGCCACCGGGGTGGGCTGGACGCGGGAATAGCAGGCCCAGCGTACCTGCCGGCGGTGGTTGTCCGGTTGCGGGTCGGCGGGGAGTTCGCGGGTAAAGCGGTTGTCGAAAGAGAGGGAGGAGAGGGGGGCGCTGTCGGGCTGGTACATGGCAAAGCTCCTGTGCCTGGTCTGGTGGCGGTGGCGCTGCCCGCTCTTCCGGCCGTTCCGGGGGCGGGGGGCGACCTCCGACCGCTTTTCAGCCGGGGGGCTGCAGGCAAGGGTAAGCATGGCGGTGGTGGCCAGCAAGGAAAAGCGGGGCGGGATAACTTGCCGGCTGAGTGGAGAGGTGTTACCTTAGATGTCCTGACAGCCTTGATGCCTTGCTGCTTCGCTGCCTTGAAGCAGGTGTGGCGGCAGCGCTCTGCAGCCACCGGTCGAGTGGTACCCGTGGCAACCGCATCCGCTGGAGAGATGGAAAAGGAGAACTGATGATTGTCCGCATCCTGATCGCTGCCTTTGCCTCACTGGTCAGCGGCTTCAGTTACGTCGTCGGCCTGGTGCGGTTGATGACCGGCCTGCTGGTGGGCTTTACCGCCCTCTGCGCCCTCTTGCTGGGCATCCTCTTTCTCCTGCCGGTGGATGCCGAGCGGCGGCTCTTGCCGGTGTACGAGCCGGTCCCGGCCTGGCCCTACCTTCTCCTTGCCCTGCTTCTGGGCGGCATGGTGGTCGCCCTCTTCAAGCTAAGGGTGGAGCCGGCCCCGGTCGAGCCGGTTTCGGCCCGGCACCGCAAATATCTGCTGGCGGGGGTGGGCGGCTACCTGACCACCCTGTTCCTCTCCTCCATCTGGTGGTTCCCCGCCGACGAGCACCGTCTGGCAGCCGACCCGGAGCGGCTGGCCTGGGAGGTTTTTTTTGGCACCGGCCTCTACCTGCTCGGCATCTCCATCTCCTGTATTTTCCTCTACCGCGCCTCGCGGGGGGGCTCGCCCCGTTACCCGGACATGATGCGGCGCTTCGTTCTCGGCCTCTTCGCCTTCTTTCAGTTGGACAAGATGCCGCTGCTGGTCACCTACCTGCTGCTCTACTCCCCCGACAGCAGGGTGATCTTCCCCAATATCGCCGGATTGGCCCTGGCTTCGGCGATTCCGGTGGCCGCTTTTCTGATCCGGGCGAGTTGGGACAGCCGCAATGACGAGCCAACGGCTTCGGACGGCCGCGGCTTCGCGGTGCCACTCAGCCTTGATGGTTGGTCTGGAGATGACGCTGAAAGAGATCGATGATTTTTCCCAGCTTGTCGCTGATGCCCACCAGGGACCGGGCGGCGGGGCAATTCGGGTAGAGTTCGCACACCGGGATGAAGGCCTTGAGCGCCTCGCTGACCATGGGGTCTTCCGGGATCTCCCCCAGTTCCGGCATGTCGATGGCCAGGTACTTGGCCACCAGCCGGCGCAGCTTCAGCTTGTTCACCTGGGCGGTGGTGCTGTCGCGGTTGATGATCAGCAGGGGGTGGAAGGAGCGTAAGGAATTCTGGGCCCGCTGCCGGCCGTCCTCCTGGCTGGTTGCCGCCAGTTCAAGAACCTCCTGCAACGAGTTGAAACGCTGGTTTTTCAAGGCCTCGGCCACCTCGCTGCCGGAGAGGAAGCCGGAGAGGACCTTGCGGATGGTGGCCAGCTGGAGAAAGTTGTAGAGGTCCATGATCGCCGTCGGTTCCGGCAGGGTGAGGCCGATCTGGAGGTCGGAGTGCATGAAGAAATCGAGGGCGTGGTAGCTGGTGCCGGCGCCGACGTCCAAGAGGAGGACGTCGGTATCGATGGTGCCGAGGCTGCGGAGGAGCCGTTGCTTCTCCTGGAAGGACATGTTGGCGGTCTGCAGGGTGTCGCCGGTGCCGGGGATGAGGCTGAGGCCGCTGTAGGAGTAGAGGGTGTGGATCACCTCGTTGATATTCTCCACCCGCCGGGCGAGAAAGTCGCTGAGGCTCCGTTTCGGCTCGAGAAGGCCGAACAGATAGTGGGCGTCGGGGCCGCCGATGTCGAGATCGACCAGGCAGACCCTGCGGCCGCTGCGGGCCAGCAGCATCGCCAGATTGGCCAGGATCATGGTCTTGCCGACCCCGCCCTTGCCGGAGCCTATGGAGATGGTGAGGGCCATTCTGTTCCCCGATGGTTTCCCGATTGATCCCTGATTGTTCCCTGATTGGTGTGCCGCTCAGTTCTTGTTCCGTCGGGCGCGGATCTGGTAGATCCGTTCGGCCCGAGCCAGCATGGTCTCCAGCCGGGTCGAACTGCCGGCCGGGGCGCTCCACAGCTCCCAGCCTTCTGCGGCCCGGAGGATGATCTTATTCTCTTCCAGGCTGAGGACCGCGTCCGCCAGATGTGCCAGGGGATTGGCCGGGGCCGGGGCCACCGCAGGCTCGGCCGGTGGCGCTGCCTGCTGCTTCTGCAACTGGATACAGGCGGAGCAGAGTTCCCGCCCATCGGTGCCGAAGAGGTTGAGCACCCCGCCACAGTCTGTACAGAATTGCATTCCCGTTCCTTCTTCCTGTCGATGGGGCGGGCTGCCGGCCCGCTGGCGCCGGGCCACATTCGTCCCGGTACGGATGGGTGTTCTGCACTCTCGGGTATGGCCTGCGCTGCAGCCGGTTTTTTCGCCTGGCTGCGGAAACCCTTTCTGTGCTGTCTACCTCTTGTCGGCGCCGGAGGGAAAAATGTTTAGGATTCAGGTGCTGTTGTGGCCACCGCCTGGACAAAAAGGGGCAGGGTGGCGGCCAGGTCACCGGCGAAGAAATAGTCGGCACCGCTCCCGCCCGGCCCTGCCAGGGCCGGCTGAAGGTTGAACTCGATGACCAGCCCGCCCCGTTGGCGGACCATGACCGGCAGACCGGCGGCCGGGTAGACCTGGGCGGAGGTGCCGGCCACCAGGAGGATGTCGCAGCCGTCGATCAGCTCCTCGATTGCCTCCAGGTCGCGGACGGCCTCGCCAAAGAGGACCACGTTCGGTTTATAGGGGTAGCCGCAGTGGTGGCAGTGGGGGATATCCTCCTGCTGGTAGTGGTCTGGGTGCACCGGCAGCAGATCGCCGCAGCTCAGGCACTGCAGATGCTGGTGGTCGCCGTGGATCTCCAGCACCCGCCGGCTGCCGGCCAGCTGGTGGAGGTTGTCGACGTTCTGGGTCACCACCCCCTGGAGGAGGCCGTCTGCCTCAAGCCTGGCTAGAGCGTGGTGGGCCGGGTTGGGTTTTTTGCCGAACAACTCCCGGCCGAGGGCCCGGTAGAGCTGCCAGGCCTTCTTCGGGTTGCGGCGAAAGACCGCCAGGGTGGCGTACTCTTCCGGCGAGAAGTGGCTCCACAACCCGCCCGGGCTGCGAAAATCGGCAATGCCGCTGTTCACCGAGATGCCGGCACCGGTGAGGGCCGCCCGGCAGCTGGCCGCGGCATAGCGGCCGGCCGCCTCCTTGAGCCCCTGTTTCTGCAGCCTGTCGACCAGTCTCTGTTCCTCCTGCTGCATCTTCTTTTCTCCTTGTTTTACCGAACCCGTTCACCAGTACCCCATTTTCGCCGGCTTGGGCTATGGGCCGGGTCAGGCGAGAATCTCCCGCAGCCAGGCGCCGATGGCGTCGATCTGCGGCGGGCAGACCGCGTGCTCCATGGGGTAGCTCTGGTAGACGACCTTGTAGCCCTCCCGCTCCAGCCGCGCCACCGCCTGCCGGCCCAATTTCTCCGGGACCAGCGGATCATGGCTACCGTGCTGGATGAGGATCGGCAACCCCTTGCTGGCCGGGCTGAAGGCCAGTTCATCCGCCCCGGCCAGATAGGTGGACATGGCCAGCAGCCCGCCCAGGCGCTCTTCGTGGCCGAGGGCCACCTGATAGGCCACCGCTCCGCCCTGGGAAAAGCCGGCGATGATGATCCGCTCGGCGGCGATTCCCCGCTGCCGTTCCCGGTCGATGAAGGCGCGGACATCGGTGGCGGAGGCGAGCAGCCCGGTGAGGTCGATCTTCCGGTCAATGTCGACCATGAGGATATCGTACCAGGCCGGCATCACCATGCCGCCGTTGATGGTCACCGCCCGGGAGGGGGCGTGCGGGAAGAGGAAACGGACCGCACAATCGGCCGGCAGGTGGAGCTGCGGCACGATGGGGGCAAAGTCGTTGCCGTCGGCACCGAGGCCGTGCAGCCAGATCACCGCTGCATCGGGTTGGGGGGCGGTGGCGATTTCGATGGCTGGAAGCAGGGTCATGGCGGCTGGTCTCCTTTGTGCAGGCGGGTCGGGGTGGGCGCGGCTTGCCGGGTTAGTTCCAGACATATAAAACAGGGCCGGACGGCGAGGGCAAGTGTTTTTCTCTGTCGGGCCGGTCGGCGGCGAAAATGGTTGTGGTCGGCGCCAGGATGGTTATCTTAAGGCCACTTTACCAAGGGCTTCTGGCCGGGTCGGCGGCGGCAGCGGTTACAGGGCCGGAATCAGGATCGAGGTATGATCGGAGCGTGACATGAGTACGATCTGAGCCATCGGGACAGGTACCGGAACAGAACCGGGGCGGCCGACCACGGACAGAAAACGAGAAACAGCAATGAATGGAGGAGTGACGTGTTACGAATAGGACTTTTTTTGGCGACCAACCTGGCGATTCTCATTCTCCTCGGGCTGGTCATGAGTCTTTTTGGGATCGACTCCCGCAGTACCTCCGGCCTGCTGGTGATGGCGGCGCTGTTTGGCATGGGTGGCTCGTTCCTCTCCCTGGCGATGTCCAAGTGGATCGCCAAAAAATCCACCCGCGCCCGGGTGATCACTCAGCCGGCCAACGCCAGCGAGCAGTGGCTCTTCGACACGGTGCGGCGGATGGCGACTACCGCCGAGATCGGCATGCCCGAAGTGGCGGTCTACAGCTCCCCGGACATGAACGCCTTTGCCACCGGGATGAACAAGAACAACGCCCTGGTGGCGGTCTCCACCGGGCTGCTGCAGAACATGTCCAGGGACGAGGTGGAGGCGGTGCTGGCCCACGAGATCACCCACGTCGCCTGCGGCGACATGGTGACCCTCTCACTGATCCAGGGGGTGCTCAACACCTTCGTCATCTTCCTCTCCCGGATGGTTGCCAATGTGATCAACAACTTTCTCAGCAGTGACGAAGAGGGGGGTGGTCTTGGTTTCATGGGCTATATTGCCGTGACCATTGTCCTCGAACTGATCCTTGGCCTCTTTGCCTCGCTCATCGTCATGTGGTTCTCGCGCCGGCGGGAGTACACCGCCGACAAGGGGGCGGCCTACCTGACCAGCAAGGAGAAGATGGTCGGCGCCCTGCGCCGGTTGCAGGCCCACCATGAGCCGTCGCACCTGCCCGATCAGGTGGCGGCCTTCGGTATCCGCCCGAAGAAGGGCGGCATGGCCGGGCTCTTCCGCAGCCATCCGCCCCTCGAGGAACGGATCGCCGCCCTGCAAAAGCTCTAGTCCTGCTGTCTGCTTGCGCGGGCAGTCCAGGCCTGGCAAGAACTGAAAAAAAGCCAGCTGGCCTGGAAGGGTACAGACCAGTTGGCCGCAGGGAGGAGCAGCCGGCTGCAATCAGTCTTGACGGGTGATGCCAAGGATGGTGTGCCAGACCCGGTCCTGGTGCCAGCGCTTGAGGATCAGGACCGGCATGGTGGCAAGTTGGGTGGTGATCTCGGCGGCCTGGCTGTCGAGCAGGCCGGAGAGGATGAACCACTTCTGGCGGAGGAAACCAGGCGCCGCCAGCAGCTCGCGCATTACCTGGTAGTGGATGTTGGCGACCAGCAGTTCGCCGGCGATGGCCAGCTGCTCCTCCGCCCGCCCGTTCACCACCAGTATCTGCCGCTCGAGGTGGTTGCCGGCAACGTTGGCGGCGGCGGTCCGGGTGGCAAGGAAGTTGTTGTCCACTGCCAGTACCCGCCGACAGCCGAGTTTGGCCGCTGCCAGGGCGAGAACCCCGGTGCCGCAGCCAAGATCCAGGGCGATGTCGATGGGCTTGCCGGCGCAGACGATCTCCAGCGCCGCCAGACAGGCCTGGGTGGTGGGGTGGCAGCCGTTGCCGAAGACCACCCCGGAGTCGAGGGTGATGGCGATCTCCCCCGGTTCCGGTGAGGCACTCAGCCAGGGCGGGTTGAGAAGGAAGCGGCCGATCCGTACCGGGGTAATCTCACCCCCCTGCCACTGGTCGTAACGCATCTGGTAGTGGTCGAGCAGCCGGCAGTCGGGCAGGCCGACCAGCAGGTTGTGCACCTCGGTGTCGGCCGGTTGGTTGAAGAAGAGGAAGCTGCAGCCATCCTCCTCCCAGTTGCCAAGAAAGTGGTTGCCACCCGGCTCTCGGCCGGCGGGGAGGGTACCGGCCAGATAGTAGATCTCCAGGAGGCTGTCGGGGCGCAGGGGCGGGGCTTGCGGCATGGTCGAAATCCTTGTCCAGCGGCTTTCTGGTGAGAAAAATTTCCCCCCTTTCTACCCTCTTCCGAGGAAAATTGCCACTGCCGCCGGCCACAGTTTTTTTCTCCCTTGGAGATTGAAAGCAGCATCGAAACACGGTACCATGCACACGGTGTTGTTATTCCCGCCCCAACCCTCAGCCATTCTTCGTCAAGGAGACCCCATGAAACCGCTGCTGCTCACCTTCGCCCTGTTGTTTTTTGTCGTTAGCGGCGTCCATGCCGCCTCCGAGCCGGCCCCGCTTCTCCCGGAAAGTCTTGCCGCCCGTGATCAGCTGGCAGCCAACCAGAAGACCACCACCATCTTTCTCAAGGAGAATGACCCGGTCAAGGCGACCGAGCTGCTTAACACCACCAACGAGGAGTACAACAAACAGGGCTGGACCCTGTTCGGCGTTCTCACCTTCATCCGCGATGAGGATTTCCAGGGTTTTTTTGTCACCTACCAGAAAAACCTGGTGATCAATTGACCACCCACCGGCCGCACCCCTTCCTGAGGGGGCGGACCGGCCGTAACGGCCTTTTTTCAAGGAGAGCCAATCATGAAGCGAATTGTCCTGCTGTTGGTACTGGTGGCGCTGTTCCTGATCGGTGGCTGCGCCCAGCAGATCGAAGACACCGAGGTCAGGAGCATTCCGCCCGGTGCTGATGTCACCATTCAAGGGATGAAGGTCCCCTATCCCACCCCGTTCAAGTACAAGTTCGATTTTACCACCAACCAGAAATATGCCCTGGTCTTCAACGCCGAAGGGTTTTTCGAGGAGGAGTTCGTTGTCGAGCCGAGCCTCCCCTCCCTGAAGAAGGGGGAGGTCGTGGTCAACCTTACCCCCAGCCCCCTCTGGGCGGCAACTAGCGCTTCACCGGCCACCAACAATTGGATCCAGATCCTGGTCGGTCCGGAGCTGGATGCCCGCAAGTCCTGGCAGATCATGATCGATGCGGTGGTAAAACGCTCCTCCAACATCATGGAGCTGAACTACGAGTCCGGCTATCTGCAGACCAAGTACACGGTGAAAAAATTTGACACCCGTAACGGTGAATTTCTCCTCCGCTGCCAGCTGATCGCCAACCTTGTCTCCTCGGAGCCGTTGATCTACCGGATCAAGGACGTCTCGGAGTGGTCCGGTAACGGGGTGCAGTGGCATCCCTACAACCGCATCCTCAACGAGCATGCCGAGATGATCACCGAGATCCAGGACCGCCTCGGTAGCTACTGACCGTGAGCAGGGTGGTGCACGGCAGCGGCGGCCGCCCAGCGCCACCCGACAACCGCTAACGACACCAATGACGGCAAAGAACGCCGGAACCTGCCGATAACCGCCGACAACCAGCACATTCCGCCGAGGCATGCCCATGTCATTCAGGAAGATTTTCCACCTCACCCTGCTCTGCCTTGTCCTGGCCGGTGCCAGCCAGGGGTTCGCCGCCAGCGGTTTCAAGAAGACCAAGATCGCCGTCCTCGACTTCGTCCCCAAGGGGAAGTCCTTTGCCACCGAAGATATGGGCGGCATCGTCGCCGAGTGGTTCACCACCGCCCTGGTCCAGGACGGCCGTTTCGAGGTGGTGGAACGGGTCCTCCTCCAGAAGATTCTCGAAGAGCAGAAGCTGGGGATGACCGGCCTGATCGACGAGTCGAGTTCCGCCGAGATCGGCAAGATCCTCGGGGTGAAGTCGATCATCTCCGGGTCGGTCCTCCAGTTGGACGAGACCATCGAGGTCAACGCCCGGATCATCAACGTGGTCACCGGTTCCATCGTTGCCGCCGAGAATATCCGCAGCAGTTCCGGGGCCAACCTGAAGACGGTGATCGAGGAGCTGACCGCCAAAATCGTCAAGAATTTCCCCCTCACCGGCTACGTGGTGCGCAAGCGGGACACTACCGTGGTCATCGATCTCGGAGCCGCCTCCGGCCTGCAGAGAGGCATGGAGTTCATCGTCTACAAGGAAGGCGAGGTGATCAAGCACCCGAAGACCGGCGAGGTGCTCGACGTCGAGCAGGTCCGCACCGGGCTGATCCGGATCACCGAGGTCAACGCCAACATCGCCGTCGGCGAGGTGGTGAGGGAAATTGCCGGCCAGGAGATCAAATACGGCCAGCTGGTGCAGAGCGTCACCAAGGTAAATGAACCCAAGGTGGTGGTAGAGCAGGCGCCACCACCCGTGCCGAAGGTGCAGGCAGAAAAAGAAAAGAAGAGTGAACCGGCCGCCGCCGGCTACCAGCGCCAGGAGAGCACCCCCGGTGAGCGGGACACCCTCCTCGCCGGGGGCCAGGGACCGGCTCTGCTCCCCTTGCCCACTGGTGATTTCATGATGGGCAGCAACAGTTTCCCGGAAAAGCCCCCCCACTTCGTCTCCATCTCCCGGCCGGTGTGGATCACCACCACCGAGGTGACCTTCGCCGACTACGAGAAATTCTGCCTCGATACCGCCCGGCCGCTGCCGGACGATTCTGGTTGGGGGCGTAGCGACGACCGGCCGGTGATCAACGTCAACTGGCACGACGCCAGAGACTATGCCGCCTGGCTCAGCCGGCAGACCGGTTTTCTCTACCGGCTCCCCTACGAGACCGAATGGGAGTGGGCGGCCACCAGTGGCGGGATCAGCACCACCTACCCCTGGGGCAACGACCTGCGCCCGGACATGGCCAACTGCCGCGATTGCGGCGAATCGAGCAAGGAGCGGCGGACCATGCCGGTGCGCAGCTACCCGGCCAACGGCGCCGGCCTGTTCGACATGGCCGGCAATGTCTGGGAGTGGGTGGAGGACTGCTGGGTGGAGAACTACCGCAACGCCCCGGCCGACCAGTCGGCGCGGAGCATCAGCGGCAAGTGCGGCAACTACGTCATCCGCGGCGGCGGCTGGAATTCGCCGTCCCGGCAGCTGACCAGCACCCACCGGATGGGGGTCTGGGCGGAGACCCGCAGCAACTACATCGGCTTCCGTCTGGTCAAGGACCCGGCCGGCCAACTGCCGGCGGCAGAGGACGACAAGATGGGGGGGGCTGTCACCGCCATGCCCACGGTCAGCCTGGAACTGCCCGCCCCGCCGAAAAACCGGGCGAGCCGGATCAGCACCACTGTCGACCGGGACGACCTGGATAATATGGGCAAGTAAGAGGCGGGCGGGGCAGGGGGGCTCCGCCTGTCAGTTTCTGCCGCCGGCGGCCGGCCAGAGTGGCTGGCAAAGAGGATGGGGTGGAAGGCGAGCAGGATATCGGCCGCCGGCAGCAACAGCTGTCCGGCGGCTAGTTTTTTTTACCGAGCAGGGTCTCGACCCCTTTGAGCATCGCCTGGACCTCGGCGCCGTTAACTTCCGTTGCCGGTTCCGCCGCCGCCCGTTCAGCCAGTTCCAACCAGCCGATTATCCCCTTGTTCTCCTGTCTGTTGAGCACCTTCTTCCTGTACAACTCGCCGCACAGCTGCAGGGCCCGCTTCGGCTGGGGCGGGGGGACCACCAGCCGGTTCTCGTCGCGCTGGGGCGAGCGCGGCCTGGGCCGCTTCTCGTCAGGCGGTGGCACCAGCCCCTGCCGGCTTTCGTTACAGAGGTTGAGCCCGTGGCGGGAGCTGAGCTGACGGAGCAGCTGTTCGAGAACGCTTGCTGCCACCACCACCGCCGCCAGACGATGCCCCTGCGCCATGTGCAGAGAGGCCAGCCGGAGGAGATCGCCTAGTATCTCGCGGCTGAGGACGGCGCTGCTCTTTTCCAGCCAACCGCCGCGAAGGTCGTCACAGGCGGCATGGAGGATGCCCAGGCCTCGGCGGGTGCGGCTGGCGGTGGGGTGGGTCACCTCGGTCTTCAGGCTCTGGCTGTGAACGCTCTCTTCGCCAAAAACCCGGGTGAGAAAGGAGAGGGCGGAAATCCGGAAGGTATGGAACAGCTCTTCGTTGACCATGGGGGTGAGCCGGTGCTCGGCGCTTTCCGTGCTCAGCACCTTCTCACCCATCCGGATGACTGCCCCGGCCTGGTTGATGAGTTCTTGCTGGGTGTTCATGCCTGCTGCTGTCTGCCTGTAAAAAGGGTTGGGGGTGGGGGGCGAGTGGCCAGGCCTGTGGGACGGCTGCTGATTCCTGCCGATTGTCCGGGATGGTATACCCGGTAAGCAAAAAAATCGCATCCCTGGAATGGCCGCCGGGCGATATTGTTTCCCGTTGACCGTTCACCAGCAGCCCATTTTACCCCGGTCAGGCCACCCTGCAGAGCCAGCTCTCAGGCATCGGCCTGCCAGAGCGGATCTGGGGCACTGGCTGAACCGGTGCCGACCCGGGGTAGAGGCTCTTTTACCGGATGCCGGTGAACGCCTGCACTCGCCCTCACTTGCCGCTCCCGCTCCCGTTTGCCGGAGGGGGGAGAAGGCTGAGGGCGGTGTTGTTCTTCAGGGTATCCAGGATGAAGGAGGTTTTGACGTTCTGGATGCCGGGGATGCCGGAGAGCTTGTTGTTGACGAAGTCGGTGTAACTGGGCATATCCTTCACCGCCACCTTGAGGAGGAAGTCCACCTCGCCGGTGAGCTGGTGCACCTCGAGCACCTCGTCCATCCGGGTCAGCCGCTCCTTGACCGTCTGCAGGGAGGAGATCTGGTGGTGGCTGAGGCAGACCATGACAATGGTCTGGATGGTGAAGCCGGCCTGGGCCCGGTCGAGGATCGCCACATAGCGGTCGATCACCCCGGTGGCCTCCAGCCGCCGCACCCGCTCGAGCACCGCCGGCGGCGACAGCCCCACCGTTGCGGCCAGTTTGGCGTTGGTGATCCGGCCGTTCTGCTGGAGGATGGTGAGTATTTTCCGGTCGATGGTGTCGAGCATGGCGGTCTCCGTTTCACCGGGCGCCCTTGTCCGGCCCCGTCACGTTTCTCTCAGCTGGCTGCTGTCCAGTCGTTGCTCTGCGGAGGTTGCCTCAGTCGGTGTCTGGTGTCGTTACCGTTGTTGTCCCGCATTGGTAACCCGGTATTCGTTGGCCGATATTTGTTGCCCGGTGTTGTTTGTCCGGTATTCCTTGCCCAGGATTTGCAGCCTTCCAGGGCGGCGGGCAAACCGTCGGGCTTACTCTTGCGGTGGCTCCTCTCCCGGGGCAGAGGGCGGCTCCCCACCCGCCGCCGGTACGTCGTAGAGCTGTTTGGCGGCCAGAAGGAGGAGGGGGATGGCGACCAGCGGCGCCAGATCCGGGGCGATGGCGCAGATTTTCTCCAGCCGGGGGTCGGCCGGCTGGAGGGTGGGGAGCAGATAGCGCAACAGGCTGTAGCCGAGGGCGGCGGCGAGCAGGGTCAGCCACCACGGGAAGGGCCGTCCCGGGACGCCCCCCGCACCCACGCGCCCTTTTTTCTCCTGCTGTTCCTCCACCTTCTCCTCCTGGCCGGACTGTACCGCCCCGATCGGCCCTCCCTTCCCGCCCCACTTCTTGTCCGCCATCATACCTCCGGGGAAGGGAAGTGACAACGGCCAATGCCGCTTTCCAGATCCATGGCCAGCAGGTGGGCGTAGTGGCCGCCGGCCCGTTGCAGCTCGTCGTGGCCCCCCTGTTCAATGATCCGCCCATGCTCCATGACGATGATGTGGTCGGCCCGGCGGATGGTGGAGAGGCGATGGGCGATCACCAGGGAGGTGCGGCCGGTGAAGCTGTCGGCAATGGCCTGTTCGAGGATGTTCTCCGACTCGGTGTCGATGGCGGCGGTGGCCTCGTCGAGGACCAGAATCGCCGGGTCGCGGCAGAGCACCCGGGCAAAGGAGAGCAGCTGTTTCTCGCCGCTGGAGAGTTCGATGCCGCCATCGCCGATGGCGGTATCCAGCCCCTGGGGCAGCTTGTCGACGAAGCGGCGCATGCCGGTACGGTCGAGGAGCGCCTCCACCTCCTGGCGGCTGCGGCCGGTATCCATGACGATGTTGGCCAGCAGGCTATCCTGGAGGATGAAGCTCTCCTGAAGGATGACGCCGACCAGGGTGCGCAGTTCAGACAGCTCCAGCCGGGCGATATCGGTGCCATCAATGCGGATCTGGCCCTCCTGCGGCTGGTAAAAGCGCAACAGCAGGCTGACCAGGGTGGACTTGCCGGAGCCGGTGGTGCCAACCAGGGCCACCGTCTGGCCTGGGCGGAGGGTAAAGGAGACGTCGTGGAGGATGGTCTCGTTCCGGTCGTAGGCGAAGGTGATCCGGTCAAACTCCAGGCGGCCGGTGGTCTCTGTCAGGCGGAGTGGCTGCTCGGAAGAGGTGATGGCGCTGCGGCTGTCGAGCAGCTGGAAGATCCGCTCCGCCGAGGCCATGGCCGACTGGACCACCGAATATTTCTGTGACAGCTCTCGCAGCGGCTGGAAGAAGAGGCGCATGTAGGAGATGAAGGCGACCAGTTCGCCGAGGGTCAGCCGCTGGCGGAGGATTTCGCCGCCACCGTACCAGAGGATGATGGCCAGGGCGGCGGCGCTGAGAAATTCGGTGAGGGGCATGAACACCCCGAACAGCCTGATCTGGCGAAGGTTTCGCTCCAGATAGCCCTGGCTGAGGGCGGCGAATTTCTCCCGGCAGCTCTGCTGCCGGCCGAAGAGTTGGAGGATGGCCATCCCGGCCAGGGTCTCGGCGAGGTAGCTGTTCAGCCTGGCCAGTTGGCTGCGGATTGCCCGGAACCGCTCCCGGGCCAGACGGGCGAAGAGGATGGTGATCACCAGGGCGATGGGGACGAACAGGGCCATCAACGCCGCCAGCCGCGGGTTCATGGCAAAGAGGATGATGAGGATACCGATCAGCCGGAGCACATCGTTGAACAGGGTGACCACCACCGAGGTGAACATCTCGTTCATATTCTGGATGTCGTTGGTCAGCCTGGTCACCAGCCGCCCCACCGGGTTGGCATTGAAGAAGGCGAGATCAAGGTCGAGCAGGTGGTGGAAGAGCCGTTGCCGCACGGCCAGCATCACCGACTGGCCGACCCATTCGAGCAAAAGGATCTGCGCGAAGGTGGCGACAAAGACCACCCCGATCAAGCCGCCATAGAGGAGGGCGGTGCCGCCCAGTTCGGCCAGCCGCTCGGCGGTGGCCAACTGGTCGGCGGTGATGGCGCGGTCGATGGCCAGTTGGACCAGGTAGGGGAGGGAGAGGGTGGCCCAGGTGATGAGCAGGGAGATGAGCACCGCCCCCCCCAGACTGAGCCAGTGCGGCCCGGCAAAGCGAAGAATCTTCAGCCACAGCTGGAGATCGCCGAGATTCCCCGCCCGTCCCCCATCGGCAAAGCCGTGCCCGTTCATCGCTCGAGCGCCTCCCCACGGCCGGCAAGCGGTTGCCGGCTGCTCGGTTCGTCGCCGGCCAATTGTTCCCGCTCGCTCGGTCTTTCCCCTTCATTCTCTCCAGGCTGTGGAGGGGAGATACCGTTGCCGGCCATCTGCTTGGCAAACATCTGCCGGTAGAGGCTGTTGCGCTCGAGGAGCTCCTCATGTCTGCCGATATCGGCCACCCGGCCATCGGCGAGAACGATGGTGCGGTCGGTCATCGACAGCAGCTTGATCCGGTTGGAGACCACCAGCACCGTCTTGCCGGTGAAGTGGCGGCGGAGATCGGCGAAGACCGCATGTTCGGTGGCCACATCCACCGCCGACAGGCCGTCGTCGATGATCAGTATCGGCCGGTCGCAGAGGAGGGCCCGGGCCAGGGCCAGGCGCTGACGCTGGCCACCGGAGAGTTTCACCCCCCGTTCGCCGATCAGGGTCTGGTAGCCACCGGGAAGGCTGAGAATGTCGTCATGGATTGCCGCCTGCCGGGCGGCATGGAGCATGGCCGCCTCCCCCGCCTCCGGGTTGCCGAGGAGGATATTGGCGGCAATGGTGTCGGAAAAGAGGATCGGCTCCTGGCTGACGTAGGCGATCTGGTCGCGGACCAGGTCCAGGGGGAGGGTGTTGGCGTCGTGGCCGGTAAAGAAGAGGCTGCCGTCGGCCACCGGATAGAGACGGGCGAGCAGTTTGCACAGGGTGGATTTCCCTGAACCGGTGCGACCGGTGAGGCCGTGGATTCCCGGCCCCAGCTCAAGGTCGAGGCCGGTGAGGATCGGCCGGGGGGAGCTCTGGTAGTGGAAGGTGAGCCCCTGGACGACGATGGTCGGGGCGGTGCTGAGTGTCGGCGGCTTGGCCGGTGCTGGCGGGTCGGGCAGCACCGCCGCGGCAGTGACCAGGGTGTGGATTCGTCCCAGGGAGGTGATCCCCCGCTGCACCAGGTTGGCGACCCAGCCGATTGCCATCATCGGCCAGATAAGCATGTAGAGATAGGTGATGAAGGCGACGAAATCGCCAAGACTGATCTGTTCCTCGATCACCAGCCTCCCCCCGAAATAGAGCACCATCAGCATCCCGAAGCTGCCGACCAGCCCGGCCAGCGGGGTGATCAGCCCCTGGATCCGGGCGACCCGCAGGTTGCTCTGCAGGTACTGGCGACCGATCTTCTCGAAGCGGCCGGTCTGAAAGTCCTCCATGGTGTAGGCCTTGATCAGCCCCACCGAGAGGAGGGTGGAGCGGGAGAATTCGGTGAGGGCGGAGAACTGTTCCTGGACGGTGGTGAAACGCCGGTGCAGCCGTCCCGAGAGGTAGCGGGTGGCGAGGGCGAGAAAGGGCATCGGCAGCAGGGCGAAAAAAGTGAGCAGCGGGTGGATGGCGACCATGAAGGCGACGGCGGCAAGGGAGAGGATCAGGGCGTCGACGGCGGCCACCAGCCCCATCCCGCAGGCCATCTGGACGGCGCCGAGGTCGTTGCTGGAGTGGGCCATCAGATCGCCGGTGGAGTGCCGTTCATAAAAGGGGGGGTCCATACCCACCAGGTGGTAAAAGATCCGGTTGCGGATCGACTGTTCGAGCAGACGGGAGAAACCGATGATCAGGGTTCGCCAGGCGAAACGGAGGGCCACCACCAGGGCGGCGATGGCGACGATGAGGGCGGCGAGAAGTGCCAGGTCGCTGCTGCCGAGACTGCGTGCCTCAAGGCCGTCCACCCCGTGTTTGAGGATCCGTGGTACCAGCAGCTGGAGAAAATCGACGAAGAGGAGGGCGGCAAAGCCGGCGGCCAGGCGCCAGCGGTGGCGCTTGAAGGTGGGTAGCAGCAGAGAGCTGAGCTGGCTGAAGGGGGTCGGCGGGGTGATTCTCCCGGCGCCTGGTGCGGCTCTCTCGGCGCCTGGTGCGGCTGATGCTTTGTTCAACGTGCTGTCCCGGTCGTGGAAGAGGGGGGGTGGCAGAACCCGGATCCTGTAACCGTTTAGCCAGTACTTCAGGTTCGTTCAGGCAGGCCGCCAAGCTATAGTTGGCTATGTGAGGTGGCCTGACCGGGCGAAAATGGGGTGCTGGTGAACGGTTACAAAAAACGATGGCCAGACAATAAGAGCTCTCTTGGGAACTGTCACCCCCTCTTTCCCTTCCAGCCCAGGTCTGCCCGCCCCTGCCGCCAGCTGCGACGCTTCGGCCTTTTCGTCAGAACGGAGAGGCCGGCAGACAGGCCATCCCTGGCCTGACCGCCGGTTGCCGACATCCTGTCGGCAACCCTGCGGGCCTTGTTCTCCGTCCTGCCGGG
>JAABSV010000052.1 GCA_011390165.1 Desulfobulbaceae bacterium
GGATGGCCCGTCTGCCGGCCTCTCCGCCCTGACGAACAGGCCGAAGCGCCGCAGACGGAAGTAAGGCCGGCCAGGCCGGGCTGGGAGTAAAGCTGCAGAGGGTTGTGGTAGAAGAAGAGGACCACCGCCGGCAATCCACCGATGAGCCGGCAACCCAGGGAGAAACGAGTCCGAAACGACCGACGGGAGGCGGTGGCTTGGCCGGGCTGGGAGCAAACAAAGCAGTGCCGCAAGGTACGGCCGGACGGCCGGGGCTGGAAGAAAAGGGTGGGCGGGATCTCAGATGGTTTCGGGGGCCGGTGCGCAGTGGTCAGAGGAAGGGCGGCCGCAAAGGGGCAGGCTGATGCAGACAGCAGTAGACTCACCAGGGCGGCTGCCGATGGTGATTGTCCCGCCATGCTCTTCAACGATCTTCACCGAAAGGGCCAGGCCGAGCCCGGTCCCGTCGTTTTTGGTGGTATAGTAGGGGTCAAAGACCCGGCCAAGGTTTTCGGCCGGTATCCCCACCCCACTATCTTCTATACGGATCTCCAGGGTACCGTCAACCGAGACGGTGGCCACGCGGAGCGCTCCCCCCGACGGCATCGCCTGCAAGGCGTTGAGGAGCAGGTTGAGCAGCACCTGCTTGATCCGGTCCGGATCGAGATCAATTCCCGGCAGATCGGGGGCAGGTAGAAAGGTGACGACCACCCCGCTCAGCCGGGCGTCGGCGGCAATCAGTGCCAGCGTCTCCTCGACGAGCGCATTGACCACCACCTCCTGCCGCTGCAACTGTGCCGGCCGGGCATACTCAAGCAGCTCGCCAATGCTCCGGTTGAGCCTCTCCACCTCACCCACCAGCAGATCGGCGGTCCCCGCCTCCCGACTGCCGGCGGTGAAGTGGCCTCTCAGGAGAAGGGCCAGGCCCTTGATGGAGCTGAGCGGGTTGCGCAGTTCGTGGGCCACCCCGGCAGCCATCTTGCCGAGGGCGGCCATCCGTTCGCTGCGCTGCAGTTCCTTCTCCAGCCGCCTTACCTCGGTGAGGTCGCGGATGAGAAGAATCGTCCCCGGGTCGCCGCCCAGCCCGTCGTGGACGGCGAGGGAGGTGAGCTGGACGGTTCTGGTCTCCCCCAGGGCGGTGGACAGGCGAGTTTCCCTCTGTTCGACCCTGCCGTCCCCGCCAGCGGCAAGCATCCGGGCAGGTTCCGGCGGCAAAGAGTCGGCCACAGCCCGGCCGGCAACCTCCTCTGCGGAGAGGCCAAGAATGGTCCGGGCGGCATCGTTACAGAGGCGGATCATCCCCTGGCCATCTGCGGCAACCAACCCCAGCGGCAGGGAAGAGACCACCAGATCGGTGAAGGCACGGATCTCGCCAAGCCGGATCTGAGAGCCCTTCAAGCCGCGCAAGGTGAGAAGGGAAAGGCCGCCCCCGACCCCGACCAGGGCCAACACCAGGAGGAGAATGACAATCTGCAGAAACTGCCGCTGCAAAGGGGAGGTGTAGAGGGTAAAATCAAGCTGCAGAAGATAGACCGGCCGGAGAGCAGCCAGTTCGGCCATTGCCGCTTCGATCACCGCCAGACGGGTGCGGTCGGTGAAGTGCCGCGACATCATCATCGGCATCCTGCCCCGTTCCGGTCGACCGGTCAACTCCGACAACCCCTGGCGGATCACCAGCCGGAACGTTTGTCTGCCACCCTCCCCTGACTGGTCGATGCTGAAGTGAAAGGGAGGGGAATCAGGCTGCTCGAGCCTGTTGACCAGATCGGCAGCGGCATTCTCCGCCTCCTGGAGGGGGGCAGCGTCGCCGGCCCGAAGGAGGACGCCTCCCTGCCGATCAACGAGAAGCACCGCCTCCACCCCGGGCTGTTCCACTGCCTGGTCAATGACCGTTTGCAGGAGGTTCTCCCAGCCAGCCCACTCCCGGCCGAAACGGAGCTCATCGCGAAGAGACTCCCGGGTGGCACTGTTGATAAAGCGCACCAGAGTGAGGCCCTTCTCCACCAGCGCCTCCTCGATCAGATCCTTTTCCCGCTGATAGTTACTGCGGGCAAACAGCGCCAGGAGCAGGAGGAGCAGGGTACAGGCGACGGCCAGGACCCAGGGCGACAGCTCAAGGAGCAGGTTCCGGCGAAGGCTGCTGTTCGGCGCTGTCGACATGGCTGGCAATCTTTTCAAGGAGGACTTTGGAGATCATGTAGGTGGGGACGATGCCGTCATCACCCATGGGTCCGGAAGCCAGGGTCTGACCGCTGACCATCGGGTTGTCCGAGGCGTAATAGGCGTAGCGCACCTTCATCGACGCCGGGATATGCCCCTGGATGATGGCGCCGCTGATCGCCCGTTGGTAGTGCCCTCCCTCCATCTCCAGACCGACCGCCCGCCAGCTGGAGGAGAGGAAGCGTTCGAGGACATCCCGGTTCTGCAGGGAGGTGCCGAGGACGGTGAGCATTGGCCCGACGTGGACCACCGAACCGGGGTCGAAATCGGCGGCAGAGAGGTCGTTGTTGACGATATAGTTGTTGGCGGTCCCCTCCATAACGTGGGCAGTGGCGAGCATGATGTCGCCCTTTTTCCCGGGCAATACGCCGGCCTTGCCCATAATCGAAATGGACCGGACGGCAAAGAGGACCTCCTTTCCAACCACCTCGCAGGGGCGGAGCAGTTCGTCCATGATCTCGAAGGCCTGGGTGCCAAAGGCGTAATCGATCACCACCAGCACCGGCCGCTCCCTGGCCAGCCTCTGCGGATCAATAGAAAGGGCGGGATGGATATCCTCCGCCCTGATCCGGGCGAGATCGATCAGGTTGGCATCGATGTTCGAACCGGAGTGGTCTTCAAGGAAGGTAAAGCCATGGCCGGCGGCATACTCTTCTATCGCCGGTTCACGGTCGCGGATGGTGCGCACCATCTCATAGAGATCGGCCGGCACCGCCATGCCGGCGGCGGCCAGCACCCCCGGCCCGTAGAGGAGGTTGCGCATGGAGTGCATATTGGCGCTGACCACGTGCAGGGGTCGCTCCTGGAAGCCGAGGCGGAAGATCTCCCCTTTCAGGGCCTCGGCCCAGGCCGAGGCGTACTTCTGCAGGTCGATCAACTCCTGCAGAGCGGGGGTGAAATAGATGGTCAGCTCGTTCTTTGCCGCCGCATGTTCGGTCATCACCCGCCTGCCGATGCCGTGCACGATCCGGAACAGGCCGTTGTTGGCCCCCTGATCTCGGCGGCTTTTTTCCAGGTAATCGTAGGTTTCCCGGGTTTCGTGGTAGGTCCGGCCGAGGATGATCGACAGGTTCCAGATCGCCTGTTCCAGCTCTTCGCCCACCGGCTCCTCGTCCCGTGCCACCAGCCGTTCCAGTTCCCCCCACTCCTGACAGCTCCCCCTGGCCCGGTTACAGCCCTTATGGAAGATCTTCTGCGCCTCGATATTGAGGAAGGTGATATGGGTGAGGATATCGTAGACTTCGCTCTTGCCGGTGGTGATCACGAAGCAGAGTTCCGTCTCCGAGACGGCGTAGGAGACCCGGCGGCGCTTCAGGGGCACGATCTTGACGAAGGAGGTCTTCTCGAAATCCTCCTGGGCGGTGAGGATCAGGCGGGTGCAGTTTTCGATCCCCCGGGGCATCCGGTCAATGACATACTTGAGCCCCTTCAGCTCCACCACCCGGCTGTCGTTCATCGAGCCGTAGATCTCCGGGCTGAGTTGGCGCAGCGCCTCGGCCAGTTTGTCGCCGACCATCCCCGAGGGTTTGTAGACCCCCTGAAGGATCACCGAGTCGCTGAGGATCTTGAAGGAACGGATTGCCTGACGGGCCCGCTGGGCCTTGGACAACTCTTGCATCGCATCCCCTTCGTCAGCCGGCGGCCGCCGGTTAGTGGAGAAAGGCGGCCAGTGCGCCGATCAGTTCATCTCGCCCCTGGCCGGTTTTGGCGGAAAAGAGCAGCCGCTGACTGGGGCTCAGACCATGTCCGGCATCAAGCAACCGGGCATGGCGGTCCCGCTGGCTGCCGCTGATCTTGTCGATCTTGGTGTAGACCGGCAGCGAGGGGATCCCTTTCTCCCGGAGCCAGCCGATGAGCTGATTGTCCTGTGCCTTCGGTTCGTGGCGAATGTCGATGATCACCACCACACAGCGAAGGCTCAAGCGGTTTTCCAGATAGGTACTGATCAGCCCCTGCCAGGCGTTCTGCATCGCCTTCGGCACCTTGGCAAAGCCGTAACCGGGAAGGTCGACCAGAAAAAACTGGTCATCGACCCGAAAATAGTTCAACCCCTGGGTCTTGCCCGGCCGGCTGCTCACCTTGACCAGGCTCTTTCGCCCGATCATGGTGTTGATCAGGCTCGACTTGCCGACATTGGAGCGGCCGGCAAAGGCGACCTCCGGCAGCTCCGGCGGCGGCAACTGTTGGAGACGGTGGACACTGAGAAGGAACTCGACCGTAGAGAAGTTCATCACGCTCAGATGACCTTGTTCAGGGCGTACTCGATGATCCCTTCGGCACCGAGCTTTTTCAGGCGGGGGATGAGATCACGGACAATATCCTCGGAGACCACCGTCTCCACCGAGTACCAGTCCTGGTTGTAGAGGCTGGCCACCGTCGGCGCGTTGATCGATGGGAGGACGGCGACGATGCTCGACAGCTTCTCGCTGGCCACATTCATTTTCAGTCCGACGATCCGGTCGGCGTTCAGGGCACCTTGCAGAAGGAGAGCGATATTTTCGATCTTCTCCCGTTTCCACGGGTCGTTCCAGGCCTCTTTGTTGGCGATCAGCTGGGTATTCGACTCCATCAATTCGTGGATGATCCGCAGGCCGTGGGCGCGGATGGTGCTTTCCGTCTCGGTCACCTCGACAATGGCGTCGGCCAGACCGGAAACCACCTTCCCCTCGGTGGCCCCCCAGGAGAACTCGATCTCCACCTCGATCCCCCGCTCGGCAAAGAACCGTCGAGTGACGTTGACCAACTCGGTGGAAATCTTTTTGCCGCGCAGATCCTCGATGCTGTTGATCCCCGAGTCGCCGGCCACTGCGATCACCCAGCGGGTCGGCCGGTTGCTTACCTTGGAATAGACCAGGTCACAGACCAGCACCGCCTCGGAGTCGTTCTCCATGGTCCAGTCCTTGCCGGTAATGCCGGCATCGAGCATGCCGCTCTCGACATAGCGCGACATCTCCTGGGGGCGGCAGATGGAGCAATCGAGTTCGGGATCGTCAATTTTCGGAAAATAATTTCTCGCCGCCGGCTTGATCCGCCAGCCGGCCTTTTCAAAGAGTTCGATGGTGGCCTTTTCCAGGCTGCCTTTGGGCAGCCCCAACTTTAACTGCGGCATTCGTTTCATTCTCCCTGGCCTGCCGCTTGCGGCAAACCATGCTGATCTTCTTCTCGATACTTCACTTTTTCCGGCCGTACACCGCTTCCGGGTCGAACAGCGGTCTTCCCTCGACCACCAGCCGGCCATCAACCACCAGCCGGTGGAAACAGGAGCGGTGGCCGGTATGGCAGGCGGCCTCACCCAGCTGCTCCACCTGGAAGAGGACCGTATCGGCGTCGCAGTCCACCAGAATCCGGCGGACAAGCTGAATATTGCCGGAGCTCTCCCCTTTCAGCCAGAGACAGTTGCGGGAACGGCTCCAGTAATGGGCCTGTCCGGTGGCCAGGGTTTTGGCCCAGGCCTGCTCGTTAATATAGGCGAGCATCAGCACCTCCCCACTCCGGTGGTCCTGAACAATCGCCGGCAGCAGGCCATCGCTGCCTTTGCTGAAATGCAACTCTACCATGCCAGAGGATCTCCAGGGTGGGGTGGCGACGGCCGGGTGTGGCAGGCGGTCATGGCCATGGCTATGACCAAATGACCAAATGACCAAATGGTCAGATCGGTCAGATCGGTCAGATCGGTCAGGTCGGCCAGGTCGGCCAGGTCAGCCAGGCCGGCAGTGCCCGCCGGCACTGGACAAGGGGGGGCGGCAGGACCGCAACCGCACTCAATACGGCATAAAACCGCTTTCACAAGAGTAGCAGAGTAGACAGCAGAAGAATCTTTGTCAAGGAGCAGTCGATGCAACCGGCAGGGAATGACTGGCTTTGACGCTCTCTTCTTGCATTATGAGGCTAGTTTTCTATAGTGTGGCTGGCCGTTTTCTCTCTTGATCCCGTCTTGCCGGCACATTTTGCCGCCGGCACCATTTATTACCAGCGCAAGGCCGCAAGGCAAGGAGTCATCCCATGGCAAAAATTCACCCGGGCGACAGTGTCTGCCTGACCTTTACCGGTACCCTGGACAACGGCGACACCTTCATTACCGTCAGCGAGGAGGACCCCATGTGGGTCACCATCGGCGACAACCAGCTTCCCCCCTCCCTCGAACTGACCGTCATTGAGATGGCCGTCGGCGAAAGCAGAAAGATCCGCGTTCCCCCCGAAGAGGGGTACGGCCAACGGCAGAAGGATCTTCTGCAGATCATCAATAACCGGCAGATGGTGGAAAAACTGCAGCCGCGGCCGGGAATGATCCTCTCCCTGCGGGTCACCAGGGACGGGGTGGAGCAGCAGGTGCCGGCGACGGTTATGGCTGTTGCCGGCAGCGAGGTGACCGTCGACTACAACCACCCCCTGGCCGGACACCACCTCAGCTATGCGGTCCGAATCGTTGACGTCCGGCCGGCCGCACCACTCCCGCCGTCATCGTAATGTGCCGTACAAAACCGTACCCGTTCACCAGCACCCCAATTTTGCCCGGCCAGGACAGCTGAGAGAGCCAACTCTTACTCGAAGGCCTGCCTGAACAAAGCTGGAGCGCTGGCTGAACGGTTACAGATCCGGGTTCTGCAGCCTTTTGATGCATTCCGCTCTAAACGATTATAAAAAAAACCTGTACAGAAAATTTTCTCTATGGATAATCTAAAAGAGTCAACCGGATTACCATCAACCTGCAGGGAGTGTTTTTATGGAAATCGAAGACGACGAAATATTGCAAGGATTTATCGAAGAGTCACTGGAACATCTCGCCGATATCGAGAATGACCTGCTGGCCATAGAGGAAGCGGGAGCGCAGATCGACGAGGATCTGGTCAACAAGGTGTTCCGGGCCGCCCACTCCATCAAGGGGGGGGCAGGTTTCATGGGTCTGACGGCGATCCAGGAGCTCTCGCACGCCGCAGAAAACGTCCTCGGGATGATCCGCAGCAAAAAGCTCATCCCCACCCCGGAAATCGTCAACGTCCTGCTCATTGCCGCCGACCAGTTGCAGAGCATGATCGGGGACGTCCACAACAGCAACGAGGTGGATATCTCCTCCCACGTCACCCCGCTGAATGCCATTGCCGACGGCACCTTCAGCCAGCCACCGGCCGAACCGGTGGCCCGAAAGGCAGCCTCCCCGCCAGCAGCGCAACCGGTTGCCACCGTCGTGGAGGAGGAACCAGCGGCCGAGGAAATGGCGGTGGAGGCCGAGGCAGCGCAGGAACCGGAGGAAGAACCGGAACTGGAGCTGGATCTGGAGCCGGAGCCGGAGCTGAACGGTGGCGATCCCCCCCTCGAAACGGAAGAAGAGCTTGCCGCCCCCGAGGGCAACAGCCAGGGCTCGCGGACAAAACAGAGCGCCCCGGTGAAGGCGGAGACCTCACTGCGGGTGCACGTCAGCCTGCTCGACTCGCTGATGAACCTGGCCGGAGAGCTGGTTCTCAGCCGCAACCAACTCCTCCAGACCATCGGTTCGGATGACCTGCGCAACGCCGAAGCGGTGGGCCAGCGAATCGATTTGATCACCTCCGAGTTGCAAGAGGCGATCATGCTCACCCGGATGCAGCCCATCGGCAACGTCTTCAACAAATTCCCCCGGGTCGTCCGCGATCTTTCGAAAAAGCTGAAGAAATCGATCGATCTGACCATCGTCGGCAAGGATGTCGAACTGGACAAGACGATCATCGAGGCGATCAACGACCCCCTTACCCATCTGGTCCGCAACTCGGTCGATCACGGTATCGAACTGCCGGAGATACGGAAGAAGGCTGGCAAACCGGACCGTGGCCTGGTGGTCCTCAAGGCCTACCACGAGGCCGGCCAGGTGGTGATCGAGATCAGCGACGACGGCAAGGGGCTGGACGGTGACGCCCTCGCCGCCAGCGCCGTGCAGAAGGGGCTGATCACCTCCGAGCAGAGCCAGACAATGTCGGACAAGGAGAAGGTGAACATCATCTTCCTGCCCGGCTTCTCCACCGCCAAGGAGGTCACCGATGTCTCCGGCCGCGGGGTGGGGATGGATGTGGTGAAGACCAACCTCGACCAACTCGGCGGCAGTGTCGACATCATCTCCGAGAAAGGGGCCGGCACCACCATCTCCATCAAACTGCCGCTCACCCTGGCGATCATCCCCTGCCAGATCATAGAGACCGGCGGCGAACGGTACGCCATTCCCCAGGTCAATCTGGAAGAGCTCCTCCGTATCCCGGCCAGCCAGGTGAAGGACAGGGTGGAACGGGTCGGCGATGCCGAGGTCGTCCGCCTGCGCGGCACCCTCCTGCCGCTGATCCGCCTCGCCGATGTGATCGGGGTGGAACGGACCTTCTACGACCATAAGAACGAAGAGGTCAGACCGGATCGCCGGGAAATGGTCTCCGACCGGCGCGGCAACGAGTCGCCCCACACCCGCCGGGGCAACGAGCAGGACCGCAAAGAGAAACGGGGGAACCGGGATGGCCGGCCACGCTCGGTGATCGACCGCCGTTACTCGGCCTCCAGCGCCCTGAACGTCGTGGTCGTCTCCACCGGCTCGATGAAATACGGCTTGATCGTCGACCGTCTCCAGGATTCCGAGGAGATCGTCATCAAACCGCTGGGGCGCCACCTCCAGAACTGCAAAGGCTACGCCGGGGCTACCATCATGGGGGACGGACGCATTGCCCTGATCCTGGACGTCGGCAACCTGGCCCGGATGGCCCAGCTCACCTCGGTGGACAGCTCCGACCGGGCCGCCGAGGTGGCCAAGGCCGCCGAGGATGCCCTGAAGGCGAAGATGGACCGGCAGTCGCTCCTCATCTTCAAGAGTTCAGAGAGCGAACACTTTGCCGTCCCCCTCAATCAGGTGGAACGGATCGAGAAGATCAAGCGTCACGACATCGAGGACCTTGGCGGCAAGCGGGTGATGAAGTACCGCAGCGGCAGTCTCTCCCTGATCTGTGTTGACGATGTGGCCATGGTCCAGCCCCTGGCCGACCACGACGACCTTCTGGTGATCGTCTTCAACATCGCCAAACGTACCGTCGGGCTGCTGGCCACCGGCCCCATCGATGCTCTGGAGATCAACGCCGACATCGACGACACCACCCTCAGCCAAACCGGGATCATGGGCTCGATCATCATCGACAACCACACCACCATGCTGGTCAACGTCTTCGAGATGGTCCAGACCCTCTTCCCGCACTGGTTCGCCGAACAGGAACGGAAGGTGGCGGAAGAGATCGCCGATGAGGAGCCACCCAACATCCTTATTGCCGAGGACTCGAAGTTTTTCCGCAACCAGGTGAAAGGCTACATGACCGAGGTCGGGTACAATGTGATCGAGGCCGAAGATGGCGTTGAGGCCTGGGAACGGTTGCTCGAGTACGGTGACGAGATATCCATGCTGGTCACCGATATCGAGATGCCCAATATGAATGGCTTCCAGCTGACCCAGCAGATCCGCCGGGACAGCCGTTTTTCCGCCCTGCCGGTGATTGCCCTGACCACTCTCGCTTCTGCCGAGGACGTGGCCAAGGGGCAGGCGGTGGGAATCAACGAGTACCATATCAAACTCGACAAGGAGCGGTTGATGGTCTCGGTGCACGATTTTATCAAGCGCCGGCACTGATTCCTCCATGGCGACGGCGGAGAGTACCCGACCGTTTCAGATAACCAGTTGTTACGCAAGATGGAACAGATATGACCGAAAATACGAACACGGTAGCAAAAGCACCGGCGAAGAACAGCAACATCGTCGAACTGGCCACCTTCTATGTCGGCGAGGCACTCTGCGGCATGGATATCCTCAAGGTCCAAGAGATCAACAAGCTGATGCAGATGACCAAGGTCCCCCAGGCCCCTGAGTACGTCCTCGGCATCCTCAACCTGCGCGGCCAGATCGTCACCATCATCGATCTCGGCCGGAAGCTGGGCCTTGGCGATACCGACATCTCCCAGGACCCCCGCAATATCATCGTCAACTCCACCGGCGGCCATGTCGGTCTGCTGGTGCGGAAGATCAGCGACGTGGTCACCGCCGACATGGTCAAGCGGGAACCGGCCCCGGCCAATATGCGCGGTATCCAGGGGGAGTTTTTCACCGGGGTGTTCAAAACCGACAACACCCTGATCGGTATTCTCAATATCGACAAGGTGCTGAGCATCGAGGATTAGACGGCTGCCGTTTTGCAACATGAACGGCCGGTGCGCTTGGGGCACGGAGGGGGGCTTGGACAACGCCGTCTCCGGCAAGATTGTTCTTACCGCCCACCCCCGCAGGTGGGCAGTATTGGAAGGCTGCGGTGATTTATGAGTTTTGGAAAAAAACTTCGTGTCCTGGTCGTTGACGACACCATCGTCTACCGCAAGGTGGTCTCCGATATCGTCGGCGAAATCCCCGGAGTGGAACTGGCAGGAGTCGCCCATAACGGCAAGATCGCCATTGCCAAGATCAAGACCCTGAAGCCGGATATTCTCACCCTGGACATTGAGATGCCGGAGATGAACGGCATCGAGGTCCTCGCCGAACTGCAGAAAAATTACCCCGGGGTCGGGGCGGTGATGCTCTCGACGCTCACCGCCGAGGGGAGTGAGATGACCATGCGGGCCCTGGAACTGGGGGCCTTCGACTTCATCCTCAAACCGCAGAGTGGCAACCAGCAGAGCGGCAAAAAAGAGATCAAGGATGCCCTGATTCCGATCTTTCAGGCCTTTGCCCGCTCGAAAAACGCCCCGGCGTTGATCGCCCGCAAGGGACGGTTCGGTTCGCCAACGGCCATTGCCCGGCCGCTGGCCAGACCAACCCCTCCCCCACCGGCCGGGGCAACGCCGGTGCGGCGCTCGAAATCGGAGATCGTCACCATCGGTATCTCCACCGGCGGCCCCAACGCCCTTGGCCAGATGCTCCCCCGCCTGCCGGCCAACCTTGGCGTACCGGTGCTGGTGGTCCAGCACATGCCACCGGTCTTCACCCGCTCGCTGGCCACCAGTCTGGACAAGAAGTGCCCGCTCAGCGTCAAGGAGGCCGAGGATGGCGAGGTGATCCGCCCGAATGTCATCTACATCGCCCCCGGGGGGAAACAGATGCGGCTGATTGCCGGTGTCGACGGGTTGCAGAGGCGGATAAAGATCACCGACGACCCGCCGGAAAACTCCTGCAAACCGGCGGTGGACTACCTCTTCCGTTCGGTGGCCGATTACTATGTCGGCCGGGCCACTGCGGTGATCATGACCGGCATGGGCTCGGACGGCACCAAAGGCTTGAAGGTGTTGAAAAACAAGGCCGCCTTCATTATTGGCCAGGACGAGGGCTCCTGTGTGGTCTACGGTATGCCCAAGGCCCCGGCCGAACTGGGCTATCTGGATGTGGTGGCGCCGCTGAACCGCATCGCCGATGAGATTATCAAGAGTGTAAAATAACCCGGCAGGGCCATACGCGCGCCGTTTGACATGGGCTGCAGACCACAATGATCAAGATAGCTCCGGCGGAACTGAAAACCATCTCGCAGTACATCCAGCAGATCACCGGAATCTTCCTGGATCAGAGCAAGTCCTATCTGTTTGAGACCCGGTTGAGTTCGGTCGTCGAGGCCCAAGGCTGTCGGTCCTACCAGGAACTCTGTCTCAAGGCGCAGCGGGAAGCGAACAAAAAGATCGAAAAAGAGATCATCGATGCCATCACCACCAACGAAACCCTCTTTTTCCGCGACAAAGGGCCCTTTGAACTCCTCCAGCACAAGATCCTCCCGGAGGTGATCGATGCCCGCTCCGGCCGTTCGCCGCTGAAGCCCTCGATCAAAATCTGGAGCGCCGCCTCCTCCACCGGTCAGGAGCTCTACTCCATCGCCATAGTGATCAAGGAATTGATCCGGGATGCCAGCGCCTACAATTTCACCCTGCTCGGCACCGACATCTCCGAATCGGCCATCGTCCAGGCCAGTTACGGCAAATACAACCGCTTCGAGATCGAACGGGGGCTGGATAAGCGATTCCTGCAGAAATACTTCACCCTCTTTGGCGATTCCTGGAAGATCAAGGACGAAATCCGGGCCATGGCCACCTTCAAAAAACTCAACCTGATGCAGCCGTTCACCAACCTCGGCAAGTTCGATATCATCTTCTGCCGCAACGTAGCGATCTATTTCACCCTGGACGACCGGAAAAAGCTGTTCAACAAACTGGGGGAAAGCCTGGCCGACGATGGTTTTCTGGTCATCGGCTCCACCGAATCACTGACCGGTATCTGTCCCCAGTTTATCCCCAAACGCCATCTCCGCTCGATCTTTTACCAGAAGAAATGAATAAGGGGGCTCCCCGATGAAAAATCTTTCCATCCTGGTGGTCGACGACGATCCGGTCATCCTCCACCTCCTGGAACAGCGTCTGAAAAGAGAAAACTACCAGGTACAGGCCGCCGGCGACGGATACGCGGCGGAACGCCTCCTGCGCCAGCAGCTTTTTGACGTGGTCCTCACCGACCTGATGATGCCGGGAGATATCGGTGGCATCGAGGTACTGGAGATTGCCAAGGAGATCAACCAGAACACCGAAGTGCTGCTGATCACCGCCCACTCTTCGGTACACAGTGCGGTGGAGGCGATGAAGAAGGGGGCTGCCGACTACCTGGAAAAGCCGATCAACTTTGACGAGCTCTTCCTGCGTCTGGACAAGATTGCCAACCTGCAGACAATCCTCCGCAACGCCGAGGATTTGCAGGTGGCGATGCGGACCACCGAGTCCGCCGCCTCCGGGACAATTCAGGATCTGGAGATCGGCATGGCCAGGTTGCGGCAGAACCTGGACCGGGTGGAGGAGATCCTCCGCAACGAGGGCCAGGCCGAGGATCTCCGTATTGAACAGGCCCTGGGGATCCTCGCTGAGAGCTGAGCACTGCCGCGCCGGCAGTTACCGGGGGGCGGGCAAGCCGATGGTGCCGTTCAGCACCGCGTCATCCATGAGCGCCCCGTCCAGCCTGGCGCCGCTGAGATCGGCACCGCTCAGATCGGCCCGGTAGAGGTCGGTCTGCCGCAGACTGGCACCGCGCAGGTCTGCCCCCACCAGTACCGCCGCTTTCAAATTGGCCCCGTCCAGGTTGGTGCCGGCCAGATTGGCCCGGCTGAGATCGGCCTTTTCCAGATCCGCCCCTTTCAGATTCCGACCGGCAAGATCGACCCCAGTCAGCGGGCAGGCGTAGCACTTCTTCTCAGCCAGCAGGCGGTTGATCGCATCCGGGGATGGCTGCGCAGTGGCAACAGGGCCTTGCTGCTGTTCCACCACCGGTGCAGCCGGCGGAGCGGTCTTTTTGCTCACCGGTGCCGCCAGCGGTGCCTGAACCGGTCGCGGTTGAACCGGTGGGGTCTGAACTGACGGCTTCACCACCTCTCTGACCGGCGCTGCCGTCTTCAGGGGGGCCGGCGGTGGGGGCGCCACCGGCTCGGCCACCGGCATGGGCGGTGGCGGTTCGGCAAGGTCACGCCGCGCCCCGAGCCGAACCTCCTGCGCCTCGGGGCTTTTTTTCGGCCCCGCCTCGACGTACACCTCCTGCGCCAGAGTGTCGATGCCGACATCACCGGTTTCCGCATAGGGCCTGGCCTGGACGAACTGGCCATCGAAGCGGGCCCCACCGAGATAGGCCCCGGCCAGATCGACCCCCCGCAGGTCGGCACCGCGCAGGTCGGCATCGCCAAGGTCGGCACCGCCGAACCGACTGCCACGGAGATCGGCCTGCTGCAGATTGGCCCCGGCCAGATTGGCCAACAGCAGAGTGCTCCGGGAGAGATCGGCCCCCTGCAGGTTGGTGCCGGCAAGATCCATCCGGTTCAGATTAAGACCAGAGAGTTGGCAACCCGGACAGGCTCTGGTGGCCAGGAGTCTGGCCAGATTTTCCCGGCCGGCAACGCTTTCGGCCGCCGCCGTGCCGACAACGGCGAAGGTGGGGAGGGTGAAGGCGGCAACCAGGGCCATGGCCAGAATGGCGGTTTTGTTTCTGACAGAAGGCATTCTCATTTTTGCGGCCGCCAGCATGACGGCCTCTCCATGGTAGAAGTTTGCACTATTCGGGGCAGTGGCCGGGTTAGCGCCGGCGTGCCATTCTCTTCCAGCGCCAGGGTGCGATCGGTTCGGCTTGGCGCCAGAGGCCACTTCCCTGGCGGCGGGCCCTCTCCTCCAGGCGTTGCCACTGCGCACAGAAAGGGCGCCGGCAGTAGCGGGGAGAGACCCAGGCCAGGCCGGCGGCCACCAGTTCCTCATTAACCAGCCCCCCGTCCCGGCTGACCAGGGCCACGGTCCGGCCATACTGATCGGTTTCCACCGCTTCCACCAGCACCCTTTGCCCATGCAGCCGCCGGCGGAGAAACTCCCGGGCCCGGGCGGCGTAGGGCTGGTCATACTCGGGGGCGTCCAGGCCGTAGAGGCGCAGCTCCATCTCCCCGGCACCGGAGGCACGAACGCGCAGGGAATCACCATCGATCACCTTGCTCACCCGGGCGGAAAAGGACGACGAGGCGACCGGATCCGGAAAGAACGGGACCAGCGCGACCAGCAAGATGAGGATGCGGATGAGCGGGAAAAGTCTTTGCAAACGAAAACCCATAGCAAGCGAAAACAGGCAGGATGGTACAGGTTGCGGGAGCAAGGCTGGCCCATCCGCAAATGCCGTCAGCCACCGGGGGCGTCAATGGCGTGGCGGCCTGGAGTGCGGTTGGCTGTAACGACCCTGACTATAGCTGATTCCGTTGCAAACGCAAAGTCATATCCTCACCGGCGAAAAACCGCCCTTGTACCGCCGCCTTGCGAGTCATGTTGAGGACTTATCCGCACGGACGGTGAACCGGCAAGCCCACGTCCGGCCCAACTCCGGCCGGCATTGCCCGGTCTTCACTGATTCCGCCGATACTATCAAGAAAACACTGTTGTTTTTTCGTCCCGCCTTATGCTATGCTGGTTGCTGAAGACAACACCCCGTGCAGAGAGGCTGTGGCAGACCGAGCAGTACCATCTTCAGATGGATGTTCAGCATGATGGAAGAACGGCAAATACGTGAGAGCGAGGAAGAAACCCGATCATTTCTGATCAGCCTGCCGATCTTTTCCAGCTTCAAGATGGATGAACTGTCCATCCTCGCCCGGCATATGAGTTTTATCGATCTGCACCGGGGAGAGTACCTCTTCGTCGAAGGGGATCAGGGAACCTTCATGGGCTTTGTGGTCCAAGGGGTTCTGGAGGTGCTCAAACGTTCCGAATCGGGGGAAAATATCCCCCTCGTGCGCCTCACCCGCGGTAGTTCAATCGGTGAAATGGCCCTGATCGACAAGTCACCACGCTCGGCAACCGTGATTGCCAGACAGCCGACCACCATGGTCACCCTCACCGACCGGGGGTTCGAACTGCTTGCCGAGAAATTTCCCGCCCTCGGGATCAAGGTGATCCAGAAGATCGCCCGCCTGCTCAGCCTCAACATGCGCCGTACCTCGAGCAAGCTGGCCGACCTGATGCACCCGGCGCCCTGACCTCGCCGTGCGGCAACGCCCTGTGTCGGAATCTCTCTTCCCTCAGCAATGGCAGCAATGACCACCATCCTGATTGCCGACCGAGACGGCCTTTCGGCCCACACCGAAGGGCTCAGCCTGCAGTTCTCCTGCACCTTCGCGCATGTCACCAGTGAGGCCGACCTGCTCGCCTGGTTGGCGGAGCGGACGGCGGAAATCCTTCTCCTCGATCTTGATATCGTTGCCGGGCGGGTCGAGTTGATCAGCCGGCTGCGCCAGGTTCGGCCCGACACCCTGATCCTGCCGGTCATCCCAGCCGGCCGGCCGCAGCTGATCAAACAGCTGCTCGACTTTGACCTTTGTTACTACATCCACAAGCCCCTCGACCCCCAGGAGACCGCCGGCGCCCTGCAACGCGCCTACGCCACCATCCACTCGGCGCAAGTGCCTGTACCGCCAACACCGGCAGCGGTACAGGCACCCTTCCACGGCATGATCGGCAGCAGCCGGCCGATGCGCCAACTCTTTGACCTCATCGACCGGGTGGCCGAGGATGATCTCTCCACCGTTCTCATCCGGGGTGAATCGGGTACCGGCAAGGAGATGGTGGCCAAGGCGATCCATGCCCGCAGCGACCGCCGCAACAAGAATTTCGTCCCGGTCAACTGCGCCGCCATCCCCGACGACCTCCTGGAGAGTGAACTGTTCGGCTACACCAAGGGGGCCTTCACCGGGGCAGTGCAGAACAAACCTGGGCGAATCCAGTACGCCGACCAGGGGACGCTCTTTCTCGACGAGATCGGCGACATGAAGGGTTCACTGCAGGCCAAGTTGCTGCGCGTCCTCCAGGAGAAGGAGTTTGAACCGGTGGGGGCCTACAAGGCGATCCCCATCAACACCCGGATCCTGGCCGCCACCCACTGTGACCTGGAGCGGCAGGTGCGGGAGGGAAGCTTCCGGGAAGACCTCTATTACCGCTTGAGCGTCGTCCCCCTGCACATCCCGGCGCTGCGGGAGAGACGCGAGGATATCCCGGAACTGATCGAGGCCTTCATGGCCAAATACGCCGACAGCCGCGGCCGCGACCGCTTCAGCCTCTCTCCCCGGGCGCTGGCCGCCCTCCGTTACTACAACTGGCGGGGCAACGTCCGCGAGTTGGAGAACCTGATCCAGCATATGACCATCCTCCACTCCGGCCGGATCGTCGAACTCGCTGAGCTGCCGGAAAAATTTGCCGAAGTGGAAATCCCTGCAGAGGAGCGCGTGGCGACAGCCCCACCAGCCGGCAGCAAGGCCCCGCCGCTGCCGGTGCCCGCCACCGACCAGCTGAGATCCGCAGCTGATGGCATCCATCCCGATCTCTGCTGGCTGGAGGGGGAGATCGACTTCAACGAGTTGATCAACGATTTTGAGACCAGGCTGATCATCCAGGCCCTGCGGTTCAGTGAAGGGAACAAAAAGGAGGCCGCCCGCCTCCTCAAACTGAAACGGACAACCCTTCTGGAAAAGATCAAGAAAAAGGATATCGAGGGGTTGTGGGAAGAGTAAGGGGGAGTGCAGGGCCGCGCTAAAGCAAGCGGCGGCAAAGAAGGGGCCGCTGCCCGGCAGCCTAAGCCGCCTGGCGCAGCAGGTTGTTGCGGACGTTGTCGGCGATCTCCTCTCGACCCGCCGGGGTAAGGAGGATATCGTTCACCCCGTACCTGACCGCCTTGATCACCTTGCTCTTGGTCCACTCCGGCCCGGCGGCAATCAGGGGCAGAGAGCACGACGAACTGATTTTGATCGCCATCCCGAAGGACTGCTCGTTCACTTCCCGCATCACCAGATAGACCGCCCGCAAGCGCCCGGGAATATGGCCATGAAGGGGGTCCTTGAAGGATAGCGTCCGGACCACGTAGCCGAGTTCGTCCAATACGGCGGCAATTCGCGCCGCCTCGACGAAGTCGTCGCCAACGAGAAGGATCTCCGGGTCCGGCGGTGGCGCCCCGGCGGCGGCACTTCCTGGCGCAGCCGCCGCCACTCCGGCCGCGCTGCCGGCGTCGCCTACTTCGGCCGGTGCCGGGGCGGCAGCATAGCCAGGAGCAGCCGGTGCGGCGGCGGCTGCAACCGGTACAGCCTCCGGCTCCGGTTGACGCAGCCACTCGAGGCCAAAGACATCGGCCGGCAGAAGCAGCGAAATCCGGCCAAATTCCACCCCGTCGATGGCCAGATCCATCCTGCTCAGATAGTAGTCGCCGTTGGGAAAGGGCTTGTCGGAGAGGATCGCCACCTTGGCCGGCACCACTTCATTGACCTCGTTGCGGACAAAACGGATCTTGCGGCTATACTCTTCCTCGAAGATGCCGGTATAGGAGCCGGCAATGATGTTGGCAATTTCACCGTAGGCGTCCTGGCTGTCCTCACCGAACTCTTCCCGGTTGACCACCGCCTCCAACTCCTGCTCCGGCAGCATGATCAGCATCCCGCCGATGCGGATGGCATCACGCAGGGAAACGGTGAGATAGCCACAGCCGCTCAGTTCGCCGACGATATCGAAGTTGGCGATGATCTGTTTGCCGGTGACCTGGTCGGCAAAGAAATCATCCTTACTGACCAGGCTGTTCTCGAGACCGGTGAGGAGGATATCGGCACCGAGCATCGCCCCGACCTCTTCGGCCATTCGCTGCCGGCAGTTCTCCAGGATGGCATCGAGGCGTTTCTTCTGCTTGGCCAGTTCTGCCGCCGAGGGCCCCGGTGCGGCGGGAGCGGGAGCTGCGGCTGCGGCCGGCGCTCCGGCTTGCTCCCCAGCCTGCTCCCCAGAAGCGGGGGCCGATGCCGCCGGCTGCGGCGCAGGCTCGGCGACGGCTGCTGGCGCCACCGGCTCAAGGCCGAACATTGCCGCCGGAAAGAGCATCTGCATCTTGCCCAGTTGCCGCCCCTGCAGGTTGACGCTCATCGACGAGACGTAGTAGAGCCGGTCGGCAATGGGTTCATCGGAGGCAGCCACCACCTTCGCCGGCACCACCTCCTGCAGATCCTTTTTGATGAAGCGGAGTTTTTCGTTGTACTGCTCTTCGAAAACGGCGGTATAGACCCCGGAGATGATGTTGGCCACCTCACCGTAGGCATCGCGCGAGTCCTCGCCAAATTCCTGGGCATTGGCGACGCTGTCCAACTCGGCAGGGGGGAGCATGATCAGCACGCCGCCGAGATAGATCGCCTCCTTGATACCGATGACCAGAGAGGCTTTTTCCTCCACCGCGCCGACCACTGCCATATTGGTGAGGATCTGCCGGCCGCTCACCGCATCGGTGAAGAACTCCTCTTTGCCAAGCAGCCGGTTGTCGAGGTCGTCGAGACTGATATCGACACTGAGCAGGGCGGCGATCTCGGTCTCCATCCGGGCCCGACACTCTTCCAGCAGCCGGTCAATCTTTTTCTTCTGTTTCACCGGATCGGGCCTTGCTCCGCCGGCAGCCGGCGCGGGTGGGTCAGGCGAGGCGGCGGGCTGGGCCGGCTTCTCGGCTGTTGCGGCCGGCGACGCCGGGGCCGCAGGGGCTTCTTGGGGGGCCGGCGCCGGTTTGCCTGTCGCCGCGGCCTCGCTGGCGGCCGCCGGGGTGGCCCCAGCCCCCTCTTCAGCCAGTTCCAGGCCGAAGGTCTCCGCCGGCAGGAGCATCACCAGTTCTCCCAGTTGCCGGCCTTCCAGGGCCATCGCCGAGGACATCATCAGATACATCTGATTGGCCACCGGCTGGTCGGAGTCCCCTTCCACCTTGGCCGGGACAATGATTTCCTGTTCCTTGCGGATGAAACGGCAGGGGGTGGGGAAAAGCTCCTCAAAATCGCTCGTGAAGGCACCGGCTACAATGTTGGCAATTTCGCCGTACGAGTCGGCCAACTCCTCGCTGTACTCTTCCCGGCCGATCACCTCGTCCAGTTCGGCATCGGGCAGCATGATCAGGGTGCCACCCAGGCGGATGGCATCCTTGATCCCCACCAGCAGGCAGCCGGCACCGCTCTGGTCACCGGCAATATCGATTCTGGCGCAGACCTGCTTCCCCTTCAACCCTTCGAAGGCCTGGGTCTTGGAGACGGGTTCCCGCAGCCGGCCGATGAGGATGAAGTCGGCTCCCAGCAGGGCACTGACCTCCTGCTGGACCCTGACCTCGACGGCCTCGAGAATCTTGTTAAATCGCTTGAGTTGCATAATCCTGCGGGCGGAAAGGGGCGGACAGCCGCCGCCGTCCGCTGGGGTTCAGTTCTCTTCTTCGAGTCGTATCGGCAGAATTGCCCCGGGAGTTTACCATTGCTGGTCAGCGGGCAAGGACATACATCAGTTCGATCCAGAATGAACGGCCATCCATCTGCAGAGCGACCAGAACCCGCTCGGCACCGGTGATCCGGCTGACCCGAAAGGAATCACCGACAATGGAGGTCGGGATAGCCAGTTCCAGGGAAACATCCTGGGCGGCACAGGAGACCTTGAGATTGCCGGCGACCATGTTGGCGATCTCACCGATGGCGTCCTGGACGTCGTCGTTCAGTTCAGTCACCTCCATGCCGAGGAAACCGCCGGTGATCGCCATGGCCACCGCTGCCGGGCAGTGGATGGCCAGCATCCCGCGCAATCCACCACCAAGGCCGATCATGCTGGTCAGGTTGGAGTCGATGTTGACCACACTGTCGGAGCCGAGTTCCTCCCCCGTCAGTTCGGTCATCAGCATGGTGCTGAACACTTCCTGGGTTCCGCTGATAATTTCCGCCCCCAACTGTAACGAATCGGCCATGCCCACCATCCTCAAGTGCCGCAACTCTACCCCGGATGGCTCCAGCACCATCGATACCATCCGGCCTTCCGACCCCGGTCCGCCATGGCTGACGGTTGTCGGGGCAGATTCCTCAGCAACTATCTTTCCAGTTGCAGTTCGACGAAAAAATTTCCCTCGGCACAGACAAAGGGGAGCAGAATCTTCTCCACCTCCCGGGCCGATTGGAAGCCATACTCTCGACCGGAGATGGTCGTCGGCAGGCTCAGGTCGATATCCCGCCCCTTCTCGGAGAGGATGGACTTGACATTGCCGCCAAGCATGTTGGCCAGTTCCCCCACCGCATCCTCGACATCGCCGTTGATCTCGTCAACCTCCATCCCCAGGAAGCTGCCGGTGATCGCCATCGCCACCCGGTTGGGCAGATGGATGGCGAGAACCCCCTTGTGGGTCCCGGCCAGGCCGATCACTCCCGAGATACTTTCCACCAGGGGGCTGGGCGGGATTTGCCCGGGCTCCCCCGCTTCGACCTCCATCATCACCATGGTGGAAAAAATTTCCTGCATGGCGGCAATAATCTTCTCAGGCAACTCCACCGTCTTCTCCTCGTCTGTTTTCATCAAGCCTGCCGGCACCCATCGCGAGCAATGCAGCGATGGCTGCGCCCCGAACTTCCCAGCCCTTCCATTCGTCAGGTCTGACGACGTGGCTAGAGCAGCGGGCCAAGCACCTCGTTGACCTTATCCGGGGTAAAGGGTTTCTTGATCGCCCCC
>JAABSV010000053.1 GCA_011390165.1 Desulfobulbaceae bacterium
CCCAACCGCCTTTTTACCCTGGAAAAGAACTTTGTTGACCTTCACCTTGCATTGAACAGTGAGATTGGCCCTGTTCTTGACGGGATGGATATAGGCCCGGGCGGCATTATGTCTTCTGGCCCGATAGATATTCTGGTCAAACCTGCCGAAACCTTCCTGCTGGTACCCGTTGACATCATCGGTGAGCGGGTAGCCGGCCTGCTGTGCCGCTTTGAAGAAGGCGGTAAATAATGGATTGTCGCATGCTGCCGTATCAAGATAGAGGGGGCCGTTTGAGCCATGGTATTCATCGGCGCCCTGCAGCCGGTTTTCCGCTTTTTTAAAATAGGGCAGGCAATGGGCGTAGTCCCATTCCTCCAGACCCTTGTTGGCGGCCCACTTTTCGAAATCCATGGCGTTGCCACGGATATAGATCATTCCATTTATACTGCTCGAACCACCCAGGACCTTACCGCGGGGCTGGGCGATGCGACGATTGTGCATCTGTGGTTCGGGCGCCGATTCGTACAGCCAGTTATAGGTCTTGTCGGTGAGCAGGTAGGTCAGTGCCGCCGGCATATGAATGCGAAAATCCCAGCGGTAATCCGGTTTGCCGGCTTCCAGGACCAGGACCTTGGTTTTGGGGTTGGCGCTCAGGCGGTTGGCCAGGACGCTTCCGGCAGAGCCTCCGCCTATTATGATGTAGTCGTAAACAGTGTTCTTCATTTTTCAGTACTCCGTAATGTGTAGAATCGATGCAGGCGGCCGGGATGTTCCCGTTCCGCCTGGGAGATATTTTGCCGGTATTGCCAACTAAGCTAACCGATTATTTTCTTCCGATTGTGGTTTCTGTCCGGCAACACAGCTGCGCAGCAGGGCGTAGTGGGCAGCTATGGATGAAAGTGCCTGCATGGGATCGTTTCGGGCGATATGCTGGGCGGTTTTCTGCCAGTTTTCGGCAGTCTTCAGACGATACGCAGTCTCGTCGTACAGGGCGTAGTCGTGCGAACTGAAGCCCTGTTGAAGGGCCTCCATGACCCAGGCAAACACAGGATTGTTGCTCATTTGCGCCAGGCGGATGTTGAGAATCCGATCCTGTCCGGCAATGCTCTCTTGGTCTGGCTCCTCTTGGTTGACCATTTCCATGAGTTTTTCAGTTTCAGCAACGAGTTCCTCTTTTGCCGCGGCGCCTGCTCGAGCGATGGCCAGAATGGTGATGACGCGATCAATGCTCTCCCGAAATTCTGCGATGTGGTCAGGCTCTATGTGCTGCTGTTTTAAAAAGAGCGCCAAAGATTCACTGACGTTGGCAACATCCATTTGTTTCACATAGGTGCCGCCCATGGCCCCCTTGCGGATATCCACCAAGCCTTTCTGCTTCAAGGCGCGGATGGCCTCGCGAATAACTCCGCGACCGGTCTGGAATTGAATCTGCAGTTCCCTTTCGCTGGGGAGGCGTGCGCCTGGCAGGATCCTTTCCTCAAGAATGGCTGCCTCGATTTGCAGGGCGATGTCTTCACCCCGTCGGCCGATCTGCACCGGTGTGAAAAGATTTTCTTGGCTCATCGGCTTATAGTCTCCGTAATGGTACTACCAAAGAGAGTGTTTAGGTTTAAATGAGTTACGAAAGTTATGGCAGAAAAAACAATTTAATTGCGTTCTAGCGGGACAATATGTACTGTTTGCTAAAATTTCTGGTTTGTCTTTTCTACTTAATGGTACTACCAAAGGAACCGGAAATGCATTTTTTGTCAAGTGCAAAGTCTTCCCGCACAGCAGTGAGGAAGAGAGCATGCAGGTTGGTTGTGTTGCAGCTGGCGGAAGGAGTACATCAGAAAAATGTACGGGTTAAGAGGAAATTCCGGCAACCTGCCGGGGATTGTCAGTAAACTGTAGAGGAGAAAAGATGATACAATTCGTGATTATTAGAAATATTGTCCTGGTTGTCTTCGGTGTGTGGTTCTTTGAGTTTTATCTCGACTACAAGCTACCGGAAGAAAACAATCTTCTGCTGTTTTTTGTTGCCATTCCAATTATATGGGCGACAATAACGCAGTTATGGACTTCGTATAGCTATACTGAAATCAATGGTCCAATACTGCTGTTCTGCAACCATGTTCTTAGTATGTTGATGCTTTTCGGCACGGTTTTTCTCGTCTGTGCGGTTCTGAACACCGTATCGGTCATCCTTGATCCGGTCGGCATATTCATGTTCCATGCGGTAGGTTGGACGGTGATCGCCGCCATAATCATGTATGACATTGTAGATGCGGGGAGGTTGAAATATGCCGGTCGTTCCAGGAGGCAGATCCCCCCATTCAAGGAGGAGGAGAGAAGTGGTACCACTTCTTAGACATACCTGGTTTCCCTTTACCATCTCACATACACTCGAGGATGCCGTCCACGTATCCTTTCTTTGGAAGACGAACCGAGAAAAGCATGGAAGACGTACTCGAAGGGCATCGATTTTCGGCTTTGTAATCGATGGCAAGGCTGTGTACTATGATCTGCATGGTTGTTCCGGCCGTGTTTACAGCCTATAGTAACTCTGCCACAACAGGTGGCGGGCTGAGACCATCCCTTTTTAATGGAAGGTATTTTGCTCAAGCTCTTCGCCTACCAGCCTTGCCGGCGCAAATCCCTGGTCTCACCCGCTCCGGGCAAGACCGGGTCAATCATTTTTCAGCACATCGTAAAAAACAGGATAGCGCCAATGACACACCTCCTTTTCTTGCTAGCCACCATCACCGTCGCCGCCTGGCATGGTCCAGCAACGGCACAGAGCGAAAACGACGAGAGTTTTGTCGACCCGACGACGGCAATGGCCTTCGTCAAGGTGCCCGGAGGCTGCTTCCAGATGGGGGATACCTTGGGCGGTGGCAGCAGTGACGAGAAGCCGGCCCATGAGGTCTGCCTCGACAGCTTCTATATGGCACAGTACGAGGTGACCCAGGGGGAGTACAGCAAGGTTGTCGGCAGCAATCCGGCAAGCTTTCGCCGCGGTGAGCGCTATCCGGTGGAACAGGTCAGCTGGAGCGACGCCCAGGCATTTATTAATACACTTAATGAGTTGTCGAACCGCACGTATCGTCTGCCGACGGAAGCGGAGTGGGAATATGCCGCCCGTAGCGATGGCCAAGAGGAAAAATTTGCCGGCGGTGACGACATTGCCGAATATGCCTGGTATGCAGAAAACAGCGGCAGAAGCACCCACCCGGTAGGGAGTAAGCAGCCGAACGGTCTCGGCCTACATGATCTGTCGGGCAACGTCTGGGAATGGTGCCAGGACTGGTACGGCAGTGGCTATTACGCCGAGAGCCCCAGAGACAACCCGATCGGTCCCCCTTCCGGCACCTACCGAGTCACCCGGGGCGGCGGCTGGAACGACACCGCCCGCTCCCTGCGGCTAACCGACCGCAACAGCAAAACGCCTGGCTACCGCAACGCCCGCTTCGGCTTTCGGCTGGTTCTTCCGCTGCCGTAAGGGCCTGGCCGGTCATATCTCTCTCCCTCCCCTTCACCCCCCGCCCAGGACAAAAGGCGAATGCCCCGAGGCAGGACTGAATCTTGTTCCGTCGACCGACAAAGGGTTTCAGGGAAAAAATCTTGCTTTAGGCCAGCACTGACAGGTAGGATTGAGCAGAGGCAATTCGTTACCAACCATCACCTCAAGGAGCGAGATGAAAGAGAAAAAATGGGTCTATCTCTACCACGAACTGGACCAGGCTGAGGCCTACACCGGCGGCAACTGGGACAAGGTCCGTGGCCTCTTCGGCGGCAAGGGGGCCAACTTGGCCGAAATGCACCGGATCGGCGTGCCGGTCCCACCCGGGTTTACGGTCACCACCGAGGCCTGCAACGCCTATCTCGCCGCCGGTGGGATCTTCCCCGACGGTATGTGGGACCAACAGCTCCATGCCCTGATGGCCATTGAGACCGCCACCGGCAAGATCTTCGGCGACCCCGACTATCCCCTGCTGATTTCCTGCCGCTCCGGGGCGAAATTTTCCATGCCCGGAATGATGGACACCGTATTGAACATCGGCCTGAACGATGAGACGGCGCACGGTATGATCGTCCAGACCGGCGACGCCCGCTTTGTCTTTGACGCCTACCGCCGGCTGATCCAGATGTTCGGCTCGGTGGTGATGGGGATAGCCGACGAGGCCTTCGAGGAGGTGATTGAGCGGGTAAAGAAAAACATCGGCGCCACCTCCGATGCCGAACTGACCGCCCACGACTGGCAGACCATCACCACCCATTTCAAGACGATATTCCGTAGCCACACCCAGGTCGATTTTCCCCAGGACCCGGTCGAGCAGCTGAAAATGGCCACCGAGGCGGTGTTCAAGAGCTGGAATGGAAAACGGGCGATGGACTACCGCAACGCCGCCGGTATTTCCCACCACCTCGGCACCGCCGTCAACATCGTCACCATGGTCTTCGGCAACATGGGCGATAACTGTGCCACCGGGGTGGCGATGACCCGGAACGGCTCCACCGGCGATCCGCTGATGGAAGGGGACTATCTCACCAACGCCCAGGGTGAGGACGTGGTCGCCGGTATCCGTCAGACCAAGGACATCCGCGAGATGGGCGTGGAGATGCCCGGCCCCTTCGCCGAACTGCAACGGATCGCCACCAAATTAGAACAGCATTACCGCGACATGCAGGATGTGGAGTTTACCGTTGAAAAGGGCAAACTGTGGATGCTGCAGACCCGGGACGGCAAACGTACCGCCCAGGCGGCGGTACGGATCGCCGTCGATATGGTGAAGGAGGGTCTGATCGATCGGGAGAAGGCGGTCGGCCGGGTCACCCCCGAACAGATCGACTTCTTCCTCCACCCCCAGTTCGACCGCGAGGCGGTGGCCCAGGCCCGCAGTACGGGCAAGGTGATCGCCCGGGGACTGAACGTCTCCCCCGGGGCCGCCTTCGGCGAAGTGGCCTTCGACGCCGACCTCGCCGAACAGTGGGCCAAGGGTGAGGGGCGCCAGGTGATCATGGTCCGGCCGGAGACCAAGCCGGACGACGTGCACGGGATGCTGGCGGCGCAGGGAATCCTCACCAGCCGTGGTGGCCGAACCAGCCATGCCGCCCTTGTGGCCCGGCAGTTCGGCAAACCGGCGGTAGTCGGGGTCTCGACCCTGAACATTGATTTGCGGAAACGGCGGATGCAGGTGGGTGACACGGTGGTGCAGGAAGGGGACTGGCTCTCCCTCGACGGCAACACCGGCGAGGTCTTTGTCGGCAAGCTGAAGACCATGGTTCCCGACATCAGGGATCCCTGGCTGATCGAACTGCTCGCCTGGGCCGACGAGATCCGCACCCTTGGGGTATGGGCCAATGCCGACTACCCTGTCGACGCCCGGCGGGCCCGGGAGTACGGCGCCCAGGGAATCGGGCTCTGCCGCTCCGAGCACATGTTTTTCGAGAGCGAACGGCTGCCCTTTGTGCAGAAGATGATCCTCGCCACCCTGCCCATCGAGCGGCGCGAGGCCCTGAACGCCCTGCTCCCCTTCCAGCGCGAGGATTTTGCCGGACTGTTCCGGGAAATGGACGGCCTGCCGGTGATCATCCGGCTGCTCGACCCGCCCCTGCACGAGTTCCTGCCCAGCATCACCGAGTTGATCACCCAACTGGCCGACCTGAAGTTTCGGGTGAAACACGTCACCACCCTCGCCGAGATCGACCAGCTGTTGAAGGAGATCCGGGAAAAGGAGCGGATCAAGAGCCAGGCCGAACGCCTGCACGAGCAGAACCCGATGCTCGGCCTGCGCGGTGTCCGCCTGGGTATCCATATCCCGGAACTGACCACCATGCAGGTGCGGGCGATCTTCGAGGCCGCCTGCGAGGTGAGCCGCGAGGGGATCACCGTGCTGCCAAAGGTGATGATCCCGCTGGTCGGCCATGTCAAGGAACTGGAGACCCAGCAGGCGGTGCTCGAGACGGAGGCGAAAAAAGTGATGGCCGAACAGGGGTTGGAGATCGACTACAAGTTTGGAACGATGATCGAACTGCCCCGGGCCGCCCTCACCGCCAACCAGATCGCCCGCCAGGCCCAGTTTTTCTCCTTCGGCACCAACGACCTGACCCAGACTACCTATGGCATCTCCCGGGACGACGCCGAGGCCGGCTTTCTCATGGAATATATGAACCTCGGCATCCTCCAGGACAACCCCTTCGCCACCCTCGACCGCGATGGTGTCGGCGAACTGATGCGGATCGCCGTCAGCAAGGGGCGGGCCGAACGCCCCGACCTGGAGTGCGGCATCTGCGGTGAACACGGCGGCGACCCCGAGTCGATCGCCTTCTGCCACGAGCTGGGCCTCAACTACGTCTCCTGCTCACCCTTCCGGGTGCCCATCGCCCGTCTGGCCGCCGCCCACGCTGCCCTGCGGACAAAGGCCACGGAGAACTAGGCTCTCCCCCTCCCATCCCTCGACAAGCGGCCGGGACCACCCTTGCCGGGGGATGGGTTTGCTCTGGGGCTCTGATGAGCATTGTGGTATGGGAACTCTCATACCCTCATTCCCTGGGTACGCCAGAAATAGGAACAGCAATGCAACCGCGCGGTTGAACGGTGCTGCCAGGTTTCATCGAAAATAATAATCTTTTATTTCAAGCATATAATACTGAAAAAACGGAGACCTGCCATGCATTTTGACACCTTTGCCCCCACCCGCGCCCAGCAGCTGATGTACGAGATCATGGAATACAAGGAAAGCCGCGCCATGGTTTTCCGCCTGGAAGGAGCGGTGGACGCAGAACGTCTGGCCGATGCGGTGCGGCAGGTTGTTGCCCTTTGCCCGCCATTTGCCTACCGCTTTCTGAGGGTGAATGAGAGCCTGCAGATCCTTGTCAGCCCCGATGCCCAGGCCGGAATGCAGATCCTCGAGGCCGGCGACGATGTCGGTGGAAAAGCCTTTTTGCTGATCGAAGGGCTGCGCAACCGGCGCTTCCGGGTAGATGGGGGGCCGCCCTATCTCTTCTGCCTGGTGCGGGGGAAAGAAGTGAGCCATCTGGTTTTTGTCTGCCATCCCCTGCTGCTCGATCGCTTTTCCATGAAACCCCTGTTTGCGGCGATTTCCCTTGCCTACGCGGGCAAGGCCTTGCCTGAAGATCTGGGCCTACCCCAGTCCCTGCTCCTTGAGACGGAAAAACTGCGTACGGGCGGCCCCGGCTACACGGAAAGTCTCAGGTTCTGGCTGCAGATGCTTGGTGAAAACGGCTTTGCCTGGCGCCCACCCCGGATGGAAGGGGCTCTAGAGGACACCTTCTCCAGCCTGACCCTCGACCCGCCCGCCACCCAGGCGTTGAAAAATCTTGCCAAAAGCCTGGATCTGGATCTGGACACCCTTCTCCTTTTTGCCTTCCATATCTTTCTCTTTCGCCTGACCCGGAGCGAGACGGTGCTGACCTCCTTTGCCCACCGCATCCGTACCGGCTCCTTGGCGCAGGTGGGTTTCAATGAAAACCGGCCTGTCTTCACAAGCCTTCTTCATCCGGACATGTCCGTGGGCGGATTTTTCCGTCAGGCGAAGGGCCTTTTCGCCCTTACCCGCCACCATTGCGACATTCCAATGAGGGAGGTTCTCAGCGAACTGCTGCGCAAAAACCCGGACTACCGTTTTCCCAATGTGGTCTTTGCCGAGGATGATCTTCCCTACGAAAGCCTCGCCCTGGAGGAAGTGAAGGTCACCCTGCTTCCCGCCCTCTGCCACAGGCTGGAGGTTGAGGATATCGCTCTCTATTTTAACGTAAAAGGAAGTCTGACCTTCCATGTGCTCACCCGTTTTCCCCAGGATGCGGCCGGTCTGAAGAGATGCCTTGCCCACTATCTCAGCCTGCTCGAGCACCTGCCGAAAAATCTCGCCACCCCCTTGGGTCGGGTGCCGCTTTTCACCGCCGAGCTTGAAGCAACGGCCCGCCGTCTCGCTTCCGGTGGGCTTCCCGCCGCGGATGCGGTGGATGTCATGGACGCCTTTGTCGGCCTCTGCCGGGACTTTCCGCAGAGACCGGCTTTGCGATTTGGCAAAACTCACCTCAGCTACGGGGAGTTTTCCAGCACCGCCGGCTCCATTGCCTCCTGCCTTGCCCCGCACATCAAAGACGGGCGGCAGTCTCTGGTGGGGCTCTGCCTCTATCGCAGCGAGCGGATGATTCCCGCCATTTTTGGGATTCTGGGAGCGGGGGCAGGCTATGTGCCGCTGGACCCGGACATGCCCGATGAGCGCCTCGGTTTCATAGTCGAAGACGCCGGCATGGCGGTGGTCATCAGCGACCAGAAGAGCCGGGAACGGATCGCCGGCCTGGTCCGCTGCCCCGTTTTGGCGGTGGAGGATATGGCGGACGCCCCTGCCCCCCTCAAGGGACCGGGCGGCGATCCGAAAATCCTTGGACGCATTGCCTACATCATCTATACCTCTGGGACCACGGGGAAACCCAAAGGGGTGGTGATCGAACGAGGCATGCTGGCCCATTTAGTGGCCAATCTGCAAGGGATCTGGGATCGGGGGCCGGGAAGCCGCTGGATGCAGTTTGCCTCCGTCAATTTTGATGCCAGCGTTCTGGAGATCTTCAACCCCCTGACCCAAGGGGGTGAACTGGTTGTGGCCGCTGCCGAGGACCGTACCGATCCGGAAGCGGTTTTCCGTCTGCTCGGCGATGCGGGCGTCACCCACGCCTTTTTGCCGCCCGCCCTCCTGCGTCTTCTGCCACGACGCCCTTTGCCGCAACTGAAGGTCATTTTCTGCGGGGGCGAGGCCACTGACGAAGACACGGTGCGCTACTGGTCGAAGGCGGTGGAACTTGCCAATCTGTACGGCCCGACGGAAACCACGGTTCTGGCCACAGCCAACACCATGGGCGGGTTCAAGGCCGCCACCCATCTCGGTCGTCCCCTGCCAGGCTATGAGGTTTTTCTCCTGGAGGACAATGGTCTGCTCAGCCCCCTGGGAGGGATCGGTGAGCTGTGCATCGGCGGGCCGACGGTGGCGCGGGAATATCTGGGACGGCCGGAACAGACGGCCCAGAAGTTTATCGCCAACCCCTTTGGCCCCGGACGCCTTTACCGAACCGGCGATCTGGGCCGATTTCTGCCCAATGGGGATCTGGAGTTCCTCGGCCGCAGCGATTTTCAGGTCAAGGTCCGGGGATTCCGCATCGAGCTGGGCGATATCGAAAACGCCATCGCCGAACAGCCCGGAGTGCAGGGCGTGTATGTGGGCGTGTTCGAGATGCATGGAAGCAAGGCTCTGCTCGCCTGGTATGTGGCCAGAAACCTGGCCCCCGAAGATCTCAGGCGGCAGCTTGGTGAGCGCCTGCCTCATTACATGGTGCCCACCTGGCTGATGCCCCTTGCCGCCTTTCCCCTCAACATCAGCGGCAAGATTGACCGTAGCCGCCTGCCCATGCCGGGGCTTGGCCTGACCCTTGCCGAGACCCTTCCCCTGGACGAACTGGAAAGTGCGGTCCAGGCAGTCTGGGCCGAGGTGCTGCACCTGCCTCCGGCCAGCATCGGGCCGGAAAGCCATTTTTTCCATCTGGGCGGACACTCCCTGCTGGCGGCCCTGGCCTGCAACCGCCTACACGGCACCCTGGGAAAGGACATCCGGCCAAGACAGCTGTTCGAGCAGCCGCTGTTTACCGATTTCTGCGCGCAGATACGGGAAACCCATGCCGTAAGCACTCCTCTCCCTCCCTTGGTTTCCGAGGGCCGGCAGACAGCCCCGGTTTTCAGCCGTTTCATCGGCATGATCCACAGCCGGGCCATGATGCTGCCCGAGGACAACACCTACAACATTGTACTGCGGGTGGATTTTTCCAGGGAGATGAATCCTTCTCGGCTGCGCCGTGTGTTTGGGGAACTGCTCGATACCCATCCCCTTTTTCGCAGCGCCATTGTCGAAAAGGAGAAAGGGCTCCGGCTGGAGGTGGCAGATATACTCCTTCCCGGCATTCCCCTTTTCGATGCCGGCGCCGAAGAGATCCGGGCGCGGGCGGAGGCTCTGCGCCATGAGGTGCTGGGCCTCGACAGGCCCCCTCTGTGGCGGGCAGAGGTGTACTGCACCCAAGAGGGCGAGGTCAGCCTCCTTTTCTGCATCCACCATGCCCTCTTTGACGGCTGGTCCCTGAACCTTTTCCTGGATGAGTTGAAAAACCGCTACGAGGGGCATGCGGTCGAGCCCCGCCTGAGCTGGCTGGATTACTGCGCCTGGTCTCGCTGCCTGCCGGAAAGCCCGGCCTTTGCCGAATCCATCGCCTACTGGAAAAAAAAGCTCACCGGTGTAGACGCCCACACGGAGCTGCCTGCCGATTTCCAGAAAAAAAAGGCGGACGCCAACGCCGCCCTGGGCCTGCGCTTTGCACCGGACCTCGTGGCGCGGCTGAAGCGATTTGCCGATGCCCGGGAGATCACCCTGCCACCCCTCCTGTTCGCCCTGTATCTGGTCTGGATCTGGCGGATCAGCGGGCGGGAGGATATCACCTGCGCCTATCCGTACGCCGGCCGCGACATTGCCGGGACGGAGAACATTCTCGGCATGTTCGTCACCATGGGTTTTCTGTACCAGGCGGTGGAGCCCAGGGCCTCTTTTGCGAATCTGGCCCTTGCCGTGCACCGGCAGATGCTCGATGACAAGGAACATCTCATGGCAACCCCCTACGATGCTGAAATCGCCGGCCTGGATTCCCTCAACTTGATCTTCAGCCTGCAAAGCGGCATCAGCCTGGAAGGCCGTTGTGGCGATGCGCATTACCGGGCCGACGAGTTGCCCTCCCTGACCTCAAAGGCCGACCTGACGGCAATTTTCTACCCCTGCGAGGACGGTGCCCTGGAAGGCCGGCTGGAATATGACAGCTCCCTTTTCCATGCGGATACGGTGGCCGGTTACCTGGAAACCTTCAAAACCCTGGTGGCCTCGGCGGCCGAGAACCCGGATGTGCGGGTACAGGAACTCCGCTACCAGTCCGAGGCGGACCTGGCCCGTTTCCTCAATTTCGCCTGCGCCCCGGCGCTTGATCTTCCTGATACCAGCATACCAGAGCGTTTTGCCGCCGTGGCGGCGGCTTCTCCTGCCCAAACGGCCCTGGTGTTTGCGGGGAAAAGGCACAGCTACCAGGAGCTTGCCGAGTGGAGCGACGCCCTTGCCGCAGCCATTCTGGAAGCGGTGCCGCCGGGCAGCCGTCTCGGGCTGAGCATGCAGAAGAGCGATACCCTGGTGGCCACGGTGCTCGCCATCTTGAAGGCGGGCTGCGCCTATGTGCCCCTCGATCCGAGCTATCCGCCGGATCGGCTACGCTTTTTTGTGGAAAACGCCGCTGTCTCCCATGTGCTCGCCGACCCTTCAAGCCAAAATCTGCTTTCCGGCATAGGCCTTGCCCACCTGCATTTCCTCGACCCGAAAACCATCGGCCGGAAACCCCTGTCGCCGCTGCCTGCCGTCAATCCGGACAGCCTTGCCTATATCATCCACACCTCGGGCTCCACAGGCCTGCCCAAGGGGGTGATGATCCGCCATGCCACGGTGGTCCGCCTTGTTCTCGGCTCTGCACCCGCCCTGGATTTCGAGGCAAAGAGCGTCGGCGCCCTTATCGCTTCCATGAACTTTGACGCCAGCGTTCTGGAGATCTTTCTCCCCCTTCTCTCCGGCTGCACCCTGACCGTCATTTCCGAAGAGACGCGCAAGGACCCTCAGGCCCTGCATCAGGCCCTGGAGGCGGGGGACATCAGCCATGTGCTGCTCTCACCGGTGGTCTTGCAGAATCTGCCGAAAAAAGCCCTTCCCGGTCTGAAGATGCTCGGTTTTGGCGGCGATGTGCTGGATGGTTCCACCGCGGAGTGGTGGTCGGCAAGGGCACCGCTTTTCAGCCTGTACGGGCCCACGGAGATTACCGTCATGGCCTCCTGCGGGCGGATTCTTCCAGGCAGCAAGACCCGGGTCATCGGCAGGCCCTTTCCCGGCACCAGGCTCTATCTGCTCAACCCCTACCGGGAGCCCGTTCCCCAGGGTGCGGTGGGGGAACTCTGCATCGGCGGGGACAATCTCGCCCTCGGCTACCTCAACCGCGAAGACCTCAGCCTGGAGCGTTTTGTCCTCGATCCCTTCGGCGGTACCCCCTACGCCCGGATGTATCTGAGCGGCGATCTTGGCCGCTATCTCGGCGATGGTAGCATTGAATTTTTCGGCCGTAACGACGCCCAGATCAAGCTGCGCGGCTTCCGCATCGAGCTTGGCGAAATCGAAAAATGCCTCGCCTCCTTTTCCGGCGTGCAGCAGGTGCTCTGCGACGCCAAGGGGGAGGGCGACAACCGCTATCTGGCCGCCTATTACCTTGCCGACACCGATCTTGACGAAGAGGACCTGCGCCGGCATGCGGCCGCCTTTCTCCCGGAATACATGGTGCCCGCCTTTTTCCTGCGCCTTACGGCGTTTCCCACCGCGGCCAGCGGCAAGATCGATCGCAGGGCCCTGCCGGAAATCTCCGGCAAGCAGTGCGCCCACCCACCCCACGCCGGCCTGGAGCGGCAGGTCGCCGAAGTCTGGGAAGAAATTCTCCGCTACCGGGGGATCGGAAGAGACGACAACTTCTTCCATGTCGGTGGCAACTCCCTGCTCGCCGTGCGCATGCAGGCGGAGGTGAAAAAGCGGCTGGGGCTTGATTTCGTCATGTCCCGCTTCTACGGCGCCCCCACCATCGAGGCCCTGGCCGCCGGATCGGCCATTGATCACCTTGGCCAGGCTATTAGCGATGCCAGGGCTGCCATTGCCATGGAAGATCCGGCACCGCCCCGACCTCATTTTCAACCTCCGCGCCGGGTTCTCCTCACCGGAGCCCGGGGTTTTCTCGGCGGTTATCTGCTGGAAGTCCTCTGCCGGAAGGTGGCGCGGGTGGATTGCCTTCTGCGCTGCAAGAATGTCGAAGAGGGCATGCAAAGCCTGAAAAAACAGGCGGCTGAGGCGGGGTACTGGCTGGATCAGGAGAAGGTGCGGATTCTGCCCGGTGACCTGGCGGCTCCCCGGCTGGGGCTGGATGACGAGCGGTGGCGGGAGTTGGCCGCAGAAACGGAGGCCATCGTGCACTGCGGCGCCTTTGTCCACCATCTGCACAGCTACGCCAGCATGAAGGCCGCCAACGTCGAGGGCACCCGCATGCTGCTGGAACTGGCCCTCACCAACAGACAGAAGCCCTTTACCTATCTTTCCACGGAAACCGTGGCCACCTCCCTGGAAGGGGTAACGGAAGGGGCCGAAGCCATTTTGCCCAATCCACCGGTGGTGGAGAATGGCTACATCCTCAGCAAATGGGTAGCGGAACAGCTGGTGAGCCGTTACGGCGAGACCTTCGGCCTGCCCGTTCTCATCGCCCGTCCGGGCAACATTACCGGATGCAGCCGGAGCGGTTTCAGCAATTACGCAAACAACCACTTCTGGCTTTTCAACAAGGGCTGTCTTCAACTCGGGGCCTATCCGGATATGGACACCTATGTTGAAATGACACCCGTCGACCGGTTGGCCGAGGCCATCATCGCCCTGGCTTTGGCTCCGGAAGTGGGGGTAAGGGTGGCAAACCTCTCCAACCCGGACACCTTAAGTCTGCAGGCCTTTTTTGCCCTTCTTGCCACCAGCGGCCTTGGCGCCGGGGCTGAATCCAGTAAAGACTGGCAGAAACGCCTGCAACATCTCGACGGGACCAATGCCCTGACCCAGATCCGCGATTTCTACAGTGGCGATCTTTCCGGAAGGCCGCCAAGGGTGCATCACGAAAAGACCCTTGTGGCCCTGCAGGCCCTCGGTCTGGACACCCGGGTGGAGTACCCAGCTCTCATTTCCCTGTACGCCGGTTATCTGAAAAGCGAAGGCTTTCTTTCCGGACTGTGCTGCTCGGCAAGCGAGAAGCAGAGAGGGTGACCATGATGTCTCAAGGAAACACGGCAACGGCGGGCGGCGGAGAAAAGACCCTGCCATGGATTCTGACTCTTTTTGGCACCGCAGTGGGGGCGGGGATTCTCTACCTTCCTCTGCAGGCCGGTGTTTCCGGAACTTCGGGGATTCTTGCCACCCTTATTCTCACCCTGTTCATCTTTCCCATCGTGTACTGCTCCCACAAAGGGGTCATAGGCATGCTGACCCTGAACAGCAAAGACCTGGATTATGCCGGTGTGGTGGATCACTATCTGGGCAGGTATTTCGGGGTCATGGTTGTCCTTGTTTTTTTCATCACCTTCTATGCCGTACTCTTTTCCTATATCATCGGCCTGAATGCCAATATCGGCGACTATCTCGTCCACCTGGGGCTGACCGAGACCAACTGGGCCGAGGGGCCCTTGCTGTGCCTTGGCATCCTCCTTGTTTTTGCCCTCCTTCAGCTCATTAACCAGAGAACGGTGCTGCGTATCATGGAGGTTCTCTCCATCTTCATGATTTTCGCCTTGATGGGGATTTCCCTCTACCTGATGCCCTTCTGGTCTGTTGCCGCCTTTGACGGTTCCCTTTCCTTGCGCGGCCTTTCAGCAGATTTTTTCCGAACCCTTCCCATTCTTGTCCTTTCCTTCGTCTTTTTCCCGGCCATGTCCTCCATGATCGCCGCCTTCCGCAAACAGGACCCGACCATGGGGGACAGAACCCTGAGGGCGCTGCAGGGCATCGTCTTCAAGACCACGGGGCTCTTGCTCTTTTTTGTGCTCTTTTTTGTGTATTCCTGCATCCTTTCCCTGACACCGGAAGAGTTTCACCGTGCCCTGAGTACAAACCTCAACAGCCTCACCCTCCTCAGTTACAAACCCGGCCTGAACCCAATCCTCTCCCATATCGGTGTCATCGTCGGACTGACCGCCCTGTTCACCTCCTTTGTCGGGGTTTTCTTTGCGGTACAGGAGTCCGCTCGGGAACTGCTCCGTACCCTGACGCGAACCCTAGGCCGGGTGGAGGTGGGCTTTTTGTGGAAGGAACAGCGCATCCGCCTGAGTATTGCCTTCCTTATTTACGGCTCGCTCTGGGTGCTGACCTCTGGTAATCTGTCGGTGATGGGGATCTTCGGCCTCTTTGTTTCTCCACTGGTGTCGATTTTTCTTTTTATTCTTCCCGTGGGGATTCTCATCAAAGCCCAGGGCTTTCTGGTTCTCAGAAGATTTTCCAGCATCTTTGTTCTGCTCACCGGCTTTCTTCTGCTCTTTTCCTACAAGATCGGTGCTCTCCTGGAGCTTTGAGCGGATGACGGGTCGGGCCAGAGCAATTGCCTGTAATCACGCAACTCCGGCCGCCCCGGTTACCCCCTCACCTTACTTCGGCACTCTGCTCGCCCGCAGGAATTTCAGATAGTCGTGCATCTCTTGGAGGTTTTTGTTCTGGGTCCAACGGCCATCGGCAAATACACCGTAGTCCGCCCCGCCCATGGCGGAGGCAAAGCGCACTGAATTACCAAAGAAGAGCCACTGCTCAACCCACTTGAGTTCGATCGCCTCGTCAAAGGGGTTTGCTCCCTGCGGGATTCCGCTGGCAAGCCCTTCGTCCCAGGCCTGGCTGAGAATTTTCGTCGCCTGCAGGGTCATATGGTTGGAGGTCTCTATGGACTTATTAAAACGGAGAAAATGGCCGTCAACCCACTGCTGGCTATGACAACCAAGACAAACCGCCTCCATTCTCGCCTGACGGCTGGCCATTTCTTCACCATCAATGAGAAATTCGCTCACCGGTGTTCCATCCAACTCAGTGGGCAGATTGAGCCCCGCCGAGTTGACGATGGCCGTGGTATCCGCCGAAATCGGGTGGGGATGGGCATACGGCAGGCCGAAAATCCGCCAGGGCAGCCGGTCATTCATCCGGTGGCTCCGCTTGGCAAGGATCTCGCCTTCTTCATCGACCACTTCACTGGCGTGGCAGGTGGCACAGGTTGGTGCGGTAAAGTCCTTGCCGACCGTCCAGGGGACTGCCTGATAATCCCAATACTTGTCCATCGCTTTCTGGATATTGCCGTGGACACTGACCGAATAGACCTTATAGGCGGGGACATCCGGCCCTTTGTGACACTGGCCGCAGGTATAGGGTTTACGGGCCATTTCGATGGAAAACTGGTGCCGGGTGTGGCAGGAGGAACAGGCCCCACTGGTGCCGTCGGGGTTGAGTCTGCCGACCCCGGTATTGGGCCAGTTGGAAAGGGTGAGGAAATCCATCTCGCCCATCTCCGTGTCACGGGTCTCTGAGCCGGTCACCTTGACATCGGTGCCATGACAGGAGAGGCACGAATCGGCATCGCTGATCGGATCCGAACCGTGGAAGGTCATCACCCCCTGCTCATACACATGCATGCCGTTGGTGCTGTCGACCATCATCTGGTAAACCGGGTTATTGACCAGATTACCATAGGCCTGTCCCATCAGGTTGTCGGCGAACTCGTCAACTTCAACCGGATGACAATGCGCACAGTCGGCCGGGGAGACCACCGTGTGGATGGTGTAGCCGTTGTGCTCGAAACTGTCCGGATGCCCCTCGGCATTCAGCGTATGGCATTCGGCGCAGCCGATCACCGTTTCTGCCAGCCCGTCGGGCGCCCTTTCCGCCGAAATCCGCCGTTGCCGGGGCTCCTGGGCCAGCGCCATGGCAGGGGTGACCCGGGCATGGCGACTGCCCCGCCAGTCGCCGACGATTCCTGGTGTCACTATCGCATGGCAATCGATACATGCCTCACTGTCGGCACTTAACTCGGCGGCTGACAATCCAGCCGGGACTGTCGATAGTGCGCCGAGTATCAAGAAAAGCAATAGGGTTTTCGAAAACGCTGTGGTCGACATCTCTTCCTCCTTACCAAAGTGTCCAAGATTGGCACAAAGCAGGGCCGCCTCCTCTTCTCCTCTGATCATCATCACACAAAGGATACCAGATCGACGATGCCGTGACGAGAAGAGAGAGAGGACATGGCCAGGGCCTGCCAGCAGCGCCACGGGCTCCCCATTGCCGCCGTCGGGGTTACGGGGTGAAAAAAGCGTAGCGGTTCCGACCGGCCTTTTTCGCCTGATACAGGGCCTGGTCGGCCCGGGCAAGGAGCACCTCACGGCTCTCCCCATGCTCCGGGAAAAGTGCTATCCCGATGCTGACCGTCACCGCCACCTCACCGGCAGAAAGAAGAAGGGGGCGGGCCAGGCTGTCGACTATCCGTGCCGCCAGACCGGACACCGCCTCGGTACCTTTCACTTCATGGAGCACGACCAAAAACTCATCGCCACCATGACGGGAGACGGTATCCACCTCCCGCAGGCAGTCGCGCAGCCGTTCTGCCACCTGCTGGAGGAGTTCGTCTCCGGCCGGGTGGCCAAGATTGTCATTCACCCACTTGAAGTTGTCGAGGTCCAGATAGAGAACCGCCAACTGCCGCTCCTCCCGCTTCGCCCGGGTGATCCCCTGCCGGAGACGATCAGCGGCGATAACCCGGTTGGGCAGGCCGGTGAGTGGGTCGTAATTGGCCAATTCCAGTTCCGCCTTCACCCGGGTCAGGTCTTCGATGGTGCACTCCAGCTGAAATTCCCGAGCCTCAATCTTTACCAGCATTCTGGCAAATGCCTCGGCTAGATCAGAGAGCAACGGCGACTGTGGCCGTTCAGCAGTCATTTCCATCAGGGTCGGTATCGGCTGCAGGTCACCGGTGAGGGCGATACGTTCCATCACCCGATACAACTGCTGCAAAAACTCTTCATCCATAACTATCCACCTGTTCAGGTAAACCGCCAGGCAGCGGTCGATTCGACACGTAGAAGCCTTTTTTTCGTGGTAAAAATAGTCGTTTACGCCGAAAAAACGGCATTCTTTTTGAAAGAAATTCTGTAAATACGATACGTTGTCTCGGTCCGACCCGGTTCTGCCTCGGTCCGACCCGGTTCTGACCCGGCTCTCCGTTTCTCCCCTACAGGTTGAGCTGGTAGACCTTGCGGGGCCGGCCACGCGGCGGCTGCTCGACCCCTGATTCGACGGCGTAGCCGGCCTGCTGCAACCTGGCCATCAGGCGGGTGCCGCTGCGCATGGTCACCCCGAGCGCCTTGGCCAGGTCATAGGCCGAGAGGTGGTTGCTGCCTCTTTGCGCGAGGATTCCTTCAATCTTACTGATGCTTGTCGGCCCTACCCCGCTTTTGCCGGCGATTTCGAGGGTGGTGGCGGTAAAATTCTTCTGTTGATAGACCGGCCCCTCGTCGGCAACGGGGGTGATCACCCGGCCGCCATCGGTGAGTATTCTGGCGGTGTTGCCGTGCTCGGCGGCCAGGGCCAGGGCCTCCTGGGCATGGGCATAGGCGGTCATCGGGTTGAGCCCGAAACCGACCCCGACACTGACGGTGAGGTTGAACTTCGCGTAGATCTCGTAGAGAAGCGGAAAATCGCGGTAGTGGTCGGTGTAGTGTTCGATCAGCCGGCGAGTGGTGGAGAAGCTGAACCGGTTGGATGCGTCGGCAAAGGTGAAGGAAAGCAGTTTTTCCTGAAAATCGAGAAGGAAACTCTTCAGACGGTAGAGCAGCTTCTGCATTTTCAGCTCATTGCCGGCACTCTTCCGGACCCGGTCAAGGTCATCGATACGGACGATGCAGACCGCCGGGTGGCCGCCCTTGGAGTTCTTGAAATTGACCGCATTGATGATCCGGTTCAAGCCACCCATCACCGAAAAATAGGTGTGCATGAGCAGGTGCGAGGGGTACCCGGCATCGCGCATCGCCTGGTGAGCGCTGTACCAGCCGGAGACGATCTGCACGTTCGGGGCGTTGGTGGCATTGCGCTGGTGGAAGGCGATCACCTTTTCCACCGTCAGGCTCTTGTCCCGGGCAAGAAGATACATCTCTTCGAGAGGCTGCTGCAGTTCACGGTAGGTGTGCACCACCGTTGGCCGGGGCAGGGAGTCGACCGACACCGCCGGGGGGGGGACGGAAAAGTCAGGGGATAAGATGAGCTTGATCAGGCTGGTCTCGTTGAACTCGAGATAGGCAACGGGAATGGAATCATCGAGGGTGTCCACCGCAATACTGTAGGGGAAAAAGCCGGAGAAGAGAATCCCCTCGGCACCCTCCAGATTTTGCACAAGTTTGCCGACATCACGGTAGTTTGCGTAGGGGTAGGGAGTAATGTCGATGGGCAGGGTTATCTGCCGGGTCAACGCCAGGATCTCATGAATCCGATTTTCCACCCCCACAAGAGCAATACGCACAGGACCTCCCCTGTAAATGGTCTCGGCAAGGCTTGGGAGGATAGTCTACTTTTTTGCCGGCAACAACGGTTTTCTGGTCTCTACCTGCCTCTCGGCCAGCGACAGCCGCAGGGCCTCCGCCACGATGTCGAGGACAGCCTTTTTCGAGCGCAGCAGCCGGTGATCGTCATCCACCAAGAGACTCTGCGGGTTGTAGCGCAGGGAGTTCTCACAGGGAATAGTCCGGTCATGCCGGCCATGCACCACCCAGGCCCCCTGAACGTAGGGATGCTCCGGATACCCGGGCATGTAGAGGGCCGGGGCGAGAAGCACCACCCGGGTGCCGGGTATCCGGCGCTGCTCCGCCACCACCGCCGAAACATAGCCTCCCATGCTGTTGCCGACCAAAAAGGGGATCCCCTCCAGACCATCAAGGAAGCGGTTGAGCATATCCAGGCGCCGGGCCGGATCTCTGGTCGAGGTGTAATCGACGGCAAACAGCGGCAGCTGCAACTCCTCGGTCAACTCGCGCAGCCACTGGTATTTGCGGATGAACGGACCGGTGGTCTTGCCATGGGAAAAGACGACGGTCAGCATGGCCGCACCCGAAAACAGCGGACCATCCGGCCGCCACCGCAGCCGATCAGTTCCGGATGGCACTCGAGGCAGTGGGGGTCCCGCTCCGGACAGCGGCTGGCAAAAAAACACCCGGCCGGCAGATCTATGGGGCTGGGTATCTCGCCGCTCTTCAGAATCGCCTCCCCCAACTGGCCACCGTGCATGTCGGGGACCGCCGCAAAGAGCATTCTGGTATAGGGGTGGCTCGGATTGCCGAAGATTTCGCTCCGCAATCCGTATTCGACAATTTCGCCGAGATACATCACCGCAACGTAGTCACTGAGGTGACGGACCACACTGATATCATGGGTGATGAACAGATAGGTGAGATCAAGCTTTTCCTGCAGGTCCATGAGCAGGTTGAGAATCTGCGCCTGGATCGACACGTCCAGGGCGGAAATCGGCTCATCGGCAATGACCAGCTGCGGGTTGAGAATGATGGCCCTGGCAATGGCGATACGCTGTCGCTGGCCGCCGGAGAACTGGTGCGGGTAACGCTGCAGGTAACTCATGTCGACCCCGACATCGGCACAGGTCTTTTCAATGGCGGCCAACCGTTCAGCCCGGTTCATCCGGGTATGGATCTTCAACGGCTGCTCGAGGATGGTGATGATTTTCCGGCGGGGGTTGAGGGAGGAATAGGGATCCTGGAAAATCATCTGGATATGGCGCTGCAGCGGGCCTCTCTGCTGCGGCGTGCGCCGGGTGATATCCTCACCGGCAAAAGCCACTCGTCCCCCATCGGCGGCATAGAGCCCGGAAACCACCTTGCCGAGAGTCGTTTTGCCGCAACCGCTCTCCCCTACCAGGGAGACGGTTTTCCCCTTCTCAACGGTCAGAGAGACCTTGTTCAGGGCAAAAAGGGGCCTCTTCTCGAACAGCGACACCTTGACCTGAAAGACCTTGCTGACCGAGGAGATTTCGAGCAACGTTACCGGCACTTGTGACATGACACCCACCTCTTGTCGAGCAGCCTGAGTTCCGGGCTGCGCAGGCACTCGGCATCCGCCTGAAAGCAGCGCGAACGGAAGGAGCAGCCTTCGGGAAGATTGAGCAGGGATGGCATCACTCCCGGGATCTGGTAGAGACGATCCTGCGCT
>JAABSV010000054.1 GCA_011390165.1 Desulfobulbaceae bacterium
CATCCCTGGCCTGACCGCCGGTTGCGGACATCCTGTCCGCAACCCTTCGGGCCAGTTTCTCCGCCCTGCCGGGCCTTTCGCGATGCAGCCGGAAAGAAGGCCGGGCAGCCTCGGCCGGGGGGTGGTCTGTCAGGTAGTGCTGGGGGTGTTGAGTTTCTCCTTGCTGGGTTTGTGGCGATGCAGCCGGAAAGAAGGTTGGGCAGCCTTGGTCGATGGGCGGTTTGCCAGGTAAATGGAGGTGCTGATTGCCGCCTTGCTGGGCTTGTGGGGTTCGAATCAGAAGCAAGCCCGGCCAGACCACAATTTGTTGTGGATTTTTTCGGGCTAGATTCCCTGGCCCTCTGTTCTGCCGTGGGCCGCCGGCGACATTGTCGTACTTGTTACGGGCGAAGAGCGTTGAGCAGGAAGAGGAAACGTTCGCCGAGAGCGTCAAATTCACGACTCAGGATGGTTGAGGAGAGGCTTAGTGTCAAAGCAATGACAATAAAGGCGGTACCGATGTTGATGGGAAAGGAGAGGAGGAAGACGTTTAATTGAGGGAAGACCCTGGAGAGGACGCCGAGGATCAGCCCGGAGAGGAGGAGCACCGCCAGTACCGGGGCGCTGAACTGGACGCCGATGGCAAACATGTGGCCGGCCAGGCGCATCAGTTCCGGCACCGCCTCGCCGCTGAAGTCGATCTGTCCGGGGGGGAGAAGCTGATACGAAATGGCCGCTGTCTGCAGGAAGACATGGTGGCCGTTGATGGCCAGAAAGATGAGAATGGCGAAGACGTTCTGGAACTGGGAGAGGAGCGACACCTGCCGTTCGTTCTGGGGGTCGAAGACGTTGGCGGCGGCAAAGCCCATCTGGAAGCCGATCACCGTGGCGCCGAACTCGACGGCGGTGAAGATCAGCCGGGCGACCAGGCCGAGCAGGGCACCGAGGAGGACCTCGGCAATAAGCAGGAGGAGAAAGGGGGCGGGGGCGAAGGAGACCACCGGCACCTGCGGTGCCATCACCGGAAAGAGGAGCAAACTGGTCACCGCCACCAGGCTCACCTTCACCCGCCCGGGGGTCTGGGCCGAGACCACCACCGGAATAGCGCCGATGAAGCCGGCCACCCGGGCGACAACCACCAGGAAGGTCTGGAACTGCTGGATATCGAGCAGGGCAGAGTCCACCGAACGCCTCCCGGGCCGGTTAGAGGGTGGCCATGGTTTCAAAGAGACCGATGGTGAAGACGGTGACCAACTTGATCAGCCAGGGGCCGAAGATCAGCAGGGTGAGGAGAACGGCGACGATCTTCGGGACAAAGGTCATGGTCTGTTCGTTGATCTGGGTGGCCGCCTGGAAGATGGACACCACCAGACCCACCACCAGGGCGACGATCAGCATCGGCGCTGCGCACATCAACACCGTCTGGATTGCCTTGCGGCAGATATTGACCGCCATTTCCGGAGTCATCGGGATACCTCGTTTGGCTCTGTGTCGTTCCCCTCAGGCGAAACTCTTGACCAGGGAACCGACCACCAGGCTCCAGCCGTCGACCAGCACGAAGAGGAGCAGTTTGAAGGGCAGGGAGATGATCACCGGCGGCAGCATCATCATCCCCATGGACATCAGGATCGAGGCGACGATCATGTCGATCACCAGGAAGGGGACGTAGATCATGAAGCCCATCTGGAAGGCCCGCTTCAATTCCGAGAGCATGAAGGCCGGGATCAGGGTCATGGTGGGGATATCCTCGGGCCCTGCCGGGGGATCGTCGCCGGCGATTTCACTCAACAGGGCCAGTTCGTCCTCGCGCACCTGGCTGAACATGAACTCGCGCATCGGGGTTATCGCCAGTTCCAGCGCCTGACTCTGGTTGATCTCCTCGGCCAGGTAGGGCTGGAGCGCTTCAGCGTTGATCCGGGCGAAGGTCGGCGACATGATGTAGAAGGAGAGAAACAGCGACAGGCCGATGATCACCTGGGTCGGGGGCATGTTCTGGGTGCCCATGGCCTGGCGGACAAAGCCGAGGACGATGACGATCCGGGTAAAACAGGTGGTCATGAGCAGGATTGCCGGCGCCACCGAAAGGATGGTGAGCAGGAAGAGGACCTGCAGGGCGGTGGAGACCTGCTGTGGGGACTCCGCCTCGGTCACCCCGAAGCTGATGGTGGGCAGGCTGGCCGCTGCCGCCGAACTAGCCCCGGCCAGGTGGTAGGCGGTGGCGGCGAGGAGAAAAAGGCCGGCGGCGGCGGCGATCCGGGCCCTCATTGTGGTGGCCCCGGTCTGCTGCCGTCGAGTACTGCCTGAAAGGAGCCCTTCTGCGCCGGCGGGGTGATGGTGGCCAGGTGGGTAATCCGGTCGCCGCTCAGCCCGATGAGATATTCGCCCCCCCGCACCGCCACCAGGCAGAGGGCCTTGCGGCCCATCAGTGGGCGGATCTCGAGGATCTCGATCTCCCGGCCACCGGCCGTACCGAGCAGGGAAAAGCGTTTTCGCAGCAGGCCGTAGAGGAGCAGAAGGATGCCGAGGACGATCAGCAGTCCCCAGATCAGCCTGAAATAGCTCTCCATTTCGATGGTGCTGCCGTCCATGTTCACCCCAGGTTCTCGATCCGGTCAACGGTGCTCACCACGTCGGTGAGGCGGATGCCGAATTTCTCGCCGACCATCACTGCCTCGCCGCGGGCGATCAACCGATGGTTGACGTAGAGATCGAGGGGTTCACCGGCCAGTTTGTCCAGTTCGATGACGTAGCCCTCGCCCATCTTCAGCAGATCCTTGAGCAGGATCTTGCTCCGCCCGACCTCGACGGAGATATGCAGTGGAATATCGTAGAGGAAGTCTATCTCCCGGCGGTTTTTTTTCTGCTCCCGGCCGGATCGGCCACCGCCTTCGCTGCTGCTTTCCTGAAGCAGTTCCTTGATCTCTTCCGGGTCAGGGCGGCTACCGCCGCCAGCTTGTTTGCTCATGTCGATTCCTGTTTTTCTTCTGTTTTTCAGACTTCAGTCAATGATAGCGGTGAGACTGATCGCCTTCTTGCCGTTATGGGTGCCGGGGATGGCGCTGAATCTCCATTTGTCCTCCACCATTACCTTCAGGGTCGAGGTTGGGTCGTAGTCGAGATAGAGGATATCGTCGGCGCCGATCTCGAGGAGTTTCTGGATCGGCATGGTGATGGTGCCGGAGTGGGCGGTGATGGTCAAGGGGATCTCATTGATCTCGTCGGCGAGAATTTCGTACCAGTTGCTCCTGGTCTTGGTGGTGATGTTGAGCAATTCCTTCAGTGGTTCGCGCAGCGGTTCCAGGGTGGCGAAGGGGATGACCAGGTGGATTTCGCCGGAGTACTCACCGACCTTGATCAGGAAGGTGCCAACGATGACCTCCGCCTCCGGTTCGACGATGGAGACCAGGCGGGGGTTGTTCTCCAGTTTGATCAGGGCGGTCCGCATCTCGAGCAGTGCCCCGAAGGCCTTGTTGATGTCGGTGCAGGCGTCGGTGATGATGGTCTTCAGGACGTTCAACTCGATGGTGCTGAGCAGGCGGTCGAGATGAACCGGGGCGATTTCCGGGGAGGCGCCGAGCATGATCTCAATCATCGAGAAGGAGAGCTTCGGGTCAAGAATGAACAGGGCCCCATGTTTCAGGGGTGACATGTCAAGGATGCCGATTGCCCCGGGGTTGCTCTTGTCGGCCATGAAGCGCTGAAATTCGTGCGAGGTGAGGGCGGTTCTGGTGATGGAGAAGGTGCGCTGCAGTTGGTTGGTAAGCGAGGTGGCGTAAATCCGGCAGAAGTGGTCGAGGATGATGTCAAAGTTGGGGATGCGGAACTGTTCACTGTCCCGCCGGGTCAGTTGGAAGAGGTTGATCGGGGTGCAGGCGAGGAATGTCGACTGCTCTTCGGCCTCCAGGTCCAACCGCCCTTCGCGGATCGCCCGGAGCAGCTCGGCGATCTCCGCCCTGTTCAGTACCGGTTCCATGCCTGTTCCCTGCCCTCAGTCTCTATTGGACAACGAAGTTGGTAAAGTAGATCGACTGCACCTTGCCGGTCTGCAGGAAGGCGTTGATTCGGGTCTGCATCTCCGCCTTCAGCTGTTTTTTCCCCTGCAGGTCCTGCAACTCTTCGAAGGTCTTGTTGCCGATGAGCAGGAGGATCGAGTCGCGGATCTGCGGCATCCGCAGGTTGACCTCGTCCACCACTGCGAGGTTGGTCAACTCCAGGGAGAGGGAGGCCTTGACGTAATGGGGGGCGTCGCCGCTGATGATGTTGACGATGAACTCATCGACGTTGACCATCGGCCCGACGGTGGCCTGTTCGGTCAGCCCCGGTATCGCCGTCTCCTTCGGTTCGCCCGTCTCCGCCGGGGTGCGAAGGAAAAAGTAGGCGGCAGCACCGGCCACGGCGGCAACAAGCAGCACTGCCGCGGCGATGATGGTGTAGAGTTTCTTTTTGTTGGTGCCGGGGGGGGGGGCATCCTTTTTTTTCTCGGCCATGGTAAGTCCTTGTCTGGTCTCTTTAAAATTGTACCATCAAAATCGATGCGGTCTCGAAGAGAGGCCATGGCCGCGAAAGCGGCTATCAAATCCTTAGCAGACCAAGGAACTGCACTGTCGTGGCGTTCTGTGGTCTGGCCGGTTGTTATGCCTACAGGGGAATCGGCCCACTGCCGGCCCCGCTCGGCTTGACCCCGGTATTTCCCTTCAGGCGGAGGACAAAGTCCACCCGGCGGTTGCGGGCCTGGCCCGCCTCATCCTGGTTGTCGGCCACTGGCCGCTCCTTGCCGTAGCCCACCGCCGCCATCCGGTCGAGGGGCAGCAGGTCACTCTGGTTGAAAAAGCGGAGCACCGCCACCGCCCGGGCTACCGACAGGTCCCAGTTGCCGGTGCGCAGATCTGCGAAGGGCTGGTTATCAGTGTGTCCCTCGATGCGCAGATCCATGGGCAGTGGCCGGATGATGTCGGCAACCCCGCGCAGCATGGTAAAGGACTGGGGCGAGATTGTTGCTTCACCCGGAGCAAAGAGCAGGTCGTCCTCGATGCGCAAAACCACCGACTCGTCGTCACGCTTCAGCACCCCCACCTGGTCGCGCATGCGCAGCGAGTCGATCTGCGAGCGGATCTTCTCGTACACCTTGGTGGTGGTCTGCTCCTGGACCGGCGAAAACTGGGTGATCGGCGGCGACGGCATTACCGGAATGGCAAACTCGACATGTACCGGGTCCTTGCGGATGCCGATCGCCTCCTTCAGTGAACTGGAGGCCTCGGTGAAGCGGATCGGATCCATGTTGGCCATGGAGAGGAGGAGAACGAAAAAGGTGAGCAGCAGGGTCACCAGATCGGAATAGGTGACCATCCAGGCCGGCGCCCCGGCTGGTGGCGAGGGCCTGTACTTCTTTTTCTCCGGAACTGCTTTCTTCTCTTCGGCCATGATGTCGCCCCTATTTGTTGAACACCGACTCGCGCAGTTTCGGGGCGATGAAGGCGTGCAGTTTCTGTTCCATGATCCTTGGGTTTTCGCCGGAGAGAATCGACTGCATTCCCTCGATGATCAGGGTCTTCACCAGCACCTCGGAGGCCGAACGGTTGCGCAGTTTGCCGGCCATGGGGGCGCAGAAGATATTGGCGATCACCGCCCCATAGAAGGTGGTGAGCAGGGCCACCGCCATCGCCGGGCCGATGGAGGAGGGGTCGTCCATGGTCTGCAGCATCTGGACCAGGCCGATCAGCGTCCCCACCATCCCCATGGCCGGGGCGTAGAGGGCGATGGAGGAGAAGATCTCCGCCCCCTTGCCGTGGCGCATCTGGATATACTCGATTTCGGTGTTGAGCATGGTCCGCAGGGTTTCCGGCTCCTGGCCGTCGACGGCCATCTGCATCGCCTTCTTCAGGAATTCGTCTTCGACCGTTTCCATCGCCCCCTGCAGAGCGAGGATCCCCTCCTTGCGCGCCTTGTTGGCGAACTCCATCAGCTGAGCAATCAGGGCGTTGATCGACATCTCTTTGTAGCGAAAGGTCTTTTTGGCAACGTTCAGGGCGTCGAAGACATCTCCAAAAGGGTAGTGCACCAGGGTGTTGCCGACAGTGCCGCCAAAAACGATGAGGATCGATGGAACGTTGATGAAAATGGTGAGCGGGCCACCTTGGAGGATGGCCATGATCATCAGGCCGAAGGCGGCGGCGATGCCAATTATGGTTGAGAGATCCAAGAAATCCTCCGTTCAGGGCTGTGGCTTGCTTCGTCGGCGGCAGGGGTTGGTCGTCGCCGGACTAACTATCAGGGGGAATTAGATCTTTCTCCCGGAAAAACTCATCGCCTATCATAGACCGGAGAAAAGTAAAACTCAAGCTAGCAAAAAATATTCCAGCGAGGATTTTTCCGTAAACAGGGGCGAACAGAGGATGTAGAGAGGGAAAACACCGGGCTGTATGGGATACAGCCCGGTATTGGCAGGAGGGCGTGTCAAAAAAATGGCAAAGATGTATGGCCTACCGCTTCAGGTTAATGAGTTCGCCAAGCAGTTCATCAACTGTGGTGATGATTTTCGAGTTGGCCTGGAAGCCGCGCTGGACCGTGATCATCCGGACAAACTCGGCCCCCATGTCAACGTTGGATTGCTCCAGTGAGTTGGTGAACACCTTGCCCAGTTCCGGCCCGGGAATCCCGGTCCGCGGTGGACCGGAGGAGGTGGTCTCCCGATAGAGGTTACTGCCGGCCAGGGCCAGCCCGCCGGGGTTGACAAATTTGCCGAGTATCAGCTGGGCGATCTTGGCCTGGTTACCGTTGGAGTAAAAGGCGGTGACGATCCCGTCCGGGTCGATTTCCACCCCGGTCAGGTTACCGGCACCGTAGCCGTTCTGGTTCTGCGAGATGACTATGGACTCACTGTTGAACTGTGTGGTGTCAAAGGTGAGGGTGATTTCGGTGGGGGTGGTGCCGTTGCCCCAGTCCAAGTCGACGGTTTGACCGATGGTTTCAATGGGAGGGTCGGCAACGGAGTTTTCCAGAACCCCGTCCTCGGTGAAGACCAGGGCGTCGGCAAAAACGCCCTCCATGATATCACCGCTGCCGTCGTCCTTCTCCGCAGTCCAGGCCCAACTCCAGCTATTGTCCTCAGTTTTGATGAAGTAGGTGGTAATTAATTGTGGATTGCCCAGGGAATCAAAGACCTGGATCGATGAGGAGTAGTTGTAGGTGTTCGGGTCGAGGTAATCGAAGAAGGCCCCAAGATTGGCGGCATCTGTCAGCGCCGGTTCGGTCGAATCCAGATTGGTGGTCAGGGTCAAGGCATTGGTCGCAGAACCGCCGACCAGGCCGGTGCCGGGGATGGCAATGTCTTTGGGGTCACCGGCACCGAGTTCGCCGTCGAGGTTGAATTGCTTGCCCTGTACCCGGAAGCCCTCGGGATTGATGAGAAAGCCGTTTTGATCGAAGCGAAAGGCACCGGCCCGGGAGTAGTAGGGAGTTTCGTCGCCCGGTTCTTTGAGGACAAAAAAGCCCTCTCCCTCAATGGCCACATCGAGGTTGGATTCGGTGGATTCAAAGGTGCCCTGGCTGAAGATCTGGTCAACCTTTGACATCCCCACCCCGCGCCCGACCTGGGAAAGTCCGCCGGAGCCGTTGATCGAGCTGGAGAGCAGGTCGGCAAATACGGTACGCGATCCTTTAAAGCCGACGGTGTTGGTGTTGGCCAGATTGTTGCCGATCACCGTCATCGCCTGTCCGTTGGTGTTCAGGCCGCTGACGCCGCTGTACAAGGCACTGGAAATACCCATTGTGATTCTCCTTTACAAAACGTAATCGTTCTCTGGCTGGTAGTAAGAATTGCTGGAACCCGTATCTGTACCCGTACATCCAGCGTTCCAGGTTCGTTCAGGCAGGCCGGCGAGCTAGAGTTGGCTCTACAAAGTGGCCTGAGGGGCAAAAATGGGTGCTGGTGAACGGCTACTACAAAACAGTGGGCTGAGGTCGAGGCTCCGCCCGAAACAGTTAGCGTACTTCGTCGACCAGTTCGACCACATCCCCGCCAAGATCGGTCAGGGCGGACAGGCTGTCGATCAGGCCGCCACTGCCGACGTTTTCGACGTTTGCGCCAGTTACGCCATTGGCGTCTTTGGCAGCATTGGTGCCATTGCTGCCGGTTTCGTTGCTCTCGTCATCTGTGCCACCTTCGGCAGGAAACTCGACAATTTCACCGATACTGTCGGTCTCGGTACCGCTGGCTGCCCGGCTCCCCTGTTCATAGACCCCGAGGATGCCGGAGAAGGGGATTTCGCCGGCGGTAGTGATGAGTGTACCGCCGCCGCTGCCGCCAAGGTCAACCCCGGTCACCTCCGCCCGGATCAGGGGGGCGGCGGCGACGCTCTCGCCGCTCGTGGCCAGGGCGTTCAGTGCGATGGTGTAGTTCCCCACCGGCGCCGGCCTGCCGTCTGCGGTCAGACCATTCCAGGTGAGGTAGTGGTTGCCGGGGGTGAGCTCCTTACCGGAAAGGGTGGCAATCTCGGCCCCATTTAATCGCAGACTGATCTCTACCCCGGCTGCCGGTCCGTCAAGTTTGTACCCCAGGGTTACCGGCTGGCCACTGAAGGCAAAACCGCTGCCATAGTAGGCGACATCCTTGCCGATGGTACTGAGGGTATTGATCCGGTCGGAACTGGCGTTCGCCTTGACCAGACTGGCCATTCCCTCATTCAGGCTGAAAAGTTGCTCAAGAGAGCTGAACTGGGCCAGTTGGGCGGTAAATTCGGTGGGCTCGTCCGGGTTGAGAGGATCCTGGTTCTGTAACTGGGCGACGAGAAGGGTCAGGAAATCCTGTTTTCCCATCATCTCTTCTTTGCTTTTCGGGGCGGTACCGGCGGCAGCCAGCGGTACTCCGGCGGCCTGATTTATCGCTTCGATGGAGGTGTTCATCTGCCACTCCTAAATTTTAACGTTAACCCCGTTTCGTTCGATTTCGGCGCTTACCAGTTGTTCAAAACCGGCGGTTGCCTCAACCCTTGAAGGTGGCTTGCCGGGTAAACTTTCAGCAGCCTGGTGGTGGAAGGAGCGGCTGTCGAAGAAGTTGAAATCGGTTGCTGTTTCCGACTCGGCGGAGACGACCAGTTTGTCAACGGTAAAGCCCTGATCCTCCAAAAGGGATTTCAAACGGGCGAGGTTTCTCTCGATGATCTCCTGCACCTGCTGGCTCTGGGCGACAACGTTGGCGCGGATTGTCCCGTCGTGGACGGTGAGATCGATCTTCAGGGCCCCAAGTTCGGCCGGATGGAGACGAATATTGATTCGGGTATCGAGTGGGCCCCTGGCCAGGTGGAAGCGTTCCATCACCTGCCGCATCACTTCCTGGTCGTGGTCAAAGGTGCCGGTTGGCAGCGGCATCACCCGGGCCTGTTCGCCGGTGGATTGCAGGGGTTGCATCTCCTGGCCGCCAACGAGCAGCTGGTTGAAGGGCCCGCCTTGATCGGTGCCGGTGGTGGTCGGGGTAACTGTGCTGAGGCCGGCGGCCGCTTGCCGAGCAGCCTCACCGTTCTGTTGCTGCTCTCCGGGGTCGCCGCTCTGTTGCTGCTGTTGGCCGAAGCGGGCCTCGTAGTACTGCTGGTGCACGTTCAGTCGCAGGGAGGTGAGGTGCTGCCCTGGTTTGTCGGCAGTCGCTGTCCCTGGGTCAAGCACCGCCACGCCCAGCCCGAGACTCTGGCCCAGACTGGTGCGGCTAAATTTTTCTGAGGTGTCTGCCGCGATTTGGCTGATGCTGACAGTTACTTGCCCGGATTCACTGCTATTTTCGATAATCTGCTGCAGTCGGGCGAGCAGGCTGTCGCGGTGGCTGGGGGCAGTGGCGACAAAGGGTTCTCGAAAGGGTCGCGCCTCTTCCGGCAAGGGGCCGTTGTCTGCGCCTTTTCCTTGGGGAGAGTGCTGTGGCGGAGTGATCAGGATGAGGTTGCTCCGCCCCCCCTCTTCCGGTGCCGTGAAGCGGAAGAGGGTGGCGGCCCCGGGACTGTTCTGGATGGTTACTGCCCCGGAAGGGATGGCCTCGGCTGAAGGCAGAGCGGTATGCTCATTAATCTCTATTTCCTGGTTTTCCAGGTGGTCACCAAAGATCAGGGCAGGGGAGGTTTCTTCGTTGACCTGCAGGCTGATTCCCGTGCTCATCTCCGCAGGAACATCAGGCACCGTGGGTGAGACCTGCACCGCCCCGGCCTGGCCATTGGTGCTTTCCTGGCGACTTGCCGTGATGGCGGCAGGGGGTTTTCCGGTATCATCCTGCTCCTTTTTGGCCGCTGTGTTGCGGGCGGCGATGGCCTTATCGAGGTGGGGAGAAAAGGAGGGCTGCTCGCTGCCGCTGGAACTGGTGGCAGTGTTTGGGGCGTTTGGGGCTGGACTGGGCAGGGTCGCTTGGATCATCGTTCACTCAATTTGCAGGGTTGTGAAGCTCTCACTCAGTTCAGTCGCTTTCTGTCGGGTTATTTCGTCGAGAATCTTTGCCGCCGCCTTTGTTTTCATCTCCGCCAGCAGGTCGGCAGCCAGTTGCGGGTCAAGTCCGGACAGGGCGGGTGCGGCTTTGATCGGGTTCATCTTCGCGTAAATTGCCGCCAACTCCTTCACTCGTTTGACTTCTTCCGCCGATTTTGCCGTAAGCAGCTCTTCCAGTTGTTGGCGTAGTCGCTTCATTTCCAGCAGCTTTTCATCAATCTCGGCAAGTCTCTTATCGACGCCTTCCTGCAGGGTCTTTAGCCCCTTTTCGCGCAAAGCCAGTTCTTCCCGCTCCTGGCGCAGACTGAGCCGCTGTTCCTGCAGGGTAACCGCCAGACGTCGCTCCTCCACCGAAGCAAAGTCGTCGGTTTTCTGGGCAATGGTTTGCACAGTATCATTTTGCTCAGGTGCGGCGGCACGGCCGAACTGGCCGGGAAGGGCGAGGAGAAGAAAGAATAGCATGGTGGCGGTGGTTTTGTTCATTGAAAGACCTCTTTGCGAATATGGTCGCTGGCGGGGGCTGCCGGTTCAGCCTTTTTCGCCCCCATGGCGGATAACGGCGATCTCGTCGAACATCGCCGCCTCCTTTTTATTGAGATGCTCTCGCCAGGCCTTGTTCTGCTGGTCGCGCAGCTTCTCCATCACCTGCCGTTCACGGCTTTTTTGCAGCAGGTTTTCCCGCTCGAGGTTGACCAGGGCCTCCTTTTCGGCCAGAGTCTTGCGCATTGCCGCAACAGTTGCCTCGAGGTAGGTTATCCGTTCTTCGTAGAAGAGCAGCTGGATGATGGCCACCCCCTGCCGTTGCCGCTCCTCCCGCTCCCTGAGAACCCCGGCCAGGAGGGCCAACTCGTCATCGAGGCGGCTGCTGACCGCGGCCCGCAGACGGTTCGCCTCGGCGTAGCGGTACTGGGCAATGTCCTCCTGTATCTTTCGGTAGTTGAGGACGGCGTCAAGGGTGAAAGGGGGCATGGTCGCGGGGCGCCCGGGCTGGTGTTAACGTTCCTTGTCGCTCTGGCGGCGGTCCATGCGCGGCGGTTTTTCGTCCTTGCGCTCACTGAGGACTGCGCCGAGTTGTTCAATGGTCTGCTGCAGGGTGGTGGTTTCGTTCAGGTCCTGACGGAGGAAATCGTTGATCGCCTCGATCCTGCCGATGGCGTAGTCGATCTTGGCATTGGCGCCGCGGCTGTAGGCGCCGATGTTTATCAGGTCCTCGGCTTCGGCGTAGCTGGCCATCGCCGAGCGGGCCCGGCCGGCCAGTTCCTGGTGGCGGGTGGAGGTGATCTCCCGCATCACCCGGCTGGCCGAGTTGAGCACGTCGATGGCCGGGAAGTGGTTGCGTGCCGCCAGGGCCCGGGAGAGGACGATGTGGCCGTCCAGTATCGAGCGGACCGAGTCGGCCACCGGTTCGGTCATGTCGTCTCCGTCCACCAGAACCGTGTAGAGGCCGGTGATCGAGCCCTGACCGCGGAAGCGCCCGGCCCGTTCGAGGAGTTTCGGCAGGGTGGCGAAGACCGACGGGGTGTAGCCCTTGGTGGTGGGCGGCTCGCCGACGGCCAGGCCGATCTCCCGCATGGCCATGGCAAAGCGGGTCACCGAGTCCATCATCAGCAGCACGTTTTTCCCCTGGGCGCAGAAATACTCGGCGATGGCGGTGGCGACAAAGGCGCCACGCATTCTGAGCAGAGGTGACTGGTCGGAGGTGACGACGATGATCACCGAGCGGGCCAGGCCGTCACTGCCGAGGTCCCGTTCGATGAACTCGCGCACCTCCCGTCCCCGCTCGCCGATGAGGCCGATGACGTTGATATCGGCCTTGGCGTATCTGGCCATCATGCCGAGAAGAACGCTCTTGCCGATTCCCGAGCCGGCCATGATGCCCATCCGCTGGCCGGTGCCGCAGGTCAGCAGGCCATTGATGGCCCGGATTCCCAGGTCGAGGGGCTCGGTGATATTCTGCCGCTGCATCGGCCCGGGAGGGTTGGAGTAGATTTCCTTCTCCTCGCTCAGTTGCGGGGCGGGCAGACCATCCTGGGGCTGCTCCATGGCGTCGAGCACCCGACCGAGGAGGGGGTTGCCCACCCCGATGGTGGCGCTGGTGCGGACCACCCTAATCAGGCTGCCCGGGCCGAGGCCACGCAGTTCGCCCAGCGGCATGAGCAGGGCCCGGCTCTCTTTGAAACCGACCACCTCGGCGGTGATCGGTTTTGCCCCACCGGCGGGGATCAACTCGCAGAGGGCGCCGATGGCGGCGTGCGGGCAGTGGCCCTCGATCACCAGGCCGACGATCCGGGTCACCTTGCCCCAGACCTTGATCACCTCCATCCGGCGGACCGCTGCCGCGTCAAGGATCATGGCTGTTTCCGGACCTCGGCACGGATGGTTTCGAACTGGCTGACAATATCGGCGTCGATGGTGCAGCTGTCCGACTCCAGCCGGGCGCCGCCCCGTTCGATGGTGCTGTCCTGTTTGAGGACCAGGTTGGTCAGGCCGCTGATGCTGGCGACCAGTTCCGCCGATTTTTCGCTGACTGTCGCGTAGTCATCGGGGTGGAGAGAGATGGTGAAGAGGTCTGATTTCACCGCTCTCTGGAGAGCCTCCTCGATGGTGGCGACGATGGTATGGTCCTGCTCGCGGAGCGAGATGCGCAGAATCCGCTCGGCAATGGCCAGGGCGAACTCACGCAGTTCCTGGCCGCTGTTGGCGATGATCGTTTCCCGGACCGTATCGAGTTGTTGGCAGCAGTTGAGCAGGGCCCGGGTGGCGGCACCGAAATCCTCCTCGGCCTTGGCCCGCCCCTCGGCGACCCCTTTGCGGAATGAGTCGGCGCACTTTTTTTCCACCACGGCCGGAGGGACCAGGTCAGGATCCGGTGGCGGCGGTGGCGGCGCAGTCGGTTTGTCGGCTGACTGTGCTGGTGCACTTCGGGGCTCGGCCATCGGTGCTGCTGCAGGGGTGACTGGTGGCGGTTCCTCGGCCGGCGGTCTTTGATCTCTGACGAAATCATCAGCGACCGGTGTCTGCACCGAGGTTTCGATGGGCCGGAAACCTCCATCTTGTAGTTTTTTAGTGATTTCCTCCGGCTGAAAACCATCAGAACTTTGGTAGTAATTAGACAAGCTCATCGCCACCACCACTCCCCAGGACGAGTTTGCCCTCCTCCTCCCGCTTCAGGGCGATCTTGACAATCGATTGCTGCATCAGTTCCACCTCCGACAGCCGTACCGGGCCCATCACCTCCAGATCGTCGCGGATCATGTCGGCGGCCCGGGTGGACATGTTGGCGAAAATCTTCTCCTTCATCTGTTCCGAGGCGGTCTTCAGGGCCAGAGTGAGGGAGTCGTTGTTCACCTCGCGGAGAATCATCTGCAGCGAGCGGCCGTCGAGGGCGATGAGGTTTTCGAAGGTGAACATCTTCTTGCGAATCTCTTCAGCCATCTCCGGGTCGGTTTGCTCCATCTCTTCGAGGATGTCGGCGTCGAGGTTGTTCTTCATGTGGTTGAGGATGCCGACGATTGCCTCCACCCCGCCCACCTTCTTCTGGGCCGTACCGGTGACCAGGCCGATCTCCCGCTGCAGGGCATCCTCGATGCGGTTCAGTACCACCGGTGAGACCTTTTCGATCTTCGAGATCCGGTAGGCGACGTCGGCGCGGATTGCCTCCGGCAGATGGGTGAGGATCTCGGCGGCGTGCTCGATATACTGGGTGGAGAGGACCAGGGCGACGGTCTGCGGGTGCTCGCCCTCCAGGAGACCGGCGACCATCCGAGGCGACATCAGGGCGATGGTCTCCAGCGATTTGGTCTCGGTGCCGGAGAGGAACTGGTCGAGAAGGAACTTCGATCGCTTGTCACCGGGGGTCGACTCTATTGCCTTGCGGGCGAATTCGTCACCCTTGACAAAGAGTCCGGCAAATTTGGTCTGCGATTCTCGGTAGCTGCTGAACACCCGCTCCTTGACATCCATCGGGATATGATCGATGGAGGCCATGGTCCGGGTCACCTGGCGGATTTCGTCGTCTGAGAGTTCCTCAAAGATTTTTGCCGCCGCATCTTCGCCGAGGCAGATCAGCAGGACGGCTACCCGTTTCAGGCCGGTAAGGGTTTCGATACCCATTTCTCACCCCTCCTGAATCCAGTTCTTAATAATGAAGGAGATGGGGATATGGTTGTGCTGCACCTCCCGGCGCAGGGCGACAATAGCCTCATCCACCGGTAAGGGTGGTTCCTCCGGCTCAGTTTCGCGGAGTCGGCGCTGCTCCTCTTCCAACTCCTTGACGGTTTTGAAGTGTTGCTGGATCTCTCCTCGCACGGTTTTGACTACCGGCCTGAGGAGGAGGAGGTAGACAAAGAGGGCGGCCAGGCCGACCAGCCCGTACTTGAGGAGAGGCAGAAACTGGTAGAGGGTTGGAATGGTGCCGCTGTCGCCGGGGAGCGGTTCGGTAGTCTGCGGGTCGACAAAGGGCATTGAGACGACGCTGATCATGTCACCCCGTTCCGGTACCAGGCCGATCGCCTTGGCGACCATGGTTTCGATGCCGCTCAGCTCCTCGGCGCTGCGCGGCTGGGGAGCTGTCGTTCCATCCGCGCCAGCGGCAGCTGTCCGGTCGGCGACCAGCACCGACACCGACAGGTTGCTGATGGTGCCCACCGGGTTGACCACCCGGCTCACCGTCTTGCTGATCTCGTAGTTGGTGATCCGGGAGTTGCGGCTGCTCGCGGCAACGGCGTCGGCCCCGGTGAGGGCCACTCCCTGGAGGTTGGATTCGACCCCGGGAATCCCGCCGTTGGTCAATGGGCCGCTGTTCTCCTGGTTCACCTGTTCGCTGCGCACCACCGGCTCGTCGGCATCGAAGAACTCCTCGGTCTTCTCCACCTTGGCGAAATCGAGGGTGGCGGAGATCCGCACCATGGCCCGATCCCTTCCCATGGTCTTGTCGAGGAGGTCCTGCACCCGCATCTCCAAACGGTGCTCCACCTCCCGCTGGAAGGCGAGCATGTCGGCGGAGATAAGCTTGTCGTCGCTCGGCTGTTTTTCGTTTTCCAGCACCATGCCGTTAGCGTCGATCACCTTGACGTCTTCCGGCTCCAGGCCACTCACCGAGCCGGCGACCAGGTGGATAATCCCTTGCACCTGTTTCTCGTCCAGGCCCTTGCCGGGGACCAGGGTGACGATCACCGAGGCGGTGCCGCGCTGCTGGAGGTTTTTGAACAGCCGCTTTTCCGGCAGGGCGAGGTGGACCCGGGTCGCCTCCACCGGCGCCAATGAGGTGATGGTGCGGGCCAGTTCCCCCTGCAGGGCGCGGGTGTAGTTGACCTTCTGGACATAATCGGTGAGGGCGAAACTCTGCTTGTCGAACACCTCAAAACCGACCCCGCCGCCGCTGGGCAGGCCGTTGGCGGCCAGGTCGAGGCGGGTCTGGTAGATCTGGCCGACCCCGACCCAGATGTCCTTGCCGTTGTTGCGGATGCTGTAGTCAATTTTTTGACCTTTAAGCCATTCGGTCACCGCCGCGGCATCTTCCATGGTGAGACCGGCGTAGAGAAGCTGCTGATCGGCAGTTCGTGCCTGGATAATCAGCACGGCAAAGAGGGCCAGGGAGACCACCAGCACGGTGGCTGTGGCCAACTTGCGCGACAGGGGCCAGGCCTGCACCAGCCGCAGCAAGTTGAATCGTTCCGGCTGGGCCACCCTCTCCGTTGCCATCTGTTCTCCTGTCGTCGCCATCCCTTACTCCTTTCCCACCTTGCTCTGCGTACCCATCTTACCCTTCCGGCACTTCCCGTACACCTGCCCCGTCTGTTCAGCCGGCCTTCCTTTGCCTCTTCCCAGTCGCCCTCCACGAAGTTTTGCGACCGGGCTGCGAGTGCCCTTATATCTGCATCCGCATGATCTCTTCGTAGGCGGTCTGTGCCTTGTTACGCATCTGGACCAGCATCCGCAGCGAGATATCCGCCTCCTCGACGGCGATCATTACCTCGTGGAGATGTTCGATACCGCCGCTTTGCAATCGTTCGATGGCCTGGTCACCCCTCTGCTGGGCCTCGTTGACCCCGTCAATCATCCCGGCCAGGGTCTCGGTAAAGCTCTTTTCCCGGCCAGCGGTGGTGCCGCCGGCCGCCGTCGGGGTGAGCGGGCCGCTGAGCGGGCTGCTGAGCGGATTCACTGCCCCCGGGCCTGATCCGGATAGTGTGCCGATCATATCTTCTCCTTAATTTCGACGTTTATCTGCCGATTTCCAGGGCCTTGAGGGCCATCCGCTTGGCCATCTTGATACTGGTGACGTTGGCCTGGTAGGATCTCGTGGCCGACATCATGTCGACCATCTCTTCCAGCACCGAGATGTTGGGCATCCCGACATAGCCCTCTTCGTTGGCATCGGCGTGGGAAGGGTCGTAAACCAGTCGGGGGGGTTGTTTGTCTTCGACGATTTTGCTCACCGCCACCCCCTGCAACCCCTGGCGCAGTTCGCTGTCCAACTCTTGCTGGAAACTCATCGGCGTGCTCTGGAAGTAAACCGATTTTTTCTTGTAGGGGCCGCCCTCGGGGGTAGAGGTGGTTTCGACGTTGGCCAGGTTGGAACTGATCGTGTTCAGCCGCTGGCTCTGGGCCTTGAGCGCTGACCCGCTGATCCGAAAGGTGTTGAGGATATCCATGGGGTACCTGTCTGGTTGCCGTTTCCCCATCAGTTGGGAAAGCGGTGGATGTTTTGTCTTTCCCGGTCCTTACTGGCCACCGGAGATGACGTGTTTGAGCATTGTCGTCTTTTTCTTGTACAATTGGGCCGCAGTCTCGTAAAGAAGGGCATTTTCCGAAAGGTCAAGCATCTCCTGGTCGACACTCACCCCGTTGCGGTCACCGATGCCGGGCTGATCTTTTTCGACCACTACCTTACCGGTAACGGTATGGAAACTGCCGGCTCCGGGGTTGATGTGGCCGGGGTGCGAGGCGGTCAGCCTGACCCCCTGTGTCTGGTTGAGGGCCTGGGCCAGATCCTCTTCAAAGGTAAACCGGCTCGGCGCAAAGCCGGGAGTTTCGGCATTGGCGATATTGGCGGCGATCACCTGTGCCTTGCTCGCTCGCAGGTCGAGGATCTTGGCGAGTAACTGGCTCTGGGTATCAACTGGTCTTGCCACATCCATCTCTTTCCTCCTCCCGGTTCATTACAGATTTCCTGATAGCCTGGTAAATTGCAATTCTCGTTCCGCCAGCTCTTTCCAACCGGTATTTTTTCCTGTTTCGACAATTTTTTGCCAGAGGCTTAGGGCCTTTTTCTCATCTCCGTTCCGTTTTGCCAGTTGTGCCTGGCGGAAGAGGCTCTTTTCGGCAAAGGGGTGGTCATCACCCAGGGTGGAAAAGGTCTCTTCAGCCTCGGCAAAGGCCCCGGTCTGGTAGAGGCTTTCTGCTAGCATGAATTGTTCTAGAGGAGAGAGGGGTGCCATTCTGGCCAGATCTTCGAGCAATTGGCGAGCCCGGGCGTAGGCATCGGTGCGGAAAAAGAGGCTTATCGCCAATTGCTGGTAGGCGAGGCTCGCCGGCAATGGCTCGGGGAGGAGACGCAGGGCTGCATTTACCTGGTTGGTGGTGCGGAGTGCTTCGAGCCGGTAAAGAAGGATATCTTCGCTGTCCTTTCCTTGGGGATAGAGGTACTGATACTGGGCGGCATAATCATCGACCAGCAGATATTCCCCTTGCTCGAAGGCGGCGGTGATCAACGGCAGGTAGAGCTGCTCCCGGTTCTCTGGTGAGCTGGTTTCCAAAATATACAGGTAGAGCTTCTGCGCCTCCTGGTAAATACCCAGGCGCTGGTAGGCGTCGGCGACTTCGAGGAGCAGCGAGGAATCGATCCAACCATTCTGAAAGAGGTCGCCATGCTGCTTGACCAGTACCAAGGCGTCAAAGTATTCCCTGGCGGCGACCAATCGCTGGATCTCTCCCGGAAGAAGCTGAATGAGCAGGGCTTGTGCCGATATTCTGACAGGGCCACTGCCGAATTCACGGAGAAACTCGCCGGCCCGGGCGATGGCTTGCGTGTTGTCACCTTGAAGGGAAAGGACCAGAGCCTCTTTGAATAGTGCCTCTTCCCTGATGTGGCGGTTGGTAGTTGCTGCAGCGGCAATTGTCCGGTAACTTTCCGCCGCCCTGTTGCTTTGCGCACCTCGGTGCAGGTATTCCAGGTCGGTACGTTTAAGTGCCGCCAGCAGACCGGCTTGCTGTTTCCCGTAGGTTGATTCCAGGCGGGAAAAACTTGTGATGTCAGATTGTTGAGAGTCGGAATGAAGACCGGAGAGATGCTGCCGGTACAGGGCAAGTCCACGCTTTTCCGGGTCCTTCAGCAACCCTGCAAGTTTCTGGTAGCACTGACTGGCCTGGGAGAACTCCTTCATCTGGTACAGGGTCGAACACCGGCCGTTGAGAGAGAATGGGCAGTTGGCCAGGGTGGGGGATTCCCCACGGAGACGGTAGCCGGCATAGGCCTTCACCGGTTGGTTGATGGCAAACCAGTAGTCGGCCTGGCGGACTTGCAGTGCTTCCGCCACTTCCGGCGGCAGACCGATGTCGTCTCGCTGCAGAAGTTGGTTGAGCAGATTATGGTTGCCGGTGGCCAGGGCGGTTTCCACTCTGGCCAGGAGCAGATACGGGGCAAGGGGGTTCTCCTTGCCAATAACCTTCTCCAACCCTCCGTAGGCAGCGCTTGCCAGGTAGGGGTCTCCGTGGTTTGCCTGCAGTTGGAGCAGGAGAAAGGAGGCAAAGCTGCCGAGGAGTTCGTTGCCGAACTCTTTCTTCAGTTGACTGAGTTGGGCCGCAGCCTCGGGCACAGTACCCTTTCGGCCGAGGACCTCCCCGTAGCTGAGGGCGAGGAGTTTTTTCTGCTCGTAGTCGGTGGTCTCGCCGTTCAGTTGAACGATTTCCGCCGCCACCTGATCCCAGTCAGCCGCTGCCGCCTGAGCGAGCACCCTCGGCGGGAAGAGATCAAGGTTTTTCTCCTTTGCCGGTGGCAGCAGGCGGACCAACGGAAAAGGGGGAGAGGTGAAGCGGACCGGTGGCAGGATATCCACTGGTGACTCGTGGGCGACGAAAAAGGTGAGCCAGTTCCCGGCGTATGGGGAGATCCGGAGTGGGTTGGCAAGATCAACGGTCGGTCGGTCGAGAAGGGAGATGCCCTTCAGACGTTCGGAGAGTTCCTGGTTTGACTTGCTGAACTCGTTGCCCGGCAGAACTTCCAGAACCAGTTGGTCGCTGCCGCTGGCGGTAAGGGTGTAGCGCTGTGGCCGGTAGCGGAAAAAAAGGGAGAGGATCAGGGTCTCTCCCTCGCGGCGTGGCAAAATTTTGACAATGTGCTGATCGGTGGGGAAGAGGGGGAGGTTTGCCACCTGGCTGCTTCCCGGAAGAAGAATGTCAATACGCCGGTCACTGCTCACGCCGTTGAACTGGGGCAGTGAGTCGAAATAGAGGTATATCTGGATGGTCTCGCCACTGTCCAGGCGGGCCACCCTGAGCAATTGAGAGGCCTCGGCCCGGGCGGCAAAGAGGAGGGTGGCGAGCAGTATGGTGGTGGCAAATCGTTGCATGCCGGATGTCTAGCAAATAGTGTTCCACGTGTAAGGTGGATTACTAAGCCGTGCTGATCCGCCCATATCCTTGCGGGGCCTGGCCGGCCTTACTTCCGGCTGCGGCGCTTCGGCCTGTTCGTCAGGGCGGAGAGGCCGGCAGACGGGCCATCCCTGGCCCGACCGCCGATTGCCGACATCCTGTCGGCAACCCTTCGGGCCTGATTCTCCGCCCTGCCGGGCCTTTCGCGATGCCGCCGGCAACA
>JAABSV010000055.1 GCA_011390165.1 Desulfobulbaceae bacterium
GGGGAATGTACCAACAATGTACCACCTGATGTACCAATGGGAAAAAGTGTCGAAAGGTGCAAAAAGAGAAAGGCCGGTAAGTGATTGATCCTGTGTGGATAATCACCTATCGGCCTAACGTAATGGTGGAGGCGGCGGGAGTCGAACCCGCGTCCGAAAATGCTCCCCTCTCGTATCTACATGCGTAGTTCCGTACTTTGATTTCGCGCCGGGAACTCAGTCGGAACGTAGATTTCCCGGAACTAGACGGTTATGTCTCGCTGTCAGGGGGACCGACGGCCCCATACCAGCCAGCCCGTTGAGTCGACGCCCCTAATCCGGTTCTACGGGCGAGAACCGGTGGAACGGCAGTATGACAGCGGTTAAGCTGCTACTGCGTAGTTATAATCGTCTGCGATTATATTTAGTTCTATTGGTTTTACGAGCTAATAGAAGCTCGGCATGCAACGATGAGCTTACACATCCCCGTCGAATCCGTTTCGCCCCCTTGTTCTGTAAAGATTTTAATTAACCAGCCTGGCAGAGACAATTTGAATGGCTTCTTCCTGACCGGCCTTGGCAAGAATACCCTTTTGCCAAGTTGTTGTAAATCATTATCAATACTCTTTGTCACTCTTGTTGCCACTCTGACGAATGGCCCGCTGGATCTCCCGGTTACTCTGCTGCTCCTTGAGTGCCGCCCGCTTGTCGTACTGTCTTTTGCCGCGGGCCAGACCCAGCTCCACTTTGGCCTTGCCGTTCTCTGCAAAGTATATCTTCAGGGGGATGAGAGCAAGACCTTTCTCTTTCATTTTTCCGATCAGCTTCCTGATCTCCCGCCGGTGGAGGAGGAGTTTGCGTACCCGCAGGGGCTCGTTGGGGTTGTGGGTGGCGAAGGTGTAGAGGGAGATGTGGACGTTGTAGAGCATGGCCTCACCGCGGCCGTCAATCCGGGCGTAGCCATCCTTCAGGTTGGCCTTGCCGGCCCGCAGAGACTTCACCTCCGGGCCGGTCAGGACCATCCCCGCCTCATAGGTGGCGTCGATATGGTAGTCGTGGGACGCCTTTTTGTTCCTGGCGACGATCTTGATACCCATGTTTCTCCCTGGCCCTCACCCCGCACCCGCCGGCTTAACTGCTCCGTAATAGGCGGCTAGGCGGAGGTGACGCGCAACGCCTCCTCGTAGGTGGTTATTCCACGCCTCACCTTGTCCCAGGCGTCCTCGCGTAAGGTAGTCATTCCCTCACGAATGGCAACTTGGCGCATTTCCAGGGTGTGGGCCTCATCGGCAACCATTTTTTTTATCTGAGAACTCACTGGAAAAATTTCAAAAATCCCACAACGCCCCCTGTATCCGGTCCCCCGGCATTGGCGGCAGCCCTTGCCCCGCCGTAAAGTGACATCGCCCTTTTCCGCCAGCGGAAAGCCGAGTTTGACCAGTTCCTCAGCCCGTATGACAAAGCTCTCAGCGCATTCCGGGCAGATGGTCCGCACCAGGCGCTGGGCCATGCAGCCAAGAAGGGTGGAGGCGATCATGAAGGGTTGCAGCCCAAGGTCACGCAGACGGGCGATGGAGGAGACCGCGTCGTTGGTATGGAGGGTGGAGAAGACCAGATGGCCGGTCATCGCCGCCTGCACCGCATGGGCGGCGGTCTCGTGGTCGCGGATCTCGCCGATCATGATGATGTCTGGATCCTGGCGGAGAATATTGCGCAGGATGGTGGAAAAATTCACCTCGATCAGGGGCTGGACGGCGATCTGATTGAACTCCTCATGGACCATCTCCACAGGGTCTTCCACCGTGATGATATTTTTTTCCGGGGTGGCAATCTCTTTCAGGGTGGAGTAGAGGGTGGTCGACTTACCGCTGCCGGTGGGCCCGGTTACCAGGACGATCCCGTGCGGGGCGGTAATAAAGGTGTTGTACACGGCGATATCCCGCGGCGAAAAACCAAGCCCCTCCACCCGCTGAAAGATCAGCTCCGAATCGAGAATCCGCAGCACCGCCTTTTCGCCAAATGAGACCGGCACGGTGGAGACCCGGATCTCCACATCCCGGCCGGTCTTTTCGCCGATCTTGATCCGTCCGTCCTGGGGGCGGCGTTTTTCGGCGATATCGAGGCGGGCGAGAAATTTGATCCGCGAAACGAGGGCCGAATGGACCGCCTTCGGCAGATTGTAGATGGTGTGCAGGGCTCCATCGATCCGAAAGCGGACCATGGAGATATTCCGTTTCGGTTCGATATGGATATCGCTGGCCCGTTCCTCCAGAGCATAGTGGAGGATATGGTTGACCGCCGATTTGATGTGCTGGTCGGAGGAGGTGATCTCGCGGGCGGAAGAGATTTTCACATACCGCTCCAGATTACCGATATCCACCGAGGCAATCCCCCCCGGAGCGACGCCAAACTGGTCTTCGGCGGCGCTGATCGATTTCTGGAAGCCGAAAAACTCGGCAATGATCCGTTTGATCTCCCCCTTGGTTGCCAGATGCGGCTTCACCCGGATCTGGTTGGCCTGTTCGATATCGGCCAGAGCCGCCTGGCAGTCAGGGTGGTAGACGGCCACCTCAAGAAGCCCATTTTCGAGTTTGAAGGGGAGCACCAGCTGGCGGATGGCAAAGTTGCGGGGAATGGTCTTGGTGACCACCTCCATGTCGAGGTCGAGGGGATCAAGTTTCTTGAACGGCAGCCCTTTCTCCCTCGCCACTGCCCGGATGATCATCTCTTCGTCGACCACCTGGTCAGGGTTTCCCGGCCACTTGAGATTGAGCGTGGCAATGATGTCGACCAGGTCGGGGTAATCCTTGTCGACCTCCCCCTCCCGACCGGCCTGACGAAGAAGTTTCTGGCGCTGCTTGCCCTTTTCGAGGGTGATAAACTGTCGCTGTTTCGGGGCCAGCACCCGCTCTTTTTCCAGGGTGTCCAGCAGTTCTTCACTGTTCAGATATTTCATCGTCATTTCCCTTTCGCCGGTTCGCCCCCGCCCGCTTTGCCACCCGCTTTGCCACCCGCTTGCCGGGCGGATTCCTGAGCGGACTGGAGTTCCGCCACCGACTCCTGATAGCTCTGGTTGGTGAAACGAATGAGTTGGGCCAGATACCAGCGGCGTTGCGCCGGGTCGGCCTCAATGGCCTGCCGCCCCACCCGCACCGCCTCGTCGACCAGGTCGTTGGCCCAGTAAGCGGTAGCCAGGGTATCGAGAATGTAGCCCCTGGGCTGGATGACCGCCGCACCCCTGGCCAGGGTCAGCGCCCGGGCCGGGTCACGCAGGCGGGTATCCCGGGCGGTCAGCAGCAGCCAGGCGAGATTGTTCATCACCTCCGGGTTGGCCGGTTCCAGGCCATGGGCCGTCTCGTAGGCGGCCAGGGCCTTCTCCTCCAGTTGTCGGTAGAGCATCAAATCACCGAGCAACCGCTGCCAGAGGGCCCGCTCCGGTTCCATACGGGCCTTTTGGAGGAGAACCGTTTCGGCGAAGCTCTCTTCGTAGCGCTGCGCCAACTCCTCGCTGGGGATCTGCCGGACGAGAAACACCGCCAGGAGAAGGGCGCCGAGATAGGCAAGCAGGCTGAGCCGGACCTTGCGATTGTGGCGGGAGATCAGTTCCGGCTGCCGTTCGGCCCGGACAAGGGTGTCGATCCGCTCACCAATGCCGAAATGGTGCCAGTTGGGCTGGTCTCGGATATTGCCGCTGAGCAGGGCTATCTTCTCAAAGGCCGAGACCATCGCCTCACTGTTACCGATCGCCACCAGGCTGAAGAGATCGGCCTGGCGCTCAAAATTGCGGATGAAGTAGCCAAAGACATAACGAAAGTAAAGAACCAGAAAGAGGAGCAGCGGTACCGCCCCGACCACCGCGAGAAGATGTTCGGCGGAGATGTCGCTGGCCAGAATCAGCCGGTGCAGGCTATCCATGGCGAGAATCGAAAAGACAAAGGGCTCGGCCAGCAGGCCGGCAAGGAGGCTGAAACCGGCGATCAGGAGGGCGTAGAGGGGAAGGTGGAATTTTTTCACATGGCCGATCTCATGGGCCATCACCGCCTCCAGTTCGGCCATGGTCATAGTCTCGAGCAGGGCCGGAGTGACGAGAATATACCGCAGGCCGGGGACTATCCCCATCACCCCGGCGGTGATCACCCGCCCTTCAAAAAGTGGCCAGAGGTAGATATCGGCGGAAAAGTTCTGCTTGGCGGCAAAGGCCTGCAGCTGTCTTTTCAGATAGCCGTCGGGAAGCGGTTGACAACCCCAGAGACGGCGCACCATCGGGGGGAAAAAGAGCAGCACCACCACAAGAAAAATGGCGAAAAAGACCAGATCCCCCCACGGCGAGGCAAAAAAACTCTGCAGGCCGGGCATCGGCAGCAGGGCGATCAGATCGTAGAGCAGCGAGAGCACCACCCAGGGAAGAACAATGGGCAGGTTGGCCCGGAAGTTGATTGCGATGAACCGTCCGGGGCGATAGCTTCTGTCGAAGATCTCTCCGTAGCGACGGCAGGCCGCCGACCACATCACCGCCAGATAGGCGGCGAAGAGGAGCAGACCGGCGAAGTTGAGTAGCGCCGGCATCCGCAAAGTGGAGAGAAGTTGATAAAGATGGTATTTCGGGTCGCAGAGATAGAGAGTGGTGGCAAAAAAAACCAGAGCCAGCACCGACAGATATTTCTCACTGCGAAAATAGCCGGCCGACCTGCCGGCCGCCGGCCGATTGAAAACGCGGCGGGCCAGCCAGCCATACCCGGCATAAAGCAGGGCAAGCAGGGCAAGAGACTGCCAGCCGGGCAGCAGTGGCTGCTCGGGAACCCCGGCCAGGGTGAAAAGAAAGATGGCGACCAGGAACAGGATCAGATTTGTATACATCAAGGGGGTTCACCCACGGTGGTGGTGTCAGGACCCTGCGGCGAGGACAGCCTGGTGGCCTGCGGATGGGAGCAGGATAGGTACTTCGGCCCGATTTTGCAACCGAAACCCCACAGAACCACAAGGTCAGCCCTTATGCCTTTTTTCTATTGACTTATCATGAAAAATCGATTTCTATGGTGTGTTTTATTATGAGGGTAACGGATCGGGCGTATAGCTCAGTTGGTAGAGCCATCGGCTCATAACCGATCGGTCGTAGGTTCGAATCCTACTGCGCCCACCAGGATATCGCAGCGTGTATACCGCAGCTTTGGCAATGAAACAACGGGTTCCTTGAACAAAATACTCCTCTTCACACGGACAGGGGCAGGATTAACACCCCTGATGCAAGGCGACCGATACGGGTGGGAACGCTGCCCCGGCAAGGTCGACAAAAAAGGTACACTCCTGGTGGAGTGTACCTTTTTTGTTTCCGGTGAGGCGGCAGGCCACCGGATATGATGGTGATATGACAGCACGCATCGCCGATATTCTCGCCACCCTGAACAACGCTGCCCCCTTTACTCTCGCCGAATCCTGGGACAACGTCGGGCTTCTCATCGGCACTCCCGCCCAACCGGCTCACTCAATCCTGGTGGCCCTCGACCCGACCAACGCCCTGCTTGATGAGGCAATCGCCCTTGGCGCCGATACCATCGTTACCCACCACCCGGTCATCTTTAAACCACTGTCAGCCATCGATCCGGCCGAAAGCCAGGGAAGGCTGCTGGCCAGGGCACTGGCCCACGGCATCGCCCTCATCGCCTGCCACACCAACCTCGACAGCACCCTGAACGGCGTCAGCGATATCCTCGCCCTGGAACTTGGCCTCAGCGACATCGTCCCCCTGGCCCCGGCCGCAGACGCCCCGGCCGGAACAGGCATCGGCCGGATTGGCCGCTACCAGACGCCCGAACCAATTGATCGCTTTCTCTTTCGGCTTGCCACTCTTCTGGATCTTGACCGGGTGCAGGTCGCCGGGCTGTTGCCGGCTGCGGTCGGTCGGGTGGCGGTCTGCGGCGGCAGCGGCTCCGAACTGGCGCCACTGGCTCTCCGCCTGGGGGCCGATATCTACCTCTCGGCGGAAATCAAGCACAACATCGCCGTCTGGGCGGTGGAGAACTCCTTTTGTATCATCGACGGCAGCCACTACGCTACCGAAAAGCCGGCTGTTGCCCTGCTTGTCGACACACTGCGGCAGGCTGCCGCCATCAGCGGTTGGCAGACCACCATCCTGCCCTCCAGTACCGAGCGTCACCCATTCGCCTCTCTGGAGATCAACCAGCAAAGGTAAAGCAACACACTGCAGAGGAGAACAATTTTGAACGACTACCTGACTCAACTTGTCGCCCTCCAGGCCATTGACCTGGAAATCGATCAGATTGACAACGCCATCAAATCAGAACAGAGTGCCCTGGATGAACGCATCTCCGCCCTGGCCAGGAGAGAGGCGGTGATCGCCGAGTTGCAGGAACAGATCACATCCCAGCAGAAGGAGAACCGATCCCTCGAGGGGGAGATGGCCGACCAGATGGACCGGGTCAGGGAGCGGCAATCGAAAATGATGCAGATCCAGACCGGCCGCGAGCAGGCTGCCCTGCTCAAGGAGATTGAGGAAGCAAAGAAGTACGCCCGGGAAAACGAGGAAAAGATCATCACGACCATGGAGTCGGTGGAAAAACTGACCGCCCAAATCACCGAGGAGAAAAACCTGTTGAAAGGGGAAAAGCTCCTGGTTGTCGAAGAGACCGAAAAGGTCCGGAGTACCATCGAGGGAATCAACAAGGGCAAAAAGGAGAAGGAGAAGATCCGCGCCCAGCATGCCGGCCAGATCAAGGGTTCGGTGCTGCGCAAATACGATACTCTCCGGCAGCGCCGCAACGGTCTGGCGGTGATCCATGTGGTCGACGGGGTCTGCCAGGGTTGTTTCATGGCCATCCCGCCACAGAAGTTTAATCTGCTGCTGCGGGGCAACCAGATGTTCGAGTGCCCGACCTGCCAACGCCTGATGTACTACTATCCACCGGCAGACGAGAAATAATCTTTTCCCTTTCAATTTTTCGGCGTTGTGCCTACAGTGGCAGCTGGAGTGGGTGCATGATCGCTCCGGTCTGCTGACCGGAGAGGAAAGTCCGGACTCTACAGGGCAGGGTGGTTCGTAACGCGAACTCCGGGTAACCGGGGGAAAGTGCCACAGAAAACAAACCGCCCGAATCGATCGGGTAAGGGTGAAACGGCGAGGTAAGAGCTCACCGCTCCCATGGTGACATGGGAGGCACGGCAAACCCCACCCAGAGCAAGACCAAATAGGGAGATGCTTGAGGGCGGCCCGTCCGAAATCTCCGGGTAGGTTGCACGAGGTGCTGAGCGATCAGCATCCCAGTCAAATGATCATGGCCCTTCGGGGTACAGAATCCGGCTTACAGCCCGCTCCTTTTTCCTTCCATGCAGCTTCGCCCATGCCGACCTCTTTTTTCCGGCCAGCCGTGACGCCCCCGCACAGGGAGCATCCCGGTCGGCATCTTCCCCCTCCGCCGGGCCGATGAGCCGCACCGTCGCCATACTCGCCGCCGCCGGCTTCGGCACCAGAATGGGATCGATCCGGCCGAAGCAGTACCAGGATCTGGCCGGGGTACCGATTCTCATCCGAACGGTGCGGGTCTTTGCCGACCACCGGCAAATCGATCGGATCGTCATTGTCGCCGCCGCTGAGCACCTGCAGGAGTGCCGTCAACTCCTCGGCCTCTACCACCTGGCACGACCGGAAATCGTCGTCGTCGCCGGCGGCCGCCGCCGCCAGGATTCGGTCCGGGCCGGACTGGCCGCCCTGGACAGCCTGGACGACCTGGACATCGAGAGCGACCTGGTTTTGGTCCACGACGCCGCCCGACCGCTGCTCAGCCCAGCCCTGATCGATCGTTGCCTCGCCGCCGCCGCGCGGCATGGCGCGGCAATTGCTGCCATACCGGTAAAAGACACCCTGAAACGGGATGACGGCAACGGCCGGGTGGCCGGAACCGTCGACCGGAACGCCCTCTGGCAGGCCCAGACCCCGCAGGTGGCCCGCCGGCACCTGCTGATTGAGGCCTTCCGGTGCAACGGCGAAAGGGAGGTGACCGACGAGGCCGGCCTGCTGGAGGGGGCCGGCATCCCGGTGCAACTGGTGGCCGGTGAAGAGAGCAACCTGAAAATCACCCGCCTCGAGGACATCCCCCTGGCCGAATCGATCCTTGGCCGGCAAAGGACCCAGCCCCAGCCACGGATCGGCCATGGCTACGACGCCCACCGTTTCGCCCCCGACCGCCCCCTGATCCTCGGCGGTGTCAAAATCCCCCACCCCCTGGGGCTGGCCGGCCACTCCGACGCCGACGTGCTCACCCACGCCCTCTGCGACGCCCTGCTCGGGGCCCTGGCAGCGGGGGATATCGGCCGCCATTTCCCCGACAGCGACAGCCGCTTTGCCGGCATCTCCTCGCTCCTCCTGCTGGCCGAAGTGGTGGGCAAGGTGGCCAGCGCCGGCTATCGCCTCGGTAACGCCGATATCACCGTGGTCTGTCAGGCACCCCGCCTTGCCCCCCATATCGACGCGATGCGGGCCCAGTTGGCCTCGGTCTGCGGGGTGGCCGGGGAGCAGGTCAACATCAAGGCCACCACCACCGAAAACATGGGATTTACCGGCCGCGGCGAGGGTATCAGCTGCCATGCCGTGACCCTGCTGCAGGCCGACTAACCGGCAAAGGAACCAACTATGCAACCGGCTATCAATCGGGAGCGGCTCGCCGCCACCTTTACCGAACTCTGTGAGATAAGCAGCCCCTCCCGCCGGGAGGGGCTGCTTGCCGCCGACCTCCGCCAACGCTTCAGCCTGCTCGGGGCCGACGCCATCATCGAAGACGACTCCGCCGCCAGGACCGGCTCGGAGGTGGGCAACCTGATCATCCGCTTCAACGGCACTCTTGCCGAGCAACCCGGCTTTTTCCTCTCCTGCCATATGGATACGGTCGGGCCCTGTGAAGGGGTGGAGGTGGTCCGCCGGGGCGATATCTTCACCAGCCGGGGGGAGACCATCCTCGGCGCCGACGACAAATCGGGGATTGCCGCCATCCTCGAGATGCTCACCATTCTCGGTGAGCGGGAGATTGCCCACCCGCGCCTGGAAATCGTCATCACCACCTGTGAGGAGATCGGCCTGCTTGGTGCCAAGAATTTTGATTGCAGCCTGCTCACCACCACTTTCGGCTACGCCCTCGACTCGAGCGGCATCGACCACGTGGTGATCGGCGCCCCCGCCGCCACCCGCCTGAAAGTGACGATTCAGGGACGGGCCGCCCACGCCGGCCTCTGCCCGGAAGAGGGAATCAACGCCCTCACCCTGGCGGCCCAGGCCCTGACCCGCATCCGGACCGGCCGGATTGATGCCGAGTCGACCTGCAATTTCGGCCTCATCGAAGGGGGTATCGCCACCAATATCGTCCCCGCCCAGGTTACCCTGCGGGGGGAAGTGCGCAGCCACTCTCCCGCCAAGCTTGTCCAATACACCGATGATATCAAGAATATTTTTGACGAAACCGCCGCCAGCTGGCGCGGATCCGGCGAAGAGAGCCTGCCGGCAGTGCAGTTGACCACCTATGACGACTACCCGGCCCTGCGCCTGGGCGACGAAGAGCCGGTGATCAAAAAGGTCAAGACTGCCGCCGGGCAGTGTGGCAAAAAACTGAAATATATCCTCGCCGGCGGCGGCAGCGACGCCAATATCTTCTGCGGTCGCGGCGTACCGACAGCAATCATCGCCACCGGCATGGACAAAGTACACAGCGTCAGCGAACAGCTCGACCTGAACGATCTGGTCAGCCTGACTGAACTGCTCTTTGCCCTGGCCACGGTACGCGACTGAGGGTCGGCCACAGCACCGCCGGGACCACCCGGTGGCACCGCAAAAAAAACACCAACCAAGGATCAGAATCGCGATGCTCGTCGAACAGCAGCCGTCATCTCCGGATAGCTCCCCCAGGCACGAATGCGGGGTATGTGGTCTCTTCCAGCACCAGGACGCCGCCAAGCTCACCTATTTTGGCCTCTACGCCCTGCAGCACCGCGGCCAGGAGAGTGCCGGCATTGTCTGCTCGAACGGCGAAAAGGTCACCATCCACAAGGACATGGGACTGGTGCCGGAGGTGTTCACCGAGGAGATTCTCGCCAAACTCACCGGACACCTGGCCATCGGCCATGTCCGCTACTCCACCACCGGTGCCTCCACCATCACCAACGCCCAACCGCTGCTGGTCACCCACAAGGGGACGACCCTGGCGGTGGCCCACAACGGCAATCTGGTCAACTCCATCGCCCTGCGCGCCGGACTCGAGGAGCAGGGCTCGATATTCCAAACCACCATGGACAGCGAGGTGGTCCTCCACCTGCTGGCCAGAGCCGCCCACAAGGGGTTGGAAACGGCCCTCAGCGAGACCTTTACGGCCCTGCGCGGCGCCTACTCCCTGCTGCTGATGACCCAGGACAGCATGATCGCGGTGCGTGACCCAGACGGGTTCCGCCCCTTATGCCTCGGTAAGATGAAAAACGGCAACGGCGGCGGCTGGGTAGTTGCCTCGGAGACCTGTGCCCTGGACCTGATCGGGGCGGAGTATGTGCGGGACATTGCCCCGGGCGAGATCCTCATTTTCCGCCGGGAGGGGCTGAAATCGCTCTTTCCCTGGCCGGAACAGGACAGCCACTTCTGCATCTTCGAGCAGGTCTATTTTGCCCGCCCGGATTCGGAGATATTCGGTATCAATGTCTACCAGGCACGGAAGCGGATGGGGGAGATCCTCGCCCGGGAGGCGAAGATAGATGCTGATTTTGTCATGCCCTTCCCCGACTCGGGCAACTATGCCGCCCTTGGCTACTCCCAGGCCTCAGGCATTCCCCTGGAGATGGGGGTGATCCGCAACCACTACGTCGGCCGCACCTTCATCCAGCCGACCCAGTCGATGCGTGACTTCAACGTCAAGGTGAAACTGAACCCGGTCCGCTCCTTTTTGCAGGACAAACGGCTGATCATCGTCGAAGATTCGATCATCCGCGGCACAACCGGCAAAAGCCGGGTGCGGGCGCTGCGCGAGGCCGGCGCCAGGGAGGTGCATATGGTGGTGAGCTGCCCGCCCACCCGACACGCCTGCTACTACGGGATCGATTTCCCCTCCTGCAACCAGCTGATCGCCAGCGAGAAGAGTATTGCCGAGATCGCCGAGTATCTCGGCCTCGACTCCCTGCATTATCTCAGCCTGGAAGGTCTGGTGGAGGCGACCGGCAAGGAGCGGCGGCAGTTCTGTCTCGCCTGTTTTGACGGCAACTACCCGGTGGCGCCGGACCTCTCCTTTCATAAGAACTCCCTCGGCTGAGAGCGGCGGGAGAACCAGCCCACTGGGGCAGACCAGGGCCGGGTGGGCCGGCGATCCAGCCGTGCGCTAGCCGCCGAGATATGCTCCCCCCTGCCCCTCCTCGTCAGGGGCAAGGTTGATGACAAGGCAGTTTTTCCCCTTCTTCTTTGCCTCGTACATCGCCTCGTCAGCCCTCCGCACCATCACCACCCCATCCTCCTCGCTGGCCACCTCCCGGTTACGATGGCAGGAGACCAGGCCAATGGAAAGTGTGGTATTGCCAAACTGCTGCTCGGCAAAGCTGAGGAGAATCCGCTGGACGATCTCGGTTCCCTGATCGGCGTTGGTCTGCGGCAAAATGAGAGCAAACTCATCACCGCCGAACCGAAAGCATTTGTCGGCACTTCCCCGGGTACACTGTCTCAGGATTGTGGCCAGATAGATGAGTACCCGGTCGCCGCCCTGATGCCCCTTGGTATCGTTATATTCCTTGAAATTATCGATATCGAGCATGGCCAGCATCAGCGAATACCCCTGGCGGCTCGCCCGCTCCACCTCGGCCGGAAAGATGTCGTCGAAGGCCCGCCGGTTGAGCAGACCGGTAAGGGTATCCTCCCGGGAGAGTTTCTCCAGCCTCAGGACCATGGCCCGCTCGCGGAGGGCGCGGGCAAACTTTGCCTCCAACTCAGCCGGGTCGATGGGTTTTTTGATAAAATCAATTGCCCCGGCCTTGATCACCTCGGCATAATTGCCGCGGGCGTGGTAACCGGTGGCGATGATGACGTCGGTCCCCGGATGTTTCTCCCGGATATGGGCAAGAAGGTCCATCCCGTCCATTTCCGGCATGACGATATCGGAGAGGACCAGATCCACTCTGGTTGACTGCAATACCGCCAGGGCCTCGACCCCATCGGCGGCAACCAGACAGTGGAGACCGAATGTTGCAGCCAGTACACTGAGCGTTTTGCGGACAAGAGGATCGTCGTCTACGACCAGCACCACTGCCGCGGGATCTTTCTTTTCCATACTCTCGACCGGTGCGGAGAAAGGGGGCCGGAAAGGGGATGGACCACCACCCGCTCCGACCAGAGGCCTACCTGTCAAAACCTACCGGTAAAAAACGGGAATGTCCAGACGACAGCTTGTTTTTTTATCTGGCAGAGGCTATCATCGAACGACTGCGTAGCCGGTCGGCCGACCCGGAGGCAGCGGGGAAATGTGAGGCGGGTGTGAGAAATGGACAACAAAACTCTGACAGCCATCCTTGAGGGGAATTTTTTTGGCGACCCCCTGGAGGAGATCATCCTGCTCGCCGGGGAGATCAGTCCGACCATCAACCTCGCCCTGATCCGCCGTATCCACGCCGATGTGGTCGACTTTTTCACCGGTAGCCACCCCGATTTTCAGAAATCAACCCTTCCCTACCACAATCTGCGCCACTCGCAGCTGGTTCTCCTCGCCACTGTCCGTCTCTTTCATGGCCTGCACCATGACCGGACCGTCATATCCACCGATACCCTCTTGAAGGGGCTGCTCGCCGCCTGCTTTCATGACAGCGGCCTGCTGTTGAAGGCCGACGACCCGGCTCACTCGGGGACCGAATACATGAAAGGGCACGAAAAGCGCTCGATCGGCTTTCTCGAGCAGTACGCCCACACCCAGGGGTTTCCTGCCGACTTTTCCAGGGACTGTGCGGTGATCATCAACTACACCGACCTGCACAGCAAACCGACAACCTTTCCAGCCCACAGTGAAGAGATCCGTCTTGCCGGCCAAGTGGTGGGCTCCTCCGACATCCTCGCCCAGATGGCCGACCGCTACTACCTCGAATCCCTGCCCTTTCTTTTCCATGAACTGCAGGCCGGCGGCATCAGCCGCCACTGTTCGGCGTTGGAGTTGATGGAACACACAGCCCATTTTTACAAACAGGTGGTGCTGCACCGGCTTGAGGTGACCTTCGCCAACATCACCGGGGCAATGCGGACCCACTTCCGGGTCAGAAACGCCATCGACCGCAACCTCTATATAGACAGGATCGACGCCAATATAAGCTATCTAAAAGAGATAATAGCAAAATGTGACAAGATGGAGTGCCTCGGGCAATACCTCAAACGCTCACCGCCAACGAGTTAGCTATTTTGTGCGTGGGTCCCGACCGGTTTCAAACATTTCGAAAAGGTCGAAAAAGAGCTTGCTCACCGTACTGAAGTGGGTCGCCGAGCCGGAACTGGCATAGGCTTTCGTCAACTCCATGGCCTTGGCTATACTTTCCTGCGAGCTGCCGCTGTTGGGGTCCCGCATTGCCAGGACCAGCCTCGTACCGATATCGTCTTCCATGCTCTTGTTCCTTGTTGGCCTCCTGCTCATGATGGTATAAGACCGGTCAGGGCCGGGTGTCCTTCATGTTGCAGACTGCCACGACCTTGCGGTTGAGGTTCGCCAGAAAACGGGCCAGCTTCTTCTCTGCATTCTTGATAACACTAGTAATCTTGACACTGTCAAGCGCACCGACCACCGTGCCGCAGGCAACACACTGGATGAGACAGAACTCCTGGCCGGTCTTGGTGGTGACAGGTACAGCTTCGAATTCGTGGTAGTCGCAGGATGGGCATTTGGATCTGGTCATCTTGGTACCTCTCCAAAGGAATCGAAAGACAACGTTGTACCATAACCAGTAACCACTTCTGATTCAAGGACCTCTTTGCTCGATTGCACCGACCGCGACAACTGCCGATCCGGGCTGGCGGCGACATAAAAAAATTGCAAAAAACCGGCTGAACGGGTACCTGTGATGAGGGTTCCGGCACCGGCTTGACCGGCTGCCGGGACTGAGCCATCATCCCCATCGACACAACAACCGCCAATGTCCCCTGAAGCCGAGCAAAGGTCAGCCCCCGATACGCCCGAAGGGGATACCACCGCCACACCAGCCATACCCTTGAAGATCGAGGACTGGCTGACTGTTGTGGTGATGGCTCTCCTCGCCCTGATCACCTTTGCCAACGTTCTGGTGCGCTATTTCACCAACCGTTCCTTCGCCTGGACCGAAGAGTTTTCCATCTTTTTGATGATTGTTCTGGCCCTGGTCGCCGGCTCCGCCGCTGCCGCCCGCAACCGCCATATCCGCATCGAATTCTTCGCCGACCGGGGTTCCCGGCAACGACAGCGAACTCTGGCCAGAACAGGCGCCCTGTTGGTCTGCCTGCTCTTTACGGTGATCACGGTGCTCAGCTGCCGGATGGTGTGGGACGATATCCGCTTCGGCGAGACCTCTCCCGGCATCGGTGTGCCCCAGTGGTGGTATTCGATCTGGCTACCGGTCCTGACCCTGGCCATCGCCCTGCGCTCGTTGGGACTCTTTCTCCGTCGGGGGAAACAGAATTGATTGGGACCCTGCTCTTTTTTCTCTTTCTCCTGATGATGCTGGCCGGCGTCCCCATCGGTGCCGCCATGGGCCTTGCCGCCACCGTGGCCATCGCCCTGGCCAATTTCGACAGCCAGTGGTTTGGCCTGCTGGCGGTGCCCCAGAACCTCTATGCCGGGCTGGGCAAGTACCCTCTGCTGGCAATTCCGATGTTTGTCCTGGTGGGGACGATCTTCAACTACTCGGGGGTGGCCCTCAGGCTGGTCAACTTCGCCGTATCCATTCTTGGCCACGGGCCGGGCATGCTGCCGCTGGTGGCGATTGCCGTTGCCCTCCTCCTCGGCGGTATTTCCGGCTCCGGTCCGGCCACCGCCGCGGCGGTAGGTGGGGTAATGATCTCGGCGATGACCAGGGCCGGCTACCCACCCGCCTTTTCCGCCAGTGTGGTGGGAGCGGCTGCCGCCATCGATATCATCATTCCGCCATCCATCGCCTTCATCGTCTACTCCGTCCTGGTCCCCGGCGCCTCGGTGCCGGCCATGTTCGCCGCCGGCATGATTCCGGGAATTCTGGTCGGGCTGGCCCTGATGGTCCCTTCGGTCTGGCTGGCGAGAAAGCACCGGATGGGCCGTGAGCAGACCAATCTGCAGAAACCCCCGTTCTGGCGGAGCCTGCGCGAAGCCTCCTGGGGGCTGACCGCCCCGGTCCTGATTCTCGGCGGCATGCGGGCCGGCTGGTTCACCCCCACCGAGGCGGCGGTGGTGGCGGTCTTCTACGGCCTCTTTGTCGGCATGGTGGTCCACCGGACCATCAAAGCCCGCGATCTCTTTACCATCCTTCGCGAGTCCGGAGAGCTCTCCGCCATCATTTTGCTGGTGGTGGCCCTCGCCGGTATTTTTGCCTATTCCCTCTCCACCCTGGGGATCATCGATCCGGTTACCACCGCCATCGTCCATTCCGGCCTTGGCGAATATGGCATCCTGGCCCTCCTCATTCTGCTGCTGATCACGGTGGGGATGTTTCTTGACGGGATATCGATATTCCTGATCCTGATTCCGATCCTCCTCCCCATAGCAACCTTCTTCCAGTGGAATCTGGTGTGGTTCGGGGTGCTGCTCACCCTGATGGTGGCCGTCGGCCAATTCACCCCACCCATCGCTGTCAATCTGATGGTCTCATGCCGGATAGCCAGGGTCAGCATGGAGCAGACCATTCCCTGGGTACTCTGGCTGCTGGCGGCAGTTCTTTTTGTCCTGCTGCTGGTCATTGTCTTCCCCGAACTTGCCCTCTGGCTGCCTCGCCAGCTGGGTTATTGAGCAACCACCGCCGCGGTGCGGACCAACAGCAGGTACATTTCAACCAAGGAGACCCCAAATCATGAAACCACTTTCCATGTTCACCCTCGTACTCACCCTGTTCTGCCTGGCACTGGCCTCAGTGGCACCGGCCCAGAGTTACAAGGCCGAATACAAGATGTCGCTGGTCCTCGGCACCGCCTTTCCCTGGGGCCAGGGTGGGGAAATCTGGGCCAATCTGGTACGCGAACGAACCGATGGCCGGATCAACATCAAACTCTACCCCGGGGTCTCCCTGGTGCAGGGCGATCAGACCCGGGAGATGTCGGCGATCCGCCAGGGTGTAATCGACATGGCGATCGGCTCGACCATCAACTGGTCACCCCAGGTGAAAGAGTTGAACCTCTTCTCACTCCCCTTTCTGATGCCCGATTTTGCCGCAATCGACGCCCTCACCCAGGGTGAGGTCGGCGAACGGTTGTTCTCCATCCTCGACAATGCCGGTGTTGTCCCCCTTGCCTGGGGTGAAAACGGCTTCCGGGAACTCTCCAACTCCCGGCAGGAGATCCGGACCCCGGAAAACCTCAAGGGAATGAAGATCCGAGTGGTCGGTTCGCCCCTCTTCCTCGATACCTTTACCGCCCTCGGCGCCAACCCCACCCAGATGAGCTGGGCCGATGCCCAGCCGGCACTGGCCAGCGGCGCGGTTGACGGCCAGGAAAACCCGCTGTCGATCTTTACCGCCGCCAAACTGCATACCGTCGGCCAGAAGCACATCACCATGTGGGGCTACGTGGCCGATCCGCTGATCTTCGTGGTCAACAAAGAGGTGTGGAACTCATGGAGCGAGGCGGACCAGGCCATTGTCAGGCAGGCGGCAGTCGATGCCGGCCAGCAGCAGATCGGCATTGCCAGGAAGGGACTGGTGGAAGAGGGCCTGCCTCTGCTTCAGCAGATCAGTGACCTGGGGGTGACCATCAGCCAGCTGAACCCGGAAGAACGCCAGGCCTTTGTCACCGCCACCAGGCCGGTCTTTGACAAGTGGAAGGCTCAGATCGGCGCGGAGCTGGTAGAGAGCGCCGAAGCGGCCATCGCCGCCCGGGTAAAATAGGCAGGCCGAGATCTTTTTGCCTCGACAAACCGGCTTTTTGATTTTATCTTGATGAGTTGATACGATGTTACTACTTAACTTGGCACGTAGCAGTACAGGACGAGAAATTCGAGTAGCAACTCTTGAAAACCTTAATAAGGGAGGGTGGCAATGAAGGGTGATGTTATTTCCAAAGAGTTCCAGAAAATGGTATGGGTTCAGGACAAGGACGGCAAAGAGTATGCCTGCACCATCAATGACCCGAAAAGCATAAAGAAAAAAGAGGACCTGACCGAAGAAGAAAAGGCCAACTGCCTTGATCTCAGTCAGGTTCTTGGTGACAGCTGGTAGTCGTAAAAAAGTACGGTAAAAAATGAGCCCCCGTCGCGCTGGTCGTGGCGGGGGCTCATTTTTTTGCCGGCCTGTTGTTTGCCGGCCTGTTGTTTAACGGCCTTTTGTTTAACGGCCTATTGTTTACTGGCCAGTTGTTCTTCGGCCAACAGACCAGTCGGCCAGTTTGCCCATCTCGTTTTTCGGCAGTTCCGGACCGAAGATAATACTGCCCGGTTGCTCCACCCGGCTGAGCCGCCCGACCAGATGCCGGCGGATCGACTGCCGCACCTCGTCACCCGCCGGTACCCCCTCGTTGAGCACCACAAAGGCCTTCAGCCGCTCCCCTTCGTCCGGGCGCATCAGCCGGACGGAACAGTCCCGTACCTGCCGGTGGGCCAGAAAAACCTCTC
>JAABSV010000056.1 GCA_011390165.1 Desulfobulbaceae bacterium
AACTGCTCGTGCCGGAGCGACCCCGGTTCGAGCGGCCGGTGTCAGCGGGGCAGGTGCTGAAGAGGCCACCGCCGATGCCGATGGCTTTTCCCCGGAGGAGAGGCGGCACACCCTCACCTTCCGCAGTGGCAACCCCCTGACCGAGGTATCGGCGCCGGTCGGGACTGCCGGGGCGGCTGCGGCGGCAGCGGAAGAGGCAGCAGTAGCGGCCCTGGCCGACGACATCGCCCGGTTGGAAATGGGGAAATTGGGTCGGACCGAACCAACATACTGATTATGTTGCTATTAATCTGAAAATAAGCCGTGTTTTGTTGGGTAAACAGCCCTATTCCAGGCAGAAATAGCGTCGATAAGCACGAGACATCTGCTGAACAGTTGCCAGACCAGTTGTTAGAAGCTGTTTTTTGCCCGTCTAAATGCCGCTTTAAGCTCGATAGCAGGCACATATTTTACATTTTATCCCATATATTCAAAATGTTAACTCGGTCCGACCCGGGAATCACCTTCCAACCCAAAAATGGTCACTCAGAACGGCCCATGCCGGATGCCCAATGTAGGAGCGGGCCATGCCCGCGAACAGGCCTAGATTGTTTTATAGACGATTGAAAGGATAAGGAAAAAAACCCAAGCGAAACAGAGACAGAATGGCAAAAGGACGGGGGGGGATTGATCCGCCGCCAACCAGTGCCGCCTCGGCCACTGTTACGTGGCCGAGGCGGCAGCTGGCGGGCGGCAGGGTGGCCGGGCGGCCGAGAACGGCAAAGGGCTACATCAGGTCGGCGATGGCATCCCGCTCCGAGACCAGCTCTTTTTCGGTGGCGGTCATCATCTCCCTGGCAAAGCTGTTCACCGGCAGGCCGGTGACCTCCTGCCACTCGCCGTTGGCGCAGGTGATGGGCAGAGCGTACATCAGATCCTGGTCGATGCCATAGCTGTTGCCCTTGCTGTAGACCCCCATGCTCACCCAGGCGCCGTTCGAGCCGAGGGCCCAGTCACGCATGTGGTCGATGGCGGCGGAGGCGGCGGAGGCGGCGCTGGAGGCGCCACGGGCCTTGATGATTGCCGCACCGCGCTGCTGGACGGTGGGGATGAAGGTCTTCACATACCAGTCGTTGTCCACCTTCTCCGGTACCGGTGCGCCGTCGACGGTGGCGTAGCTGATGTCGGGGAACTGGGTGGCGGAGTGGTTGCCCCAAACCACCATCTTCTCGACCTTGGTGGAGTGGCTGCCGACTTTTTCGGCGATCTGCGACAGGGAGCGGTTGTGGTCGAGGCGCATCATCGAGGTGAAGTTGCGCGGGTTGAGGTCCGGGGCGTTCTTCATGGCGATCAGGGCGTTGGTGTTGGCCGGGTTGCCGACCACCAGCACCTTGACGTTGCGGCTGGCATGGTCGTTCAGCGCCTTGCCCTGGACGGTGAAGATGGCGCCGTTGGCCTTGAGCAGGTCGGAGCGCTCCATGCCGGGACCACGGGGGCGGGAACCAACCAGCAGGGCGTAGTCGGCATCCTTGAAGGCAACGTTGGGGTCATCGGTGGTGACGATGCCGGCCACCAGCGGGAAGGCACAGTCGTTCAGCTCCATCACCACCCCTTCCAGGGCCTTCATCGCCGGCGGGATCTCGAGGAGTTGGATGATCACCGGCTGGTCCTTACCGAGCATGTCGCCGGTGGCGATCCGGAAGATGAGGGAGTAGCTGATTTGGCCGGCGGCTCCGGTGATTGCGACGCGTACTGGGGTTTTCATTGTCTTCTCCTTGCTGTGGGGTACGGAAGGGGTACGGTATGGGGCTACGAGTATGGGGGACGAATGGGCCGCGCTCTGGCGACCCGGCAACCTGGGAACACTACCACAAGCCCGGCGGGTAAGCCAGCGCAACAGGGATGGGTGGGCGAAAATATGGGCCGGGGGGCAGGTATTTCACAAAAATGTAGTCCATAAGGAAAATTTATCGACAAAAAATCATAGTATGGGAATATTGAGCGCAACGCCCCCAGGCGGGGTAAAAAGCGAAAGTGCAGAACAGTTGCTTGTCTTTTTTCGGGCGAGTCGGTTACAGTTTGCGGGTTAGGGCCGGTTGTCGGCTGGACGATGGGTGAGGCAAAACACAACAGAAGGAGAAGACGATGAAACTGTACAAAAATGCGACAGCGGCGTTGGCGGGGGCGGTGGTCGGCCTGGGGATGACGGTGAGTGCCATCGGCGCCACCTGGGATATGCCTACCCCCTATCCTGACAAGACCTTCCATACCGTCAACATCGCCGCCTTTGCCGACGAGGTGGCCAAGGCCACCAACGGCAAGTTGGAGATCAAGATCCACTCGGCCGGCTCCCTCTTCAAGCACCCTGAGATCAAGAACGCGGTGCGCGGCGGCCAGGTGCCCATCGGTGAGTTCTTCATGTCGCTGACCGAAAATGACTGGCCGATCTTCGGCGCCGACTCCCAGCCCTTCCTCGCCACCACCTTCGACGAGGCGCAAAAGCTCTGGGAGGCGCAGAAACCGGTGGTGACCGAACTGCTCGACAAGGCCGGCATGGTTCCGCTCTTCTCGGTCACCTGGCCACCTCAGGGGCTCTACACCAAGAAGGCGATCAACACCGTCGACGATCTGAAGGGAATCAAGTTCCGTACCTACAACGCCACCCTGGAACTCTTCGCCAACAAGCTCGGTGCCGCCCCCACCCAGGTGGAAGTGCCCGATATTCCACAGGCATTTGCCACCGGCCGGGTCGAGGCGATGATCACCTCCCCCTCCACCGGGGTGAACTCGAAGGCCTGGGACTTTGTCACCCACTACACCGACATCAAGGCCTGGCTGCCGAAGAACATCGTCGTGGTCAACAAGCGGGCTTTCCGTGCCCTCGATGAGGAGACCCGTCAGGCCGTGCTCGCTGCCGCCGCCGCCGCCGAGGCGAGGGGTTGGGAGATGAGCAAAAAAGAGACCGAGGAGCAGACCAAGGTGCTGGCCGAGAACGGCATCGTGGTGGTCACCCCCAGCGCCGAGTTGATGGACGGCCTGAAGGCGATCGGTGCCTCGATGCTGGAATCGTGGCAAAAAACCGCCGGCAGTGAAGGGGCCGCGGTGCTGCAGGCCTTCCAGGCGAAGTAGGGAGGTAAGGGATCAGGCATCTGGACAATGCGGCCGGCAGCCGGGACGGGGCCGGCCCACTGAGCGGGTTGCCGCCGGCATGGCGGCTTTCCGGCCGGGGGGCGGGGTGATGCGAAGGTTTCTCGATCTGCTGTACAAGGCCGGGGGGTGGTTTGCCGCCCTCTGCATTGCCCTCATCGCCGTGCTGGTGATGGGCCAGGTGCTGTGCAACCTGATCGACCGGCTGAGCACCTTGTTCACCGGTCAGGCGGTGGGGCTGACCATCCCCTCCTACGCCGATTTCACCGGTTTTTTGCTGGCCGCCGCCTCCTTCATGGCGCTGGCCTACAGCCTCCGCGAGGGGGCCCATATCCGGGTCAGCCTGCTGACCAGCCGGCTGCCGGCCTCTCTCCACCGCCCCATGGAGCTGTGGTGCCTGGCGGTGGGCAGTGGGGTGAGCATCTACTTCACCTGGTACACCGGCAGACTCACCTACGAATCCTACCTCTATAACGACCTCTCCGCCGGGATGATCGCTGTTCCCCTGTGGATCCCCCAGTTCAGCATGGTCGCCGGCCTGCTCCTGCTGTCGCTGGTATTTCTAGACGAACTGGTGGTGGTGCTGCGCGGCGGGAGCCCGGGCTATGCCGCCAAGGGTGAGGGGCTGCTGGTCGATGAGCAGGTGGGGCAGGGCGCCGCCGCCGAAAGGGGGGAACGATAATGCCGGAGATTGGTCTGACCCTGGTCCTCTTGCTGCTGCTCTTCGCCCTGCTTGGCAGCGGTGTCTGGGTGGCCATTTCCCTGCTGGCGGTGGCCATGGCCGGCATGGCCCTCTTCACCGATGCGCCGCTCGGCGACGTGATGGCCACCACCAGCTGGGGGGCAAGTAATAGCTGGGCCCTGGCCGCCCTGCCCCTCTTCATCTGGATGGGGGAGATTCTCTTCCGTTCCCGCCTGGCCGAGGACATGTTCACCGGCCTGGCCCCCTGGCTGAACCGGCTGCCCGGCCGGCTCCTCCATGTCAACATTCTCGGCTGCGGGATCTTCGCCGCCGTTTCCGGCTCTTCTGCCGCCACCGCCGCCACCATCGGCCAGATGTCACTGCCGGAACTGGCCAGGCGGGGCTACCCGGAAAAGATGATGCTCGGCACCCTGGCCGGGTCGGCCACCCTTGGCCTGCTCATTCCGCCGTCGATCATCCTCATCGTCTACGGGGTGGCCACCGAGCAGTCCATTGCCCGGCTCTTCATCGCCGGGGTGCTGCCGGGTTGTATGCTGGTCACCCTTTTCATCGGCTATGTGGTGCTCTGGTCGCTGCTCAACCCGTCCCTCATCCCCCCCGGCGAGCCCCCCATGCCGCTGCGCCAGCGGCTGGTCCGGGCCCGCAGCCTGATGCCGGTGGTGCTCCTTATCCTTGGGGTGATCGGCTCGATCTACTCCGGAATCGCCTCGCCCACCGATGCGGCGGCGGTGGGGGTCCTCCTCGCCCTGGTCCTCTCCTGGCACAGCGGCTCGCTGACCAGGAAGAACTTTGTCGACGGCCTCTTGGGGGCGACGCGAACCTCCTGCATGATCGCCTTCATCCTCGCCGGGGCGGCCTTCCTCACCGTCGCCATGGGCTTCACCGGCATTCCCAAGCTGCTCGCCCTGTGGATCGGCGAACTGCAGCTCTCCCACTACGCCCTGCTTGCCGCGCTCACCTTTTTTTTCATTGTCATGGGCTGCTTTCTCGACGGCATCTCGGTGGTGGTGCTCACCACCTCGGTGATCATGCCGATGATCGAGCAGGCCGGCATCGACCCGCTCTGGTTCGGGATCTTTGTGGTGATCGTGGTGGAGATGGCCCAGATCACCCCGCCGGTGGGCTTCAACCTCTTTGTCATCCAGGGCTTGACCGGTATCGATATTCTCCGGGTAGCGGTGGCGGCCATCCCCTTCTTTCTTCTGCTTCTGCTGGGGCTGGCCCTGGTGGTGGTCTTTCCGGAGATCGTCACTGTCCTCCCCAACATGATGGGGAGCTGACCCAGCTGACCCAGCCGGGGCGGGCGGGGCGGCGCGGCGCTTCGGCCCGTCGCCGTCGCCGCCGCCCCCCCTACAGCGACGAGGCGGCCCGGGAGGCCTGGTCGTAGAGACCGGACATCAGCCGGAGGAGGGCCGCCGCCTCGCTGATCTCGGCCCCCTGCCGGTCGAGGCTGCGGTAGGCCGAGGTGAGGCAGCGTTCACGGATCTCCCGGTAGCGGCGGCAGGCCTCCTTGCCCGCCTCGGTGGTGCGGTAGAAGATCTCCTTGCCGTGCCGCTCCCGCTCCACCAGGGTCGCCTTGGTCAGTTTCTTCAGCGAGTAGTTGACGGTGTGCTGGTCCTCGACGTGGAGGACGAAGCAGATGTCCACCAGCCGCTTCTGGCGGTTGCGGTGGTTGAGATTGTGCAAAACGAGCACGTCCAGCGGGCTGAAGTCGGCGTAGCCGGCGGCGTGCATGCAGCGGATCATCCAGCGGGAAAAGGCGTTGTGGGCGGTGATCATGCCGTACTCGAACTCGCTCAGCGGCCAGCTGTCCGGGCTGGTGAGGTGTTCGGAGGAGACGATCGGGATACTGCCGCCGACGGGCTCGGGGCGCTGCTCAGTCATCGTCGGCCTCCCCTTCCTCGGCTTCCCCGGCCCGGCGCAGATCCTCCTGCATCAGCTTGTAGGTGATGCTGTCCACCAGGGCCTGCCAACTCGCCTCGATGATGTTCACCGAGACGCCGACCGTGCCCCAGCTGCGATACTGGTCGCGGGATTCCACCAGCACCCGCACCCGCGCCTGGGTGCCGTGCTCGCCGGAGAGGACGCGTACCTTGTAGTCGGTCAGCTCCATCTCTTCCAGGCAGGGGTAAAACCTGGTCAGCGCCTTGCGGATGGCGCAGTCGAGGGCGTTCACCGGGCCGTCGCCCATGGCCGCGGTGTGCACCTCGCTGCCGCCGATGAACAGCCGGATGGTCGCCTCGGTGAGCGGCGGCTTGTCCATCCGGTACTTGTGGTTCATCACCCGAAAACTCTCCAGCCGGAAGTAGTTGCGCTGCAGGCCGAGGGCCCGGCGCATCAGCAGCTCGAAGCTGGCCTCCGCCCCCTCGTATTGGTAGCCCTGGTTCTCCAACTCCTTCAGCTCACTGATCAGGCTGGCCAGCACCGGGTCACCGGCCGCCAGCTTCAGCTTCCATTGTTTTGCCTTGTGCAGGAGGTTGGCCCGGCCGGACTGGTCGGAGATGAGGATGCGGCGGATGTTGCCGACCAGGTCCGGGGTGATATGCTCGTAGGTGAGGGGGTTCTGCTGCACGGCGCTGACGTGGATTCCCCCCTTGTGGGCAAAGGCCGAGTCGCCGACATAGGGCTGGTAGCGGTTCTGGGGCAGGTTGGCCAGTTCGTTGACCAGCCGGGAGATGCCGTAGAGGCGGTCGATGTGCTTGCGCGCCTCGCACTCCATGCCCAGTTTGAAGACCATGGCCGGGATGATCGAGGTGAGGTTGGCGTTGCCGCACCGTTCGCCAAAACCGTTGATCGTCCCCTGCACCTGCCGCACCCGCCCCTCGGCCGCGGCCAGCAGCGAGATGGCCACCGCCGACTCGGAGTCGTTGTGGGCATGGATGCCAAGGTGCACCGTACTCTTTTTTTCGTCGAGGTACTGGCGTACCCGGCGGATGATCGGGCTGATCTCGTGGGGGAGGGTGCCGCCGTTGGTGTCGCAGAGGATGAGCGTCTCGGCGCCGCCGTCGATGGCCGCGCCGAGGCTCTGCAGGGCGTACTGTTCGCAGTGCTTGAAGCCGTCGAAGAAGTGTTCGGCGTCGTAAAAGAGGTGGGCCACCTGCGGGCGGAGGAAGGCGAGGCTGTCGGTGATCAGCTGCAGGTTGTCGGCCAGCTCGATATGGAGGGCGTCACGGACATGAATGTCCCAGCTCTTGCCGAAGATGGTCACCGCCGGGGTGCGGGCGTTGAGCAGGGCGAGGAGGTTCGGGTCCTTTTCCGGACTGTTGCGGAAGTGGCGGGTGGAGCCGAAGGCGGCCAGGCGGGCGTGGCGCAGGTTCACGCCCTGCATGCGGGTGAAGTAGTCCACCGACACCGGGTTGGCACCCGGCCAGCCCCCCTCGATGAAGTCGATGCCCAGCTTGTCGAGGGCAAGGGTGATGCGGATCTTGTCTTCCACCGAGAGGTTGAAGTTTTCCGCCTGGGTACCGTCACGGAGGGTGGTGTCATAAAATTCGATGAGATGGGCCATGTCCGCTGCGTATTCCTCCTGGTTGCTGATCAGTCGTGGTAGGGGCCGGGAGCACAGAGGGCCCCTTCCGTATTGGCCAGATTGCCGCAGTTGTTACAGATATGGGTGGGTTTCACCAGCAAATCGGCGACCAGATCGTTGCGGCCGGCCCGTTTCAGTTCGCAGATGTGGCGGGTATGATTTTCCGGATTGGTACAGAGGTTGTCGATATTCACCAGCCGTTCGCTCATCGTCGCGTCTCTCCTGTGACAAAGAAAAACCTTGAGGGGGCGGGGTTTCTCTGCTAGATATTGAATGGTTGCGCCCCTCCCTACCTTACAGCAGATCGCCCTCGGCGAAAACCGCCATTATGCAACTCAAACCGATAAAACCGAAACGCATCTCCGACCAGGTCTTCGAACAGCTGCGCGAACTGATCTACAAAGGGGATTTCAAGCCCGGCCAGCAGATTCTGCCGGAACGGGAACTGGCCGTCTCGCTGGCGGTGAGCCGCACCTCGGTGCGTAACGCCATCAACAAGCTGGTCACCCTCGGCATGCTTGAACACCGTCAGGGGCAGGGGACCTTCGTCAGCTCCCCGGAGACCCGCGGCGGCAACCCGCTGGCGGCGGTGATGGCCAGCGATGACGCCACCCTCGGCGATCTCCTCGAGGTCCGGCTCGGCCTGGAGTGCCATGCGGCGATGCTGGCGGCACAGCGGGCGGTGGAGACCGATTTGAAGGCGATGGAGAGGAGCCTGGCCGAGATGGAGGAGGATCTCGCCACCACCGATAAGATCGGCACCGGTTCCGACGCCTCCTTCCACATGGCGGTCACCTTCTCCACCAAGAACCCGGTGTTCATCCACCTGATGCGCAACTTCTACGATTTTCTCTTCATCGGCATCAAGAAGAACCTCACCCACATGTACACCGATAGACGGGCCCTGGAACAGGTGATCATCGACCACCGGGCAATCTACCGGGCCATCGAAAATCGTTCGCCAACCGCCGCCGCCGAGGCGATGCAGGTGCACATCAGGTTTGTCCAGGACTACTTCCGCAACCGCTGAACAGGCCGAAGGCCGCCACCCCGGGGCAAGGCGGGGGGAGGCGGCCTTTCAGCTGCACTGCAATGCTGCTTCCGTTTGCTATTTGACCATCTCGGCGGTCTGCAGATAGTGGAGGGTGGAAATCCTGGTCCAGGTGCGCGCCATCTCCAGGTAGGCCTGCTGCGAATCGTAGATCTCCTTGAACTCGGGGTTCTCGGCGGCATAGGCGGCCATCACCTCGTCGTTGGCCTTCTTCATCGCCTGGATCACCTCTTCCGGGAAGGTCATCACCTTGATGTTCGGAAACTCCTTCTTCATCGCATCCCAGGCGCGGCTGTTGGCGTCAAAATTTTCGCTGGTGATATCGAAGACCACCGCCTGGATGGCGGCGTGGAGGATCGCCTGATAGGCCGGCGACAGTTTGGCGTAGGCCTCCTTGTTGATGAGGAACTGCATGTCGGCGGCCGGTTCGTGCCAGCCGGCATAGTAGAAGGGGGCGATCTTGTGGAAGCCCATCTTGATGTCCATGCTCGGCCCGACCCACTCGAGGGCATCGATGGTGCCGCGGTCGAGGGCGGTGTAGAGCTCGCCCGGCGGGATGTTGGTGACGTTGACCCCCAGTTTGGCGAAGACCTCGCCGGCGATCCCGGGAATCCGCATCTTCAACCCCTTGAGGTCGTCGAGGGACTTGATCTCGTTGCGGAACCAGCCGCCCATCTGGACACCGGTGTTGCCGCCGGGCAGGGAGTAGACGTCGAACTTGTCGTAGACCTTCTGCTGGAGCCGGTTGCCATCGTCGAAATAGAGCCAGGCGTACTGCTCGTCGGCGGTCATCCCGAAGGGGACGGTGGTGAAGAAGACTGAAGAGATGTCTTTGCCCTTCCAGTAGTAGGAAGCGGTGTGGCCCATTTCGAACTGGCCGCCCTTGACCATGTCGAGGATCCCCAGCGGCGCCTTGTGTTTTTCCGATCCCTCGACGCGGATCTCGAAGTTGCCGTCGGTCATCTTCGCAACCATCTCGGCCATCCGTGGTGCCGCCGAGGCGAGGGGGGTGAGGGTGCTCGACCAGGTCATGGCCAGTTTCCAGCGGACCTTTTCGGCGGCCAGAACCGGGCTGGCCAGCATCAGGCAGGCGGTGGCCAGGATGGCGGTACGTAGCAGGTGTTTCATATTCTCCTCCAGGGTTTGAATGGGCAGGGTGGCCGGTTTGGCCGAAGATCTTTCAATCCGGGCTTGGCGGGACAGCCGGAAGCCATGTATATGTAATACGATGGCAGAAAGAAGGCAACATCTCTTCAAATGGTTTTACCATGATGTGCTTGCTGTTTCGTAAATTTTACCGACAGTTGCCCGGTTGGTTCTGATGAACAGATCCGCGTACCTCAGCACCGGTCTGGCGATCAGGCTGCTTTCCCGCCTCTCCAAGGCCGATATTCTGGTCCATGGCCAGGAGCATCTGCCCACCGGTCCGACCATTTTTGTTCTCAACCATTTCACCAGGGTGGAGACCTTTCTCCTCCCCTACTACATCTACAACCTGACCCACAAGCCGGTCTGGTCGCTGGCTGCCGCCAGTCTCTTCCGTGGCGGCCTCGGCAGGTTCTTCGATCTGGTCGGGGTGGTGTCAACCGCCGACCCGCAGCGTGACGAGCTGATTGTCCGCAGCCTGCTCACCGGCGAGGCCAACTGGATCATCTTCCCGGAAGGGAGCATGGTCAAGACGAAAAAGATCGTCGCCGGTGGCCAGTTCATGGTCGGCCACCCAACCGGCACCCGGCCGCCGCGCACCGGGGCGGCGGCCCTTGCCCTGCGCGCCGAACTGTTCCGCAGCCACCTGCTGAACACTGCCGCCGCCGGCGATGTCGAACCGATGCTGGCCGCCCTCGGCATCGGTAGCCTGGCCGAACTGCAGCGGCAGCCGACCACCATCGTACCGGTGAACCTCACCTATTACCCCATCCGTGCCGCCGAGAACATCGCCTCGACCATTGCCGCCAAGCTGGTGAAGGATATGCCCGAACGGATGGTGGAGGAGATCATGACCGAGGGGACGATGCTCATCTCCGGGGTCGATCTCGACATCCGTTTCGGCCACCCCATTGCCATCGTCGACTACCTCGAGCAGGAGTGGCTGCAGCTGGACATGCCTGCCCACGGCATCAACGGCTATGCCGTCGCCGAGGAGCTGCGTCTGAAGATGCGGCAGGTGGCCGGGCGGATCATGCAGCGCTACATGCAGGCAATCTACTCGATGACCACGGTCAACCACGAACATCTCTTTGCCTCGCTGCTCCGCCTCTGCCCCTTTCGGCGAATCCGCGTCGACGACTACCGTCGTCGCGCCTTTTTCGCCGCCACCCTGATCAGTGACGACCCCCGCTTCGGCTGCCATCTCCACAGTTCGCTCCAGGGTGAACAGGGGCATCTGCTCACCGATGACCGCTACGGGAAGTACGATAACTTTTTCCGCCTGGCCGAGGAGAAGGGGGTCTTTGTCCAGCGCGACGGGATGCTCCACCGCCCCCTGAAGCGGCTGAGTGTGCCGCTTGGCTTCCACAAGGGGCGGATCGACAACCCCATCGAGGTGATGGCCAACGAGGTGGAGCCACTCCACCAGCTGCTTCGCCTGCTCCGCCGCCTGGCCTGGTTGCCGATGCCCCTCTTGCGGCCGGCCCTGGCTAGCTACCTCTACCGCCGGGAAGAGCGGCGCTACCGACAGGCCTTGCAGCTCGGCCAGGAGGTGGCGGGTGGCAGGCCCTTTCTCCTCAGCGGCTACCGGCGCCGGTTGGGGGTGGTGCTGGTGCACAGTTACCTGGCGGTGCCGGCGGAGGTTCGCGCCCTGGCCGGGGTCCTGCGCCGGCAGGGGATCTGGGTCTATGCCCCGCGCCTGCCCGGCCACGGGACCTCGCCGGAGGATCTTGCCGGGCGGAAGTACGGCGAGTGGGTGGCGGCGGTGGAAAACGCCTATATCCTCCTCGACAGCCTGTGCGGGCGGGTGGCATTGGGCGGGATGGGCCTCGGGGGGAGTCTGGTCCTGGATCTGGCCGCCCGCTGTCCGCAAGTGGCCGGGGTCTTTGCCCTCTGCCCACCGCAGGGGCTGCGGGACTACGCCGCCGGCTTCATGCCGGGGCAGGACTTGTGGAACCGCCTCCGCCAGCGGGTGCGGGGGGGCGGGGGTGCGGAGAGGGAGTTTTTCCCCTTCGCCCACGGCAACAGCCACGTCAGCTACCGGAAAAACCCGCTGAGCGCCATCCGTGGGGTGGAGGAGTTGCTCGAGTCGCTGGAAAAACGCTACCGGCAGATCGGCCAGCCGGCCCTGATCATGCAGGCGGCGGCCAACCCGGTGGTCGACCCGAAGGGGAGCCGGGAGATCTACGCCGCCATCGGCTCGGCGGAGAAGGAGTTGATGCTGCTCAACTATGACCGCCACATCATCGTTAACGGCCCGGGCTCCGGCCGGGTGTTTCGCCTGGTCGGCGATTTTCTCGATAAGCTGGCCAAAAACGGTGGCGGCAACGAAAGGGGCTTGGCCCCGGAGGAACAGTGACCGATACCCATTTTGCCGCCGCCGGGGGCCGGGATCAGCATGGCCGTAAGGGGGATCCCGGCCCGGCTGTCAACCCGGCCTGGCCGGAGTATCTCCAGGCCTTTCCACCGCCGGCCGGGGGGCTCCGTCCCGGCTGCGGACCCAGGCGGCTCCTGCCGGAACGGCCCAGCGGCCGGGCCGTGGTGCTGCTCCACGGGCTGACCGATTCGCCCCGCTATCTTCTTGCCATTGGCCAATTGTTCTGCCACCGTCTGGGCTACCGCGTCTACCTGCCGCTACTGGCCGGGCACGGCCTGCGCCGGCCGCGAGGGATGGCCGGGGTCTCCCTCCAGGCCTGGAAAGAAAATGTCGCCTTTGCCCTTGATGCGGCAGTGGCCGCTGGCGACCGGGTCTCCATCGGCGGGCTCTCCACCGGTGGCGCCCTCGCCCTCCAGGCCGCCTGTACCGACCCCCGGGTGGCGGGGGATATCTACCTCTTTGCCGCTGCCCTCCACCTCTTTGACAACGGCTTGCCCCTTTTGGGCCGCCGGTTGGGCCGGCTGATCGAGTGGCTGCTGCGGCAGCGGTCGTTCCATCTCCTCGACAACCGTCGCCCGCTGATCGGCACCAACCCCTACCGCTATGCGCGGGTCCCCCTGGCCGCCGCCGGCGAGCTCTGCCGGCTGATCGCCGAGCTGGACACCACTCTTGCCGCCTACCGGCAGGACAGACGGCTGGCGAAAAGGGTCTTCGCCGCCTGGTCGGCCGCCGACCGGGTGGTCTCCCCGACCGCCCTGGCCGAACTGGCCGGGATCGTCAAGGCGGGCGGTTACCGCCAATTCGTCGTCCCCAAAGAGATGGCCCTGGCCCATGCCGGCGTGGTCCTCGCCGAGCCGATCTACCCCCGCGCCGTTCAGGGTGACGGGAGTGTTCAGGACCCCGGCGAGGCGCAGAATGCCCGGGGAGCCGCCGGGCCACCGCTGGAAGGGGCCAACCCGCTCTTTGCCGAGATGGTTGCCGCCATTTCTGATTTTGCTGATTTTACCGATTCTCCCATCGATCGGAAAAGTGATTGATTTTCCCGGCGTCGGGGGTGTACTTTGTGCCAATGCGGGCCCGGATTGTCCCGGGTGCGGATCCATTTGCGAAACCGTTTGCCTATCCGTTTACCAACTCAGAACGGGGGAAGGATGAAACACCTCGGAATATGGGCGCTGCTCGCCGCCTTTTTGCTGCCGGTTTCGGCCTTGGCCATCGGGTTGCCCTGGGAGAAACAGCTCCCATTCAGCGACGCCACCATCCGCTACCGCATCAGTGGCATGGAAGAGGGGGAAAAGATCCTCTACATCCGTGACCACGGCCGGCAGCAGGCCATCTACCAGAAGGCCGTCGCCAGGACGATGGGGATGCAGACCGATACGGTGGAGTTTCGCGACCCCGAGTTCATCTACAACTACGATTTGGTTGCCGGGGAGGGGATGAGAATGGTCAACCCCAGCAAATACATGATCGAAGAGTACGGCCGGTTGAGCCCTGAGGAGAAGGAGCGGGTCCGGGAGAACGTCGACATGATGGGAGCAACCTACGCCGAGACGGTGGGCGGCGATGTGGTGCAGAATGCCGAGAAGATCCTCGGCTACAACTGCGACCGGGTGGAGATTATGGGTGGCTCGGTTACCTACCTGATCCATAACACCGATATCGCCCTGAAAACCGAGATGAACATGATGGGAATGAGCATGCGCATCATCGCCACCTCGGTGGACAAGGGGTCTGTGGACGAGGCGGTGTTTCGCCACCCACCCGGCATCCTGGTGGAAATGGACAGCCAATCGGACGAGATGGCCCGCGACATGGCCCGCCAGGCGATCGCCCTGCTCAAGGACCCGGAGAGTGCCCGCCAGCCCTACATTCCACCGACGGACAGTGCCGCCGAGGGGGACAGTGCCGCCGAGCAGACCGAACAGGTGACCATGACGGCCGAGGAGAAGCAGATTTTGGACGATGCCCAGCAGATGCTGCAGGGGCTTCAGCAGATCCTTGGTGGCGAGGCCGCTCGGCCGTAGGTGCTCCGGGCCACTTGGCCATAGACGCTTGTACCGTTTGGCCGAGGGCGCTTGACCCGTCCGGCCCAAGATACCCGACCTGCCCGGCCATTGCATCCAGGCCATAATCATCCGGGCAGGTAGCTGGCTGTGTACTGCCGCCATACCTGCCGGCCGGCGGTGGCGGTAAGCAGCAATGTTCGTCTCGCAGGCGAGTAAAAAGCTGTTGACACCAATGGGGTCGGTCTGTATATTCCAGCCCTCAGATGTTGCGCTTGCCTGCAAACATCTATCAACTGTTTTCGGGGACTTACCAAGGTTGCCGAACGCGGGAAGGTAACGCTTTTCGTGTGTTATCAGACGGTTGGTGGGTGGTTGTCTCATCCTCGGTAGCTCAGTCGGTAGAGCAGGTGGCTGTTAACCACCCTGTCGGCGGTTCGAGTCCGTCCCGGGGAGCCAGTTATCAAAATGGCCCTTTTTCTTCGGAGAAAGGGCCATTTCTTTTTGGTACGCTTCGTTTCTTTTCACTAAAATATCGAAAGGTTGCCTGTAGTTTGGGACCAGCTTGCCATCCCTCCAAATTATCCCCTCCTCTACATACGACCGGCTGGCAGTCTGAAGTCGTTCAATCTTGCGAAGAATTTCATCCTGCTCACTCGTCCAGGCTGATTTTTTTCGCTCATTCGAGCAGGAGCGTCTCAGAAAAGCAATTTCCAAGACCGCCTTCGCGGCAACCCTATTTTTAGCGCACCATCTATACAAAAACAGCCAGTATGCTATAGTACATATTACTATAGTTTATAGAATGAGGTAGCGATGCGAGTTTTCAAAACGAAGTGGTTTGTGCGCTTTGCGCGTCGACAGCGAATTGAGGATAGCGATTTATGCGCCGCGACAGAAAGAGCCGAGCAAGGTGCCGTGGATGCCGATCTCGGTGGCGGAGTGATCAAGCTACGAGTAGCTCGAAAGGGACAAGGACGTTCTGGCGGTTACCGACTGTTGCTTGCCTACCGCTCAGGGAATCGCACTATCTTCTTGTATTTCTTTGCAAAGAACGAACGTGACAACATCGATGATGACGAGTTGACAACACTCAAGGAAATTGCGGCAGGTTGGTTGAAAGCGGACAGCGACCATATTGAAGCCGCCATAAAGGAAGGAATTTTACAGGAGGTGCCCTATGGCGAAAGAAAGTAAAAAACCGAGCCGACTGGCCATGGCAATGCTGGAAACAGCGAAAGACATGAGGCAGGCCGGTGTGATGGATGAGTTCTCTTATGGAAAAATCACCATGCGCCACCTTGGCGTAGAAGACAAAAACGCAGTTGATGCTTTGACCGGTGACGAAATCCGAGCAATGCGCGAAAAAGCACACATGAGTCAGGCGGTGTTTGCCCGCTATTTGAATTTAACTCCTGGGTATGTTTCGCAATTAGAGCGCGGTGTAAAGCGCCCAACAGGCGCGGCACTTGCTCTGTTGAAAGTAATTCATCGCAAGGGTATGGAGGCTATTCTCTGAAAATTCCCTTGTTGTTCAAACTGGTCCGCCTTCCTTGGAGACCTTGATATGGTCTGCCCGACGCGGGTGGAGATGCAAGGCTGAAAAGGAGTACATTCGGGCCTAGCCGCTAAAGGAACCACCTGCTCTGCCAATGAGAACTGAGCCAAAACAAACAAGGGGAAGGGAGGAGCGAATGCGCGGCGCCAATCTGGTCAAGATCCTGAAAATCATCGACCTGCTGGCCGGTGAGCGGGGGGCGACGGTGGAACGGATCGCCGAGGAGTTGGAGATTGATCGAACCAACGTCTACAAATGGCTGCGGATCATCGAGGAAGAATTGAAATGAGCTGGATCTTCTTCACCTTTTTTGCTGCGTTCATGCAGTCGATTCGTACCGCCGGGCAAAAGAAACTGACCGCCGACCTCAGTGCCGTAACGGTGAGTTGGGCGCGGTATGGATTTGGTTTGCCGGTGGCACTTATATACCTGGCCACCCTCAGTCTGTATTCTGA
>JAABSV010000057.1 GCA_011390165.1 Desulfobulbaceae bacterium
GGTTCATCAAAGAGAAGGACCATCGGCTGCAAGGCGAGTGAACGGGCTATGGCAACCCGCTGTTGCTGCCCACCGGAGAGATTCTTCGGATAGGCGTTGGCCTTTTCGGAAAGACCCACCTTCTGCAGCAATTCAAGGCCCAGGGAGTTGGCCTCGGCCGCTTTCATTTTTCGGACCTTCAATGGGCCCAGGGTGATATTTGCCAGCGCAGTCATGTGAGGAAACAGGTTGAACTGCTGGAAAACCATTCCTGCTTCGGCTCGAATCTCGTTGATATTTGTCGCCGGATCGGCGATATCCTTGCCATCGATACATCTGTAAGGCGATATAAAATATTATTACAATTTTGTTTAATATTGGCCTGCCTTCCCTGCTCAACAGGGGCGCTGCGCTGGCATGCCAATTACCAACTTGCATCAAAGTGCTGCCACTGATCCGATTCGGCGGCAATTCTGGTATGGATTCGGTCTTCCAGCATCGCCGCCTTGTCGAGCACATCCTGGCACATCCGCTGGACAGCGGTGGTAAGGAGGGTGGCTGCCATCTCGGGCGTTTCAGCTATCATCTGGCGCAGCTGATGCTGCTGTCTGAACCAGTCATCCTCCATTTTCTGCCATTCACCGACGATCTCCCCGGAAAGATATTTATGGTACGGCGTTACCAGATTCGAAAGTATTTTCAAACGCCAGTAGGCTGAACGGCGGTCACATCTGCCATCGGCGAGGGAGAATGCTTCCGGTATCTCTGTCACGGCGAGGTAAACGGGTATGAAGGGGCTCGTCAGTGGACTGGCCAGACAGGCCCACAACACCGGACCGCACCCTTTGGGGACGTTCCGGTGCAGTTCAATAATACTGGCATGGACCGTACTTGGTACAGCTATCGGCCGCTCACCGGTGGATTTGACCGCGCTGTGGACATCATAGTCTGTGTCACCGTACTGGTCACGAAGCAGGCCGGTGACCGCCGGTATGGTAAGAGGCGTTTCGGGCCGAACCCACAGAAGGAATTCTCTGGCATCAGGGTCCCTTGTCACGCTCGGCGTCAGCAGGCGGAGTGCTCCCCATAGCCGACGGGTGTCCACGGTGTACCTCTGTCTGGCCTGACCAAATATTCGGGCAAAGTTAAACGGGCCGCTGTCCGGATGGTAGAGACCGTGCCTGATTGTGAAGCCTTGCAGATCGGGAGAGGTGAGCAGATCGGGGCTGGTGAAATCAAGCTCACCAATGCGGTAGCCGTTGGCGGCAACCAGGCAGCAATCGTCGGGCAGCCTGACGGCTGCCCAGGTCCGTCCACCGCCTTGTTCCATGTACCAGACCTCATCGGCATCGGCGATACCTACCCCACTGGGGTACCGCACCCCATACTGCCAGTACATGGCCCCAAGGTACTCGACACATTCCCTGGCTGTGCTGCAAAACGACAGAGCGGCAAGCCGGATACCGGCGGCAATTCCATCGTCGAGCAAAAGGTCTGCCTCGCGGGCCTGCCGGTTGCCATCGGCAAGGAGAGAGACCCCTCCGGCAATGGCAACCTGCTTCCCACTGACGGCGGCACAGTCTCCCTCATCGAAACCAAGATAAATCTCCAAGGCCAGGTATTCGTGACTGAAGGCCGGCATCGGGACCCTGACGCCACTGGGAAAGAGCCAATCCGGAACGCTGCGTACACGCTGTTCGGGATACTTTTTCAGCAGTGCGGCCTCGTTGCCATGGAGATCATTGTTGTGCGCAACGAGAACACATCCGCTGGCTGTTGCCTTCTTCCCGGCCAGCAACAGGAAGCATTCATCACCGGCTGGACGTTGCGGTCGAGGTCGAGTGGTGCCGAGCACAATGGCCTCCTTGGATCGCTTAGTTCCCAGCCATCATCGCCGCGATATCTTCCTCAACCGTGCCGATCGGCCGGATATTGAAGTTGTCGACCAGCACCTTGGCGACATTGGCTGAGAGAAAGGCCGGTAAGGTCGGGCCAAGGCGGAGACCCTTGATGCCAAGAGAGAGCAGGGCAAGAAGCACCGCTACCGCTTTTTGCTCGTACCAGGCGATATCGTAGGATACCGGCAGCTGGTTGATGTCATCGAGGCCAAACACCTCTTTTAATCTCAGGGCGATCAGGGCCAGCGAGTAGGAGTCGTTGCACTGCCCGGCGTCAAGTACCCGGGGGATGCCGCCGATATCGCCAAGCTGCAGTTTGTTGTAGCGAAACTTGGCGCAACCGGCGGTGAGGATCACCGTGTCTTTGGGCAGATTGGCGGCAACATCGGTATAGTATTCCCGGCTTTTCTGCCGGCCGTCGCAACCGGCCATCACCACGAAGCGTTTGATCGCCCCCGACTTGACCGCCTCGACCACCTTGTCGGCCAGGGCAAGTACCTGATTGTGGGCAAAGCCGCCGACAATCGAACCGCTTTCAATCTCGGTCGGTGGCGGGCAGCCTTTGGCCTGGGCGATCAGCGCCGAAAAGTCCTTGTTGCCGCCTTCCGGCCGGTCGCCGACATGCTTGGCCCCGTCGTAACCGACGATCCCGGTGGTGTAGAGGCGCTCGAGATAGGTGTTGTCCTTTCTCACCGGTACCAGGCAGTTGGTGGTGAGCAGAATCGGCCCGTTGAACGACTCGAACTCGGCATTCTGGTGCCACCAGGAGCCACCGTAATTACCGACAAAGTGCGGGAATTTTTTAAAAGCGGGGTAATAGTTGGCCGGCAGCATCTCGCCATGGGTATAGACATCAACGCCGGTGCCCTCGGTCTGCTTGAGCAGCTCCGCCATATCCTTCAGGTCGTGGCCGCTGATCAGGATGCCGGGGTTTTTGCCCACGCCGATATTGACCTCGGTGATCTCCGGATGGCCATAGGTGGTGGTATTTGCCTCATCGAGCAGGGCCATGGTGTTCACAGACATGCTGCCGGCTTTCATCACCAGGGCAACCATCTCGTCCATGGAGAGATCTTTGGTGGTGGAGGCCAGGGCCTCAAGCATGAAATCGTCTATCTCCACCTTGCGAAAGCCAAGCACTGCAGCGTGTTCGGCATAGGCGGCAATCCCTTTGAGGCCGATAATCAGCAGCTCGCGCAGGGACCGGACATCTTCGTTGGCGGTACTTAACACTCCCACCTCTTTGGCTTTTGCGGCAAAATCGGCCGCCGTGCCACTCCAGGTGGCTGCCTCGGGGAGGGCGCCGCTGAACTCCGCACCGTTTTTGGCCTTATGGGCGCTGACAAATGCCGCTTTGAGACGATCACGGCGAGCCAGGGCCTCTTCGATCCTCTTTACGAAACGGCCATCGTCCCAACTGGCGTTGGTGATGGTCATAAAGAGGCTTTGCAGGACAAAATCGTCATTGCTGTGGTCAGGCTGGCCAAGTTCATTAAGTTTTTCGCCAAAGACGGCGATGCCCCGCAGGACAAAAATAAGCAGGTCCTGAAGATTGGCGGTCTCCTCCGGCTTGCCGCACATCCCCTTGACGGTACAGCCGGTGTTCTTCATGGTTTCCTGACATTGAAAGCAAAACATTGCACTCCTCCTCTGATTGGTGGTTAATAAATCAAAATAACTTGTGTACTACTTGAGCCTTTTTGCTCTACCTTGTCAAGAAGCTGCTAGGGTACAGCACTGACGGCCTTGCCGTCCTAAGGTTATGGCTCAGCACCGGGCTCGATCATGAGCCGCTGCCATGCACCTCCTGCAAGTGGGTAACTAAATAACGGTATTCACCCACACAGTACGACAAGGCAGGCGGCAATGGGAAAATTGTCGTCAAGGGGCCAGGTGTGCTGGTGCCTGCTTCAAGCCGATCTATGCCCGGGACCTGCTTTACTGGAGAACAGCTGATGGTTTTCGCCAGAATTACCAAGAAAATTATACCGATCCTCACCGGCCTGATCGTCGGCGCCGGATTGCTTGCCCTCTTTGTCGCCAACCGTCAGAGCCCGATGCACGACCAGACGGCAGCGATACTGCCGACCCTCACCGTCATCGAAGTGCAGCCAGTTGTCTTCCGGCTCGAAGCCCGGGGTAACGGCCTCGCCCGGCCGGCAGAAACCTGGCTGGCCATCGCCAACGTGGCCGGCAAGGTGGTCGAAAAACACCCAGATCTGGACAGCGGTAAGCTGCTGCCGGCGAACACCCTGCTCCTCGTCCTCGATCCAAGCCGGTATCAACTGGCGATAGCCGCCGCCCAGGCCGAACTCGACAGCCTGGCCGCCGAACAAGCGCTGCTTGACACCGAGGAAGAGAACACCCGTTTGCTGCTCGATCTGGAGCGAGAGCGCCTCACCCTTGCCGAGCGGGAACTGTCCCGCATCCAATCACTGGCCGAAAGCAATGCCATATCAAAATCGCAGCAGGATGAACAGCTGCGCACCACCCTGGCGCAGCGCCAGGCGGTGACGACCCTGAACAATCAGCTGGGCCTTATCCCTTCCCGTAGGCAGCGGGTTGGCGCACAGACCGATCAGACCGCCACCCGGCTCGCCCAGGCGCACCGGGATCTTGAAGATACCCGTTTTTTCGCCCCGTACGATCTGCGTCTCGCCCAGGTGGATGTGGCCCTGCATCAGAACGTCACTGTCGGGCAGCGACTGTTTCAAGCCGACAGCATTGATGCTGCTGAAGTCGAAACCCAGGTGCCAATCTTTACCCTGCGGCGTCTGATGGCGGCGGTGCCCCAGCCAACCCGTCTGCCTGACGCTCTTGATCTCGGTGAATTTTTCGATTTTTCGTCGATTCGGGCAGAGGTCTTCCTGGTGGGGATTGACGCCGCCCCCTGGGCGGGACGAGTCAGTCGCATAGCAAGTGGCCTTGACCCGAAAACCCGTACGGCGCGGGTGGTGGTCGTCGTCGATCAGCCCTACCGCAATGCCGACCCGCCGCTGCGGCCGATTCTGCAACGCGACATGTATCTGCGGGTGCTCCTTTCGGCAGAAAGCCCTGAGCCGCTGATGGTCATCCCGGCCTCGGCGGTGCACCAGGGCGAAGTGTACCTGGTCGATGGCCACGATCTGCTGGAACGTCGAGCGGTGACGGTGGGTTTCACCCAGAATGATCTCGCCGTAATACGAGCGGGTCTGGAACCGGGGGAACGCGTGATTGTCGATGACCCGGGTCCGGCCCTGGGCGGCATGAAGGTAGTTCCCCGCCGGGACGAAGAACTTGAGCTGCAGTTGCGGCGTCGTGCTGCTGGAGAACGACAGTGATCCGCTGGTTTGCCGAACATCCAACTGCAGCCAACCTGCTTCTCGTTGTGCTGCTGGCCGTTGGCCTGTTCGCCGCACCACTGCTGAAAAGGGAGACATTCCCCGATTTTCGCCCTGTAGAGGTACGTATTGCCGTAGAGTATCGCGGCGCCAGCGCCGCCGATGTTGAAGACGCCGTCTGCCGACGGGTATATCAGGCAGTCCGGGGTGTCGAGTATCTCAAGGAACTGGTCTGCGTGGCCCAGGACAACCAGGCCTCCGCAACCGCCACCATGCTCCCCGGCGGCAACGCCATCCGTTTTCTCAGCGACATCGACAGCGAAGTCAATGCCCTCACCGATCTGCCGGAACGGGCCGAGCGGCCGATCATCCGTGAACTGCACCGCAGTGATCTGGTGGTGGCCATTGCCCTTAGCGGTGATATCGCCCTGCACCAGCTTGAGGACTACGCACTCTCACTTGAAGAGCAGATAATGCGGGTATCGGAGGTGGCCGATACCCGCATCCGCGGCCTGTCGGACAGGCAATGGCAGGTGGAGATCCCTCGAGATGTTCTTGGCCAATACGGCTTGTCGGCTCGTGATTTGGCCGCACGGGTCGCACGACAGAACATCGACATGCCGCTTGGCACCTTGGAAACCGGAGACCGTGACATTCTTCTCCGCTTCACCGACCAGCGTCGCTCGATCGAAGAACTCCTCGGACTGGTGGTGGTCTCAAGCGAAGCAGGGGGCGAACTGACCCTTGGCGACATTGCCTCCATCCGAGAAGTCGGAGAACGGCCGGAAGAGCAGGTCTGGTTTAACGGCCAACGCGCCCTGGTACTGGAGGTCAGCAAGACCCTGCGAGGTGATGCCCTGACGGTGATCGACGACCTTACCGCGCTGGTGGACAGGGAACGACAGCGGCTGGATAACCGGCTTCAGCTGACCCTGACCCAGGACATGACCAGTATCGTTCGTGACCGTTTGCAGATGCTGGTCAGCAATGGCCTGACCGGGCTGGTTCTGGTGGTTTTGGTGATGAGCCTGTTCTTTCGACCGCGGCTGGCGCTCTGGGCGGTGCTCGGTCTGCCCGCCGCCTTTATGGGCGCTTTCGCGGTGATGGCCATGACCGAACTGTCGTTGAACATGATCACCCTGGTGGCACTGCTGATGGCTATCGGCATCGTCATGGACGACGCCATTGTCATCACCGACAATATTGCCGCCCACGCCGGCCAGGAGGGTTCTGCGCAGAAAGCGGTGGTTGAAGGAACCAGGCAGGTTCTCCCCGGGGTGCTGTCGTCGTTTCTGACCACGGTTGCCGTATTTGCGCCGCTCTCTTTTCTTGCCGGTGAGATGGGGGCGGTGCTGGAAGTGTTGCCGGTAGTGCTGATTGCCGCACTGGCAGCCAGCCTGATCGAGGCCTTCCTGATCCTCCCCCATCACCTGAAAGGCAGCGTCGCGCAGCTGCGCACCCGGCGTGACTCCCGCTTTCGAAGAGCCTTTGAAGGCGGTTTTTCCCGGTTTCAGGAGCAGGTCGGCCGTCTTGCCGACCGGGCGATTCGCTGGCGTCATGCGGTGCTTGGTTTGGTCTTGACGATCCTCCTGGGGTCGGTGGGTTTTATGGCTGGCGGCCATGTCGGCCGGGAAGCAATGCCCGACATCGATGGCGACGTTCTCGAAGCACGGATCCTCATGCCGCAGGGTACCCCACTGGCCCGCACCGAGGAGGTGGCACGGCAGATCGAGACGGCAATGCGGCAACTCGACAGGCAGCTTACCCCGCAGCAGCCCGGAGGCGCCGCCCTGGTTGAATCGATTCAGGTGCGCTTCAACCACAATCTGAGCACCAGAGAGGCGGGGAGTCATCTGGCAACGGTTATGGTCGACCTGCTTACCGCCGAAAGACGCAGGGTGAGCCTTGATGAGCTGAGCAAGGCCTGGCAGACCGAGATAGGAGAAATCCCCGGCATCCACAGCCTGATCATTCAGGAGCCTGGTTTTGGTCCCGCCGGCGTTCCCATCGAAGTCCGCATCCAGGGGGAAAATCTCGCTCTGCTTAAGAAGGCAGCTCTTGAAATGGCGGCAGAACTGAGCGGCTATAGCGGGGTCTACAACGTCATCGATGACCTGCGCGCCGGTAAGCCACAGATCCGTTTCAGGATGGTCGAAGGAGCGCATGCGCTCGGTTTAACAGCTGATGAAGTAGCGACCCAGCTGCGCGCCGCAATGCTTGGTGAAATTGCCGATACCCAGCGTATCGGCCAGTGGGATATCGATATCCTTATCCGCCAGGCAGAAGAGAATCGGCAAAGCCGTGACGACCTGGTTGAGCAAACCATCCAGCTCCCAGACGGGCGGAGGGTACCGCTGGACGTGCTGGTGCAAACCGAGGAGGCACGCGGCTGGGCGGGTATCACCAGGATCGATGACCAGCGGACGGTGGTGGTGAGCGCTAATGTCGATGCACGCCGTACCAGCGCCCAGGCTGTGGTCAGCGATATCCAGCGCACCTGGTTGGACGATTTCCTGAAGCGTCATCCCGGAATGAGCGTTGCATTCGAAGGCCAGGTCGCCAACTCGGCGGAGACCGGCAAATCAATCGCCCGGGGCCTGTTGATCGGATTGATCGGCATTTTCATCATTCTCTCTTTCCAGTTCCGCAGCTATCTCGAACCACTGATCGTCATGCTCTCCATTCCGCTTGCCTTTCTCGGGGCAATCTGGGGCCATGTGCTGATGGGGTACTACCTGTCAATGCCTTCCCTGATCGGTGCGGCTTCGCTGGCCGGAATCGTCGTCAACAACGCCATTCTCTTGATTCAGTTTATCAAAAAAAACCGGGAGGAAGGGCTCTCGGCGACGATTGCCGCCGGTCAGGCAAGCCGAGATCGGCTGCGGGCGATCCTTATCGCCACCACCACCACCATCTTTGGCTTGCTGCCGATCCTGCTGGAAACCAGCACCCAGGCTGCGGCGATCAAACCGGTGGTAATTTCGGTGGTGTTTGGCCTGCTTGTATCAACTGTGTTGATACTACTTGTTATTCCAGCTGTCTATGTGCTGTTTGACGATTGGGGGCTGGCGCGCAAACCTAAGTCTTCAGCTGACCCGGAACAAAAAGAAAATAGACCATGAGCAAAGAGTCTGTGACAGCCTGTGAAACCATAGAAATTTCCGAGCGCGATATTGTCGAAGCGATGGCGGGCAGAGTCCGCCACGGGTTGACCTGACTGAGGTCTTTTGGTCCTGGTTGGGCAGTTTCATCGCTGTCGCTGCGGTCGCCATCATGCACTATCGCCTTCTTGACCAGCAGGGACTGCTGCTCATCATCGGCTCGTTCGGGGCTTCGGCAGCGCTGGCGATATCCTTGTCCATCGCCCTGCACCTTACTTCCACCCTTCATCCCCCGGCGGCACTACGGCCCTGATCGCCGCGATCGGCGGGGAGGGCGTCCACAGCCTCGGCTATCTGTATGTCCTGGTGCCGGTTGTGAGGGCAGCGGTTATGCTGCTGGTGGCCCTGGTGGTCAACAATCTTGCCAAAAATCGCAAATATCCCGAGTTCTGGCTATAGCAGGCTGCACTCAGGGGCGAACGAGCTCTGTCAAATATCCGCCAACATCTTGTAATGAAGCAATGCTTTCAATCACAGACGCCCCTTGTTCCAAATCCCACCTTATAAGACCTTGATTTGTCTCGATATCATGATAGACATTGGCTCGTTTTGCCTCCGGGTTTTTTGCGAAAAAGATCTGAGAGAGAAGTACGCCCTGCTGAGCAAGCTCCATGAGAATATTTTGCTCAAATTGGATGCGCGGTGTGACAATATAGACTCGAAGCTCACGTAACAGATAGTCGGGCACTTCATACTTTTTGATTCGGTCGAAGATGTTGTCTATGATGTTGGTCTTCTCTCCTCCGTAGAGAACATCGTAAGCGCTGATATGGGCAAGATAGGAAAACTTCCCTGGCAAGGTGATCAGCACGGCTGTGCAGGTTGAAACCCCATGCGTGGACAAATCTCCAGAAGCGTACGTTCGTTTGAAGTGATCCAACCTTACCTTATTCTTTGATGTCGGAAAAGACATCCCTTCAACGGGAACGACCTCTCGATTCTGCACGGCTTCACGAATTTTCGTATAGAGACTCTGAGGGTCTTCCATGAATTGCTCGGTCAGAACCTCATCGAGGTCTTTTTTGGTAATTATCAGCCAGCGTATATTGTGATAGGTGACTACCTCAAAAGAGGTTAATACTTTATACCCTCTGTAGTCTGTAATTTCCAGATGCCCTTTCCCTAGTTTAAATTTAGCGATAATATTCTCTACAGACAAATGTCGCTTAAGAACGGATGGCTCAGGAGAAAGATACGAGTTGGTCAGCATTGCGCTTTGTTCATTGACAAGGAAAATTTCTCCAGTTTTTCCAAGTTTTTCGGCTGAACTGAAGATTGTGTCCAATCGATCAACACCTAATTCAAAAACACACCAACCCAATAGAGAACTGTTCTTGTAAACAGGATGAATAAAAAAAGCGGCAGGATCAAGATCGGGAAAAACATCAAAATCGACTACATAACTGTCCGGATTACTTTTAAGCTTTTTTGATAGTGCTGTTGTTGCAAACTGGTCTGCAAAAACGTTTTTCAGAGTTATCGAATTTTTGATCAGGCTATAGAAAACATCGCCATTGTCATTAATGAAATAGATATTATCAAAAACTATAAAACGGTTCAAATAAATATCTACAATGACGCTTTCATAATTACTGTCAAATTTTGAGACAGAAGTATTATTCTTGTATGCACTGAAAAGCTCATTAAGTTGTTGAAAAACATCAATTAGCGGGCCATCGTCTCGGATCGATGAAACCGATTTTTCGATCATGCTTAAATAATACAGTAGTTCAGTTTTCTTTTTATTCACGACCTCGTCGAGAATGAAAAACTGAGACTTCAGTGATTTACTTTCGCTTTGTTCCGTTGTTGTGCACGAGGCTACACAAAGAGGTAGCGTGAACAGGAATAAAATCAAAAGAACACGTCTAGGCTGTATCATGTGAGAGAACATCGCCCTTTAGGACCCCCTTAGCTTTCACGTACCGCCTCTGTTTGGCAGTGGTCCAATCGCTCTGGTATCGCCGTGACATGATTTTACAACTGGCTGAAGATCAGTTCGAGCAAGTACTCTAACTGGCAAACTCGCTACGGCCAAGTCAACGAGCACAACGGTCTGATTCCCTGGGAATTTTTTGCTTGACGACCGGGAGAAGCAGGCTATCATCAGATTCTGTCTTGAGCATCGGCGGGAAGGGTATCGTCGCTCAACCTTCATGATGCTGAATAAAGACATTGTCGCGGCCAGTCCGAGCGACGTGTACCGTGTACTCAAACAGGCCGATCTGCTCCGCCGCTAAAATGGCAAGCCTTCCAGGAAGGGAAAAGGCTTCGTTCAGCCGCTTAAGGCGCACACGCATTGGCCTATCCGTCTAGACTAGTTTTTTCAAGGGGTAGGTGTCTCGCTTCCATTGACACAAAGGGTATCGACGTATGCAATCCGCCATCCAACACCGCATCGCCTTGATCCATGCGACTCCCGTTTCGATAGAGCCTATCCGGCAGGCCTTCGCCGAGCTCTGGCAGGACGCCGGGACCATGAATATTATGGACGATTCTCTCGGGGTCGACCTTAAAACAGCCGGCCAGATGACTAGGCAGATTACCGCCAGGATCGTCCTGCTCGCCGAGTATGGCTACGCGAGCGGGGCCGACGGTATTCTTTTTACCTGCTCGGCTTTCGGTACTGCGATCGCCGAGGCCAAAAGCCGTATGCCCGTTCCGGTGCTGACGCCTCATGAAGCGATGCTTGAGGAGGCGCTACAAACCGGAAGCAGGATCGGCCTGCTGGCTACATTTGGCCCCACCATTAATGCGCTTGAACGGGAGCTCATGGAACTGGCCGCCCCAATGCACCGGCAGGTCGAACTGGCTGCAGTTCTGCGCGAGGACGCCTATACCGCTCTACTTGGAGGCGACATTAACCGCCATAATCAGCTTCTGCAGCAGGCGGCGCAGGATCTCTCCGGCTGCGACGTGGTCATGCTCGCCCAGTTCTCCACCTCGCTTGCCTACAATGCGGTCTCGGAAGTTCTCGATTGTCCAGTGCTGACCAGCCCGCGAAGCGCCGTCAACAAGCTCAAGCTGTCAATCTGAAGTCGGATCAAAAAAAACGCAAGCGCATTATGGCTCTCGAAAGAGAACTCCAACGCAAGGAGAAAGTTGACACCAGAAGAAAGCTTTTGCATGCCGACAATAGAGGCCCACAAAAAGGCTTCACCATGAAAGCCAAGCTGGAGACCTGGGGGTGACTCCGTCGTACAGTCGACCACGGGTCAGCAATGACAATCCGTATTCGGAGTCAGTGTTTCGCACCTTCAAGTATCGTCCGGAATATCCGGTACAGGGCTTTGACAGTATTGTTTGTACCTGGAGGTGGATCAGGAAGTTCATGTCCTGGTTTAATGAAGAACCTGATTCGTTATCTCTAGGAATACCGTTCAGCTAAATAACCAAGGAGCACGCAGTCTTCTCATATTCTCATATTCGATTATCTTTGGAGACTTTTTCAAGGTTAAGTCGATGTCATCAAGGCCATTCAACAGACAGTATTTAGAGAACTGATCAATTTCAAAACTAAAAATTCGATCCGAAGAAGTCGTAATTGTCTGTAATTCAAGATTCACTAAAAGCCTGTAGCCAATAGTTCCTTGAACTTCTGAAAATAGAATATCTATTTCTTCAGCAGCAAGTGTAACGGGTAGCATACCGTTTTTAAAACAGTTATTATAGAAAATATCCGCAAAGCTGGGTGCAATTAAACAAACAATCCCATAGTCTTTCAAGGCCCACTGAGCATGTTCCCGCGAAGACCCGCAACCAAAGTTCTCTCTGGCCAATAATATCTCCGCTCCTGTATAGCGCTCTTCATTCAAAACGAAGTTGTCAATTTTGGGCCGTTTTGAGCAATCCGCACCATATTCAACAACGTCTTTATATCTCAAGCTATCGAACAAATAAGGACCATAGCCTGTGCGCTTCGTAGATTTGAGAAACTGCTTAGGAATGATGGCATCAGTATCCACATTGGAGCGGTCCATAGGAACAACCAAACCATCTACTGTTTTAAAAGGATCCATATCACTTAACTCCAATCACGTATATCGGAAAAATGTCCGGTTATAGCTGTGGCAGCAGCTGTGGTAGGGCTAACAAGATGTGTGCGTCCACCGAGACCTTGTCGGTTTTCGAAATTCCGGTTTGAAGTAGCCGCGCATCTCTCTCCAGGTAATAAGCGATCATCATTCATGGCCAGACACATTGAACATCCTGGATGCCGCCATTCGAATCCAGCATCTAGGAAAATTTTATCCAGTCCTTCTCTTTCAGCCTGTTCCTTAACTAGCCCAGAACCAGGAACTGCTAAAGCTAGCTTGATATGAGGAGATATTTTTTTTCCTCTGATTATCTGCGCTGCTGCACGAAAATCTTCAATGCGAGCATTCGTGCAGGCTCCTATGAACACTTTGTCAACTTTAATGTCAGTCATCGCTGTGTTCTCTTTGAGTTCCATATATTCCAAGGCGCGAGCCCAACCTTCTCGTTGCGTTGCATCTTTTGCATCCTTAAGAGAAGGAATTGATCCGGTAACTGGAAGAACCATTTCGGGACTTGTCCCCCAGGTAACTTGTGGCTCAATTAGTTTGGCCTCAAAGAACAATTCCTTATCAAATTTCGAGTCCTCATCAGAGCAAAGTTCCTTCCAAACCTTGATTGCTGTATCCCATTGCTCGTCCACCGGAGCGAATGGACGATCTTTCAAATAATCGATAGTTTTTTGGTCAACACAGATAATCCCGCATCGGGCTCCTGCTTCAATAGCCATATTGCACAACGTCATTCGTCCTTCCATACTCAGGGCGGAAATAGTGGTACCGGCGAATTCAATGGCATAACCAGTACCACCGGCAGTACCGATCTGGCCAATAACGTAAAGTGCAATGTCTTTCCCCGTTACGGCCGGGTCTAATTCACCATCGATTTTAATACGCATTACTTTTGGCTTTTTTTGAATAAGGCACTGTGTAGCCATAACATGCTCTACCTCTGAAGTACCTATTCCCATAGCTATTGCTCCGAACGCGCCATGGGTCGAGGTATGCGAATCACCGCACACAACAGTCATCCCCGGCAGAACGACTCCTTGCTCAGGAGCTATTACATGAATGATACCTTGTCGAATATCACCTATGGGAAATTGAATTAGACCGAAATTCTTACAGTTTCGGTCTAAAGCCTCAACTTGTTCTCTTGAAATTGGGTCAGCTATACCATTCTCAATTCCAGTTGTTGGAATATTATGATCAGTGGTAGCAATAACTGTATCTGGTCTCCATAACTTTCTATTTTTAAGATATAAACCTTCAAAAGCCTGAGGACTTGTAACTTCATGTACAAGGTGTCTATCTATATATAAAAGAACCGATCCGTCATCATTCTGATCGACAATATGATCTTCCCATATCTTATCAAACAATGTCATGCCCATAACTTTTTCTCCAAATAAAATAATCAAAGTTAAAAATATCTAATAATGAGTGCACCAGAAACTACCATAACGATACCCAAAATTCTCCATTCACTGATCTCCTTTACTGGAAAACCTATGAGACCATAATGATCAAGAAAAAGAGAAGCGACCATCTGGCCGGTAAGAAAGAATGTAAACATTACCGTTGCTCCTAACTTCGGAGCAGCAATTATCGTGGTAGCAACATAGAATGCCCCACACAACCCTCCTAACCAAATCCACCAGGGGCTGGAGTATACAGCCTGTACCGAAAATGGTTTTAAGTGAAATAAGGCATAGTACAGTGCCAAGCCTGCAGTTCCAACCAAAAAAGAAATCAAAGCGGCCAAGATATTATCATTAACCGCCTGACTTAACTTGAAGTTAATCCCCGCCTGGGTCGGCAGCAGTGCACCGGCTATTATTACCATAAGAGATACAACTATAACTTTCATAACGCGCTGAATTTAGTTGATTATCAAATACTTTCTCACGGATAATAATTTGCCCAGACAGAATTATTCCATAATTTTGAAAAACCCACGCCAGCCCGTCCACAGAAAGTGCATCGGGGATTCAGTCTGGCAGTATTTCCCTCACGGTAAAAGCGGCGCTCGTAAGTGACCGGCAAAAGATAGCCGAGTTTCGGCTGCTTTCTCTGAGGTTGTGAACAATCTCAATATACCCCTGTATATCCCGCTTCCTCTCTTGCCGGGTCTGGTAAAACCGGTGAAAGGTCAACTCGCTTTTCAGGGTGCCCCATAAGCTTCCAACCGAAGCGGTGTCATAGCAATAACCGCGGGGGGGCATGGATGACTGCATCTTGAATTGGTGCAAAAGTTTACGATATTCTTTTGAGGCTGCCTTGAAAAATTCGAATTTCCGTTCAGAATCAAGGCGAAAGAAAACAATTTGCCGCAGGCATATAGTTGAT
>JAABSV010000058.1 GCA_011390165.1 Desulfobulbaceae bacterium
AAACGGCTCCCTGCAGGGGGCGGCGGTCAACCAGGCCAATGTCGGCGCTGCCGCCAACGTGGCCATCGGCAAGAACAGCAATGCCAACATGGGCGCGATCCAGGTGAAAAACGGTTCGGTGAAGGGTGGGCTGATCAACCAGGCCAATATCGGTGCCGCCGCCAACGTGGCCATTGGCAGGGGGGCCAGTGCCAACATGGGGTCGATTCAGGTGAAAGATTCCAACGTCGGCGGGACACTGGTCAACGCCGGGACGGTGGGGCTGTCGGCCAACCTGGCCATTGGTTCGGGGTCGACATCGGACAGTGCCTCGATCAGCGCCGACTGACCCCCGTTCGTCAACGTTCCCCACTGCGGCAAAGGCTTGACTTTCTGCCCGGCCCGTGTCCCGGCCGGCGGCAGAAAGCATGGCAGAGGACAGCGGAACCGAACAGCTGCAGATATGGGTCAGCCTGGGCCAGTCAGGGACGGTAAGGGAAAGTAAGGGAAAGGAGGAGCGGCCATACATTTTCGCTGGACGCGGCTGGAGTATCTGCTATGTTGATCGGCTGAGTCGGAGTTCAAGACAACTTCTGCTGATAAGGAGCGGTGATGCTGAAGGCGGCCATTGGTGTCAGTGACCATATCGACCCGGATCAGGCGATTGTCGCAGTGCTCGACCAGTGTACCCGGGAACTTGCCGGGGCGGTTCCCCAGGCGGGCATCCTCTACACCTCGGTGATGGGTATCGACTACGCCCCCCTGTTGGCCAGGGTGGCCGAGCGCTTTCCCGGCCTGGCCCTGATCGGCTGCACTACCGACGGTGAGATTGCCTCCGATAAGGGATTTGCCGAAGATGCCGTCGCCCTACTCCTCCTCGCCTCGGACCGCCTCCGCTTTGCCACCGCCGTGGCCACCGACCTCTCGCAGCGAGGCGGTGACGCCCTTGTCGAGGCGGTGGCCGCCTGCCGCGCCCAGCTTGGCGACGAGCCCTCCTTCGGCATCGTTCTTCCCGACGGCCTTTCTACAATTAGCCTGCCCCTTGACCGCCTGCTCCGCCAGGCCAGCGGTGACCGTTTCCCCTTTTTTGGCGGCACCGCCGGCGACCATTTTCAGTTGCAGACCACCTGGCAGTTCCACGGCGAACGGGTCTATACGGATGCCGCACCGCTCCTCCTCTGCAGCGGCCGCCTGCATTTCTCCTCCCAGGTACTCACCGGCAACGAGCCGATCGGCCGGTTCTATCCGGTCACCAAAGTGGAAGCCAATATCCTCTATGAGATCGACAACAAGCGGGCCACTGATTTCTACGCGGAAATATTCGGTCAATATTTCGATCAGAATCCAGCAGTCCAATCTCCTTTGGCGGTATACGAGGATGGGAGACACGAGTTTTACCTGCGGGATAATTTTTCGGCAGACAAGGAAACAGGTTCGGTTTCATTCATTGGTACCTTTCCCGATCTTTGCCGAATTCGCCTCACTTCGGCTTCTCGGGAAGATATTCTCCGTACCGCTCATGACGCCAATGAGGCGATTCTCCATCGCCATCCAGGCGGTCAGCCCGAGTTGATCCTTCTCTTTCCCTGTACCTCCCAGCGCCATACACTCGGAACAAAAACCAATGATATGTTTGCCCTTCTTCGCCAAGCGAAGCCGCTGGTTCCTTTCTTTGGTTTCTACTGTTACGGCGAGATCGGCCCATTACCTTCGGATGGGCCGGTTTTTTTTCACAGTGATACCTATGTGATTGTGGCCATCTCCGAGCGGGAGTGATGGCGACGGAAAAGGGCGGCAAGGCAGACACGGCGGAGGAGTTGGCGGCATTGCACGAGCGCATCGCCTATCTCGAACGGCGGCTTGCCCGGCGCGAGCTGCAGCAGATCCGCCAGGAGCGCATCGACGATATCAACCGCCATCTGCTCAAGCATGTCGGCCGGGAACTGGAACAGGCCCTCATCCTTGCCGAACAGGGGAGCCGGGCGAAGAGCGAGTTCCTCGCCTCGATGAGCCACGAGATCCGCTCGCCGCTCAATATCATTTTCGGCATGGGCGAACTGCTCGCCGAAACCACCCTGAACCAGCGGCAGCAGAGCTGCCTGAACAGCCTGCTGCTGGCCAGCCGCCAGTTGCACGAGCAGTTGAGCAACGTCCTCGAGTTCTCCCGCCTGGAAGGGGCCGAAATCGTCGTCCAGCCGGAGCCCTTCCGCTTCGATCTGCTGCTGACCAGCCTGCAGGCGATGATGGAGACCCTGGCCAGGGAGAAGGGGCTGCACTTCGAGGTGCGCGGCCCTGCGCGCCCCTTGGCGAGCCGTCTCGGCGACCTGCCCAAGGTGAAGCAGATCCTCTTCAACCTCCTCGGCAACGCCCTCAAATATACCGACCAGGGCAGCATCACCCTGACCGTCGAGGAGGTGCCGGACGAGCAGACGGCCGGGATGCTCCGCTTCGTGGTAAGCGATACCGGCATCGGTATCCCGCCGGGGCAGCTGGAGAGCATCTTCGACCACTTCTCGCGGGCCGACAACGCCCTGGCCACCAGCCGCGGTGGTGCCGGCCTGGGGCTGGCCATCTGCCGGAAGCTGGTTGCCGCCCTGCAGGGGGAACTGGCCGTGCGCAGCGCCCTTGGCCGGGGCTCGACCTTCACCCTCCTCCTGCCGTTGCCGCCGGCCGCCCACCATCGGCCGGCGGTCGAGGAGCCCCGGCCCATGGAAGAGGCCGGCCTTCTTGCCCTCTCCTCCCTGCGCCTGCTGCTGGCCGAGGATGTGGCCGGCAATGTCGAGGTGGTGCGGCAGTATCTCGCCCCCTATGATGTCGAGATCGACCATGTCGGCAACGGTGCCGAGGCGGTGCGCCGCTTTGCCGAACGGCGCTACGATATCGTCCTGATGGATATCCGCATGCCGGGGATGGACGGCATCACCGCCACCCGCTGGATCAACCAGTTGGGCGGCGAGGGGGGCGGCCCGCCGGTGCCGGTGATTGCGGTGACCGCCCACGCCTTTCCCGAGCAGGTTCTCTCCTACCTGCAGCGGGGCTTTGCCGGGGTGCTCACCAAGCCGTTCACCAGGCAGGATCTGCTCAAGACCCTCAACCACTTTCTCCGCCTCTCGCCGAACGTGCCGGCGCCGTCGACCACCCCCGCCGCCGTGGGGCGGGCGGACCAGGTGCCGGCCTCGCTGGCCCCCCTGCTCGGCCAGGTGCTCGACGCCCTGGAGGGGGATCTGGAAAAGATGGCCGCTGAACTGCGGAGCGGTTCCCTCGCCGCCCTGGCCGAGAGCTGCCACGCCGGCAAGGGGCTGGCTGGCCTGTACGGCCTGCACCAGTACGCCAGCCTCTTGGCTGCCTTGGAAGGGGAACTGGCGGAAACGGTGGAAGGCGCTCTGCCGCCCGCCGAACGGCTGGCCCCCATGTACGACTACCTGCGCCGGCGGCGCGCCGCCCGGGCCGAGGCCGTTCGGCCCGGGCCGGCCTGAAGGGGGGCGGGCGGTGTTCTCCTTGCGCAGAGCCGCACTGGCCCGGGACCCGGCGGAGCTGGCTCCGGACATGGTTCCCCAGCCGGTGGCAAGGGTGGCTGTCCGCCGCACGGCGCTGCTCGGCCGCCTTCTTCCCCCTGCCGGCGGCCGTCTTCTTGTGGCCATCTCCGCCCCGCCCGGCTACGGCAAGACCCTGTTCGCCGGCCAGTTGGCCGGAGAGCGGCGGGTTGCCTCGCTCTGGCCAACGCTCAGCGGGGAAGGGCACCTCCTCGACTGGTTCTTCCGGGCCTGCACGCAGCACGCCACCATCTCGGCTAGAAACCGCCAGCCCGGGGGGGCGGAGCGGCGGCTGGTCTGGGAGAAATTCCCCCCCCTTGCCGGCAACGGCGGTGGCGCAGACTTCGCTCCGGCCCTGGCCACCCTTGGCCGCTTTCTTGCCGGGGTGGAGCGTCCGGCGCCTCTTCTCCTCGTCTGCGACGACCTGCACCGTCTCGACCACAACCCCTCCTGCCGGCGGCTTCTTGCCGAGTTGCTGGCGGTGCTGCCGGAGTGGGTGGACATCGTTCTCGCCTCCCGCACCCCGATAACCCTCCCCCTGCTCGAGCCGGCGAGGTGGCAGTGGCTGGGGGCGGAGGATCTTGCCTTCTCCACCGCCGAGTGCGGTGAACTGGCCGCCCGACTTGAGGGGGGCGACGGCGAGGCGGCGGGGGCGGAGTTGCGCCTGCGCGGGGGCGGCTGGCCGGCGAAGACGGTGCTCCTCGCCCTGGGCTGCCGCAGCCGGCAGGGAGAGCGGGTGCCGCTGCCGCCACCGCCGGCGCCGGGAGAGGGGGAGGCGGCGGCTGCTTTTCTCCAGCCGCTCTACGAGACCCTGATCGACTTTCTGCCCGCCACCCTGCAGGAAAAACTCTTTCTCCTGGCCGGGATGGAGGCCCTTGCCGACTCGTCGCTGGCCACCCTGTTCGGTGGCCGGGTCGGCCGCACCCTCCTGCGGCAACTGGCTGCCGCCGTTCCCTTTCTCCACCTCTTCGGGGAGGGGCGGGAGTACCGCTTCTGCCCGCCCTTTGCCGCCTATCTCCAGGAACAGCCAAGCTACCTCTTTCAACCGGAGAGGCCCCGCCTCTTCCAGAAACTGGCCCTCAGCGCCGCTGCCACCGGCGACCACCGGCAGGCCCTGGCCTACGGGGCGAGCTGCGGCCATTACGGCCTGCAGAACGACATCCTGGCGATAGCGGCCACCAGCCTCTATCTCGATGCCGACGAAGAGTGCCCGGGCCGTTACCTGGCCCACATTCCCGCCTCGGTGCTGGCAGCGTGGCCCTGGCTGGCCCTCTTTTCCTGCCGGCTGCAGGCCAACGCTTGTGGCCTTGGTGGTCTTGGTGGTCTTGGTGGGGTCGGTGGGGTCGGTGGGGTCGGTGGGGTCGGTGGCGTTGCAGGTGCTGCCGCCGGCGGCCCGGTGAGCCGGTCTTCCCTTTTGCATGGGGCATGGCAGGGCTTTACCGAGGAGGGGAACGCGCTGGGCAAGTTGCTCACCCTGGCCACCGACCTCGAGGGACAGCTCTGTGGGCCGGCGTTTTCCGGGGAGAGGGCCCTTTCCGGGCAGAGCACCCTTTCCGGGGAGAGCGCCGGCCGGCTGAGAGAGCTGGAGACGCTCCTCAGCCACCTCCGCGCCGAGCTGCCGCCCCCCTTGAGTGCCCACCTCGGCCGCCTTCTCGCCCTCGGTTCCTGCCTCATCTCCGGCCGGCTCCGCCAGAGCCGGCGTTGGCAGGCCCTGGCCGCCGCCGGCAATGGTGGCCGGGACGGGGCGGCAACCGCCGCCGGCCTGTTGGTTGACGCCTTCAGCGCCAGTTGTGCCGGCAATGGGGCGGCCCTGGCCAGGGCCCTTGAGGCGGCCGGGGAGCTCTTCTCCTCGCCGGCGGTGGCGCCGCGCTTCCACCTCCGGCTCGCCCTCCTGCAACTCCGCTTTCTCCTCCTGGCTGGCGACCTTGCCGCCTGTCGGCGGCTCTTGGCCAGGGTCCGCGAGGAGGGGCTGCCTGCCTGGGGGACGGGGAGACCGCTCCTCCCCGATTTGACCATGCTGGCCTGTGCAGTCGAGTTGGCCGATGGTGCCTACCCGCAGGCCCTGGAACTGCTCGACGAACGGCTCGCCGGCGACGCCGCCGACGGCCGGGAGGAGTGCGCCCTCCTCCTCCACTTCAAGGCCCTGGCCCTGGTTCTGCTCGGCAGTCTGGCCGAGGCGGAGGAACTGCTTGCCCGCCTCGGCCAGACTGCCGCCGGCGAGGGCGGGCAGGTGGCTCTTTTCCTCCGCCACGAGCTGGCGGCGGTGCTCGCCTACCATCTTGGCCGGCTGGAGAGCGGCGACCGCCATCTCGGCCGGGCGGAAAAGCTGGCCGAACAGCTCGATTTCCCCTGCCACTGGCTCGACCCCCACCTCCACCGGGCCTATTGCCTGCTCCATGCCGGCCGTCCGGAGGCGGCCCTGCCGGCGGTTGCCGAGACCCTCCGGCGCTGGAAAAAGGAGCAGCGCCAGCATGCTCTGGGCACCGCCCCCGCAGTGGCCAGAGCGGTGCTGCAGGTGGCGGTGCAGGAGGGGATCGAGGCGGGGTTTGCCGGCAAGGTGCTGGCCGAGCGGTTCCGCCTCTGCTGCGACCGGCAGGGCCGGCTGCAACCGCTGCTTCGCCTGCGCCTGCTCCGTAATCAGGCCATCGAGGCCGGTGAGCGGCGGCTGGCCTTCAGCGACTTGACCGTTCAGGAGAGAAAGCTCTTTTCCCTCCTCGCCCTGGCCGGCGGGATGAAACTGTCGCTGGCCGTTGCCGCCGAAGAGCTCTGGCCGGAAAAGGCGCCCGGCCGACAGCGCTCGAGCCTCGACAACCTGGTCAGCCGGCTGCGCGGCAAGATCCAGCAACTGGTCCCCACCGCCACCGGCAAGAGCTATCTGGCCACCGACCAGGGCTATGTCACCCTGGCCCACTGTTCCCTTGATACCGGCGAATTCCTGGCCGCCATCAAGGCCGGGAGCCACTTCGCCGCCACCGGCCGGGCCTGGCAGGCGGAAAGCCGCCTCGATGCCGCCTTCGCCCTCCTTGATCCGGCCATTCTTCGGCCGCCCGACTTCGAGTACATGGAGAGCCTGCAGGAGCGGCTGGAGAATGCTCTGGTCGAGGGGCTGAACCTGCTGGCCGGCCTCCTCACCGGCCAGGGGCGGCCGGCTGCCGCCCGCCGCCATGCCCTCACTGCCTTGCAGTATTGCCCCTGGAACCCGGTCCTGGCCAGAATCTGCCTCGATCTCCACCGGCAGGGGGGGGAGCCGGCCGGGGCCGAGACAGCCCTTCGCCTCTACCGTGAGGCCCACGGCAAGGGCGGCGACCGCGAGTTGGCGGAAATGATGGATTTGCTCCGTTCCTGAGCTGTTTTTTTCTCCGCAGTGTAAAAAAAATCTTTTTTATCAGAATTTTAAGAAATTTTTACGAACGAGGGGCTAGTCTCCCGAAAAATCCTGATCGTCTTCTCTCCACAGGCCGCCGGCAGAGCCAAAAACGGGGCGGTGGCCGTGGATGCCGACCACAGAATGGGGCGGTACAGTTGACCACTCAGCACAGGGGGACAGCAATGCAAGACAAGATCGAGGCCTTTTATGCGGAATTGAGCCGGCAGCAGGTGTCCGATGTCGAACGCCATTGCCGGGAGATCCATGCGGCAGCGGTGGGCCACTCTTTTGTTCTCCTTTGTACTACCCCGTGGCGGGCCATGCAGGCCGCCTGGAAGAAAATGGTGCCGGTCGGGCCGGAGGAGCAGCCGACCCTCCGTTAGACCGGTAGCCGCAGTCCTGGAGTTCCTTGCGGGTTTCCTTCCTTGTTTCTCCGCAGAGAGCTCCTTTTCCAGGACCCGGGGGGGGTGGTGTCCCGCTGGGTCCTGGAATTTTTTTTGCCAACCGAAAAGCTGTTTTTTCCGGCCGAAATACGATAGAGTGGCCGGAGATGAAGCTATTTTTCAGCAACAAAGGTTCCGGGAGGCAAGATGGCGGAGAAGAAAAACTGGGATTCCATCCCTTCCCTGCAGGATCTGGGCGTCGACTGGGAGTTCGAGCCGGAGAACCCCCTGGGCAAGAGGGCGCACAGCCGGGTCGGCGGCAACAGCCTGCGGGATCTCCTCGGCAGCGGCAAGATTCCGGTGAAGGTGGTGGCCCAGGATTATGAGGAGAAGGGGCTGCTCCGGGATATCTCCCAGCAGGGGATGGCGGTGGGGGTGGCGGTGCCACTGGCCATCGGCCAACCGGTGAAGGTCGGCCTCTTTCTTGGCCAGGAGAAGATCATCTCCCGGGGGCTGGTCCGCAGCGTCGCCGAGGGCGGGGCCGCCAGCCACCGGTTGGGGATCGAGTTTGTCGATCTGCCCCGGGAGGCGGAAGAGTTCATTGCCAGCCTGATCGCCTCGAAACAGTTCAACTCGCCGCTCTGAACCGTCCCTGCCGGCACTCTGTCCGCCCTTCGGGCAGGGTAGGGGGAATCGATGGTTGACATCAGCGAGCATCTGCAGGGAATCGTCCAGCGGGTCACCTACCACAATCCCGATAGCGGCTGGTCGGTACTGAAGGTTGCCACCTTCGGCACCGACCAGCTGGCCACCGTCACCATCCACCAGACCCGGGTGTATGCCGGTGCCACCATGGCCTTTGCCGGCGCCTGGACCGACCACCCCCGCTTCGGCCGCCAGTTCAGGGCCGAGCGGGCGGTGGAGAAAAAACCGGCCACGGCGGCGGCTCTCGAGAAGTATCTCGGCTCCGGGCTGATCAGCGGCGTCGGCCCGAGAACGGCAAAGCGGATCGTCGCCCATTTCGGCGAGAGGACCCTGCAGGTCTTCGAGGGGGAGATCGACCGCCTGGTCGAGGTGCCGGGCATCGCCGAAAAGAAGCTGGCCATGATCGCCGCCGCCTGGCGCGAGCACCGGATGGTCCGGGAGGTGATGATGTTCCTCCAGGGGCACGGTATCTCCACCCTCTTTGCCGTCCGCATCTACAAGAAGTACGGCGAGCGGGCCATCGACATCGTCTGTGCCGACCCCTACCGCCTGGCCGAGGATTTCTACGGCATCGGTTTTTTTTCCGCCGACCGGGTCGCCGTAAGCCTCGGCCTCGCCCCGGACAGCGATGAACGGCTGACGGCCGGGATCCGCCACCTCCTCGCCGCCGCCCGCGAGCAGGGCCACTGCTACCTCACCGCCGAGCAGCTCGCCGCCCAGGCCGACGAACTGCTCGGCCTGACCACGGCCGGACGGATCGACCGCTTGCTGACCGCCATGGCCGCCGAGAACCGGCTGAAGGTGCGGCTGCTGGCCAGCGGTCGGGATGCCGGCCGGCTCGGCTACTACTCCCGGACCCTCTACGAGGAGGAGTGCCAGGTGGCCGAGGCGCTCAGAGCCATGGCCGCCCGGCCGCAGCCGACCATCATCGGCCTGGCCGAACAGATCGCCGACCTCTGCCGGCAGCGGCAGCTCACCCTCAGCGACGAGCAGCGGGGGGCGGTGGAGGCGGCGGTGGGGCGGTCGGTCTCGGTGCTGACCGGCGGTCCGGGCTGCGGCAAGACCACCACCACCGAGATCATCGTCCTCCTCCTCGACCGGCTCGGTCGCCGGGTGCTCCTCGCCGCCCCCACCGGCCGGGCGGCGCAGCGGATGAGCGAGGTGATCGGCCGGGAGGCGAAGACCCTGCACCGGCTGCTGGAATGGCAGAACGGCTCCTTCCAGAAAAACCGCGAGCAGCCGCTGCGCGGCGATTTCCTCCTTGTCGACGAGGCGTCGATGCTCGACATCTCCCTGGCCGCCGCCCTGCTGCGGGCGGTGCCGCCCGGCTGCCAGCTGCTGCTGGTGGGAGACGCCGACCAGCTCCCCTCGGTGGGGCCGGGCAATGTCCTCCGCGACATCATCGCCGCCGGGGTGGTGACGGTGGTCCGCCTTGGCCGGATTTTCCGCCAGGCCCGGGAGTCGAGGATCATCGCCAACGCCCACCGCATCAACCACGGGGAAATCCCCTCCATCGACTCCCCCTTCCACCGGCCAGGGCTCTGGCAGGAGAAGGTCGACTGCCTGTTCATCGATGCCGAGGAGGCGACCAGGGAGCAGCTCGACTTCATCGCCCGGGTGAAACGGCTCTACGGCGAGGGCGGCCCGGCCGCTGTGCAGGGCCTGCGCCCGGCGGACGAGGAGGTCGACCCCTTCCTCTTCGGCACCGCCGAGGCCGCTGTCCCCTTCCGCCCGGAGCTGGTGGTGCCGGAGAAGTTCCGCCATGCCGATCTGGCGGCGATCGGGCGGGCGGTGGGGGGGGCGGAAGAGCTACAGGCCGTTCTTGCCCGGGTCCACCCCTGGTCGAGTCTGCGCTATGGGCTCACCGCCGTCGAGGTGGTGGTCCGCCTCTACCGCCAGTGGATCCCCAAATACCAGGGCCCGGACTGCGAGATCCAGATCCTCTCGCCGATGACCCGCGGCAGCCTCGGCACCACCAACCTCAACCGGCTGATCCAGGAGGCGGTGAACCCGGCCGGGCCGGGCCGGCCGCAACTGCAGGTGGGGGAGAGGATCCTCCGCCTGGGGGATCGGGTGATCCACCGCCGCAACAACTACGAGTTGAACGTCTTCAACGGCGATATCGGCCGGATCGAGGCGATCGACAATGCCGCCCTCACCTGCCGGGTGGCCCTCTACCCGGATGGCCGCCTGGTCACCTACCAGCGCGACGACATCATCGAGCTCGATCTCGCCTACGCCATCACCATCCACAAGGCCCAGGGGAGCGAGTTCGCGGCGGTGATCATCCCGGTGCTCGGTCAGCACTTCCGGATGCTGCAGCGCAATCTCCTCTACACCGGCCTCACCCGGGCGAAAAAACTGGCGGTGCTGGTGGGCAGCCGGCGGGCCCTGGCCATGGCGGTCCATCAGGAGGACGGCAGCCGGCGGCAGACCGCCCTGGCCGAACTGCTCGCCGCCGGCCGCGGCTGCTGAGGGTTTTTTTCGTTGGCCTATCCTGGCTAAGAGGGTACCCTGCTGGTGTCGGCTGGTTTTCGGTAGTCTGGCCGGTTGCGCAAGTGGGTCGCTTTCCCGCTACAGGGGAGTGGCAGAGATCCGGCAGTACCGTCGAGGTACTTGCCGCCTGCAGTGGCCGGCGGCGGTGGCGGTGCGGTCAGCGATGACATCCAACAACGGGAGGGACGACAGATGGAAGCCTTAGATGCCTTAGTGGGAAAAATCGGTGCTTTTGCCTGGGGGCCGCCAATGCTCATTCTGCTGGTCGGCACCGGTTTCTGGCTGACCATCTCCCTGCGCGGCCTGCAGTTCACCAAGTTGGGACACGCCCTCTACCTGGCGCTGATCAAGCGCAAGGAGGATGACGACGAACCGGGTGACATCACCCACTTTCAGGCCCTGATGACTGCCCTATCGGCAACTGTCGGCACCGGGAACATTGCCGGTGTCGCCACCGCCATTGCCATCGGCGGCCCCGGGGCCTTGTTCTGGATGTGGATTACCGGCCTGGTGGGAATGGCCACCAAGTACGGGGAGGCGGTGCTGGCGGTGAAATACCGGGTGGTCGACGAGAACGGCGAGATGAGCGGCGGGCCGATGTACTACATCTCCCGGGGCCTGAACATGCCCTGGCTCGGTGCGGTCTTTGCCGTATTTGCCGCCATCGCCGCCTTTGGCATCGGCAATATGGTCCAGTCCAACTCGGTTGCCGATGCCGTCCAGGCCACCTTCAGTGTCCCCGCCTGGGTCACCGGACTGGTGCTGATGGTCTGCACGGCGGCGGTAATCCTTGGCGGTATCAAGAGCATCGGCCGGGTTGCCAGCATCCTGGTGCCGATCATGATCGTCTTCTACGTGCTCGGCGCCCTCTTCATCATCTTCGCCAACGTCAGTGAAGTTCCGGGGGCGCTGCTCTTCATCGTCAAGCAGGCCTTCAACCCCACCGCCGCGGTTGGCGGGTTCGCCGGGGCGAGCATCATGCTGGCGATCCGCATGGGCGTTGCTCGCGGTGTCTTCTCCAACGAGTCCGGCCTGGGCAGTGCGCCGATCGCCGCCGCCGCCGCCAAGACCAAGAACCCGGTCACCCAGGCCCTGGTCTCGATGACCCAGACCTTCCTCGATACCCTGGTGATCTGTACCATGACCGGCCTGGTACTCATCCTCACCGGCGCCTGGTCCAACGGGATGACCGGGGCGGCACTCACCACCCACGCCTTCGAGTCGGCAATGGCCGGGGGGGGCTACATCGTCACCATCGGTATCATTCTCTTTGCCTACTCGACCATCCTCGGCTGGTGCTACTACGGCGAGAAATCGATTGAATACCTCTTCGGGATCAAATCGGTACTGCCCTACCGGATCGTCTTTGTTCTCTTTGTCGGCGTGGGGGCGGTGGCCAAACTGAGCCTGGTGTGGAATATCTCCGATACCCTGAACGGTCTGATGGCGATCCCCAACCTGGTCGCCCTGCTCCTCCTCACCCCGGTGATCGTGGCCGAAACCAAAAAATACTTTTCCGAAAAGCTGTAGGCAGCTGCCCTCCTCTTAGCGGGCGGCCGGCTTGCCTGCCGGACTCTTCAGGCGCTGGAGGTACCTCTCCAGCGCCTTGAGGAGTTCGCTGGCCACCGGGGCATTCCCCTGGCGGACGCTGTCGCTGAAGTCTGCGAGCAGCTCCGCCAATTGCCGGAAGCCGTACATCCCGGCCAGCCCTCTCAGGCCGTGGGCCCCCTCGCATACGGCGGAGATATCACCGCTGTTGAACCTCTCCCCGAGGGCTTCCAACCCCTCGCGCAGCCCGGCCAGTATCTCCGGGAACAGGCCCTGCAGGGGGGCGGGAATCTCTTCGTGGCGCTCCTCCTCAAAGCAACAGCCTATTGCCTTGTTGCCTTTCTCAACCACTCTTTCAGGCGTTTTGTCGAGGAAGCGAAGGATGGTCTGGAGCAGCTCTTTTTTGAAAAAGGGCTTGGTGAGCACGGCATTGAAACCGGCCTCGAGAAAGCGGCTCTTCTGTTCCTGGAAGGCGTGCGCGGTGATGGCGACGATGGTGTGTTGCCGCCCCTCGGGGTCTTCCTTCTCTAGCCGGCGGATCTGCCGGGTGGCGGTGATCCCGTCCATCACCGGCATGCGGATATCCATGAGCACCAGGGGATAGTCCCTGGCGGCCAGCATCGCCAGGGCCTCCTCGCCATTGCCGGCAGAGGCCACCTCCACCGGGTAGTTGTGCAGGTAGGCGCGGATGACGTTGATGTTTTCCTGGATGTCGTCGACCACCAGCAGGCTGGCGGCGGGAAAATTTTCCGGCGGTATCGGGGTGGTATCAAGGCGGAGGAGATGCCGTTCGGCCGGCGGCGCCGGTGGCAGGGGCAGCCGGCAGGTGAAGGTGGCGCCCCGCCCCGGGGCGCTGCGCACGCTCAAATCGCCTCCCATGGCCCGGGAGAGTTTCTGGCTGATCGCCAGGCCGAGACCGGCACCGCCGTGCGGCTCGGTAAGCGAGTCCCTGCTCTGGCTGAACCGGTCGAAGATGCTCTCCAACTGGTCGGCCGGAATGCCGATACCGGTATCGGTGACACTGAGCAGCAGGGTGTCGGGCTGCTGAAACTCTTCGCAGAGGTGGAGGGTGATGCTTCCCCGGCTGGTGAATTTTACTGCGTTATTGACCAGGTTAAGAAGGATCTGGAAGATCTTCAAGGGGTCGCCGACCCGTTCCATGACCATGGTTGGATCGTAAATGGAAGAAAAATAGAGATTTTTCTCCATGCACAGGGGCAGGGCGGAGGTTTCTATCCGGTTGATGATCTCGTGCAGGCTGAAGGGCTCCGGCTCCACCACGCTCCGGCCCGCCTCGATCCGCGAAAATTCGAGGATGTTGTTCAGAATCTCCAGCAGCTGCCGGCCGGTGATGCGCAGGCTGTGGAGGTACTGCGCCTGGGTCTGGTCCAGTTCGGTATCGGCCAGCAGGTTGGCCATGCCGAGAATGATGTTCAGGGGGGTGCGGATCTCGTGGCTGACGTTGGCGAGAAAATCGGACTTGGCCAGACTCTCCTGGCGGCTGAGTTCCTGGTACTGGAGCAGTTTGTCGTTGGTCCTTTTCAGGAAGTGGCGATTGATGTCGTCTATCCGCTCCTGGCGCAGCCGCTGCTCGCTGAGCCGGACGATCTTCCGGCGGAGGTAGGCGCATTCCCTGGCCAGGGCCCTTTCCCGTTCGCTCTGGGAACTCCCCGGGTCGTGCCGGTCGCCTGGGGGGTTGGCGACCTTCATGGCGGTGGCGTCGAGAGGGCCAGGACGATGTAGGTATCGCTGTGGAAGAGGGTTGGCTGTCCCTCGGCCAGTGGGGCGATCTCGCCGTAGCAGTAGAAGCCGAAATAGGGGATTGCCCTGCCCTGCTTGAGCAGGGCGAACTGTTCAGCGGTTCTCGAGCCGAGGAGGTGGCGCTGGGAGCAGCAGGAGAAGATCAGCAGCAGTTCAGGAACCGCTCCGTCGCCGGCGAGTACGGCCCGGTTGGCCTGGGTGGCCGAGGCGAGGACGTTCTCCCGGGAGACCATGGTCAGCCGCACCCGGCAGCCGGCGGGGAAATTGCCGATGAAGGCGACACTGCCGTCGTCATCGCTGAAAGAGACGGGGTTGCGCAGCACATACTCGTCGCCATCGCCGTAGACCGCCAGGGGCATGTGCACCGTCTG
>JAABSV010000059.1 GCA_011390165.1 Desulfobulbaceae bacterium
AGGGAGGTGCCGTGTTCAATCTGGTGCCGGCACGAGGAGCCGTCGGCCACGACGATGGTGCTTTCCGGCTCTTTGCGGACGGCTGGAAACAGCGACAACTCGCCCATCTGCATCGATATGTCGTAGGTGTCGGCGCCGTAGCCGAAGACGCCGGCCATGCCGCAGCAGCCGGAATCGACGAACTCAACCTCGAGACCGGGGATCATCTGCAGCGTTGCAGCGAGGCCCCCCACGGTATGGAAGGCCTTCTGGTGGCAATGGCTGTGCACCAGGGCTCGTTTCTTGAGCGGCGCCAGGTTGAGGTGGAGCTGTCGGGCGGTGCAGAATTCTTCGAAGAGCAGGGCCTGGCCGGCCACGGTGGTCGATTTATCCCCCGGCAGGAGCGAAGGGACTTCATCGCGGAGACAGAGCAGGCAACTGGGCTCGAGGCCAACGATCGGTACGCCGCGCTCGGCGTACGGGTAAAAGGTATCGAGGAGCCGGCTCGCCTCGGCGCGGGCCTGGTCGATTTTGCCGACGGTGAGAAAGGTCCGGCCGCAGCAGACAGGACGTCCGGGTTCGATGGCGGCCCGCGGCGAGAGGACCCGGTAGCCGGCCGCCAGCAGCACCTGGCGCGCCGCCTGCAGGTTCTCCGACTCGAAATAGGTGTTGAAGGTGTCGCCAAACAGGATGAGCTCCGGGGCGCCCTCCGGTCCACAGGAGGTGGCCGGGCGGTAGATATCCCGGCGCCAGCGGGGCAGCGGCCGGCGGCTGGTAAAGCCGTCGACGCGCTCCATGAGGCGGGCCAGAGCCGGCACCGTGTTGCGGCTGTTGCCCAGCCAGGGCAGTTTCGCCAGCAGCGGCGCATAACGCGGCATCCAGGCGATCAGTTGGTCGTGCAGGGTAAAGCCGGTTTTTTGCTTCCGGGCGGCGGTGACCTCGATCTTCATCTTGGCCATGTCGATGCCGGTGGGGCATTCCCGTTTGCAGGCCTTGCAGGATACGCAGAGTTTCAGGGTCTCGGCCATCTCCGCCGAGGCCAGCGCATCGCCACCCAACTGGCCGGAAATGGCCAGCCGCAGAGAGTTCGCACGGCCGCGGGTGGTGTCGCGCTCGTTTCTCGTCACCCGGTAGGAGGGGCACATGGCGCCCTCCAGCATCTTGCGGCAGGCCCCGTTATTGTTGCACATCTCAACCGCGCCCTGGAAACCGCCGGCGGCGCCGGGCCAGGAAGACCAATCGAACACCGTCGGGAAATCGGCCACCCGGTAGCCGGGGGCATAGCGAAAGAGCCGGCTGTCGTCCATGGCCGGCGGATCGACGATCCGGCCCGGATTGAAGAGCCGGCCCGGATCGAAGTGCTGTTTGACCTCGGCAAAAGCGGCGACAAGCCGCGGGCCGAACATCTGCTCATGGAACTCGGAACGGAGGATGCCGTCGCCATGCTCTCCCGAATGGGAGCCCTTGTAGTGGCGTACCATCGCAAAGGCCTCCTCGGCGATGGCGCGCATCGCCTTGACATCCTGGTCGAGGCGCAGGTTGAGCACCGGCCGGACATGGAGACAGCCCACCGAGGCATGGGCATACCAGGTCCCGCGGGTGTTGTAGCGCGCGAAAAGGTCGGTGAGCCGGGCGGTGAACTCGGCCAGATCCTCAAGGGCTACGGCGCAATCCTCGACGAAGGAGATTGGTTTGCGCTCGTCCTTCATCGACATCATGATGTTCAGCCCGGCCTTGCGCACCTCGAAGATCGAGCGTTGCCGCCTCGGCTCGATGACTTCGACCACCCCGCCGGGAGCGGTGCCGCCGTTTTTCCAGGAAAAACCGAGATCGCCCATCACCTCGGCAAGGGCAGCCAGCCGGCGCAGGTTCTCCTGCTGGTCCTCTTCGGCAAATTCAACGAGCAGCAGCGCTTCCGGCTCACCGCGGACCACGTTTTCGATCACCTGCCGATACAGGGGGATCTGGCGGGCCAACTCCATCATCGTCCGGTCGATCAGCTCTACCGCCGTCGGTTCCAACTTGACCAGATGCTGCGCAGCGTCCATGGCCGCATAAAAGGTCGGGAAATGACAGACGCCGAGCACCTTGTTCTTTGGCAGCGGCGAGAGCTTGAGTTCAAGATGGCGGAAAAACGCCAGCGTTCCCTCGGAGCCGACCAGCAGGTGGGAGAGGTTGAGCGGCTCCCGGTCGGGCAGCAGCGCATCGATATTGTAGCCGCCGACCCGGCGCAACACCTTGGGAAAGCGGCTGACGATCTCGGCTGCTTCCCGTTGCCCCAGGGCACGCAGGGAGTTGATCAGTTTATCCTCTTGATCCGGGCTGCCGGCGGCTGGCCGGTCCAGCCGGCCGAAGAGGCGATCGCTGCCGTCGGCCAGCGTGGCGGCGATGGTCTGGACGTTATCGCGCATCATCCCGTAGCGGATCGAGCGGCTGCCCGCCGAATTATTACCGGCCATGCCGCCGATGGTGGCCCGCGACGAGGTGGAGACATCGACCGGAAACCAGAGTCCATGCGGACGCAGGAGCGCGTTGAGCTCGTCGAGGACAATGCCCGGCTGGACGGTGCAGCTGCGGCCCTGGGCATCGATACTGATCAGCTTATTCAGGTATTTGGAGTCATCGATGACCAGCGCCTCATTGACCGTCTGGCCGCATTGCGAAGAGCCACCGCCGCGCGGCAGGACCGGGATTCCGTGTCTGCCGGCAAGATCAAGGGCAGCGCGCACGTCGTCCATGGTTTTCGGAACCACCACCCCGACCGGCATCATCTGGTATTGCGAGGCATCGGTGGCATAGCGCCCCCGGCTGAAGAGATCAAACAGGACCTCACCGGCGATTGCGCCGCGCAGTTTTCTTTCAAGATCAGACGTTGCCTTGCTCATGGTATTCCTCCCGGGACGCAGCCTCGGTCATCAGGCGATGGATGTCTAGCGGTACCCCCCTTGTCCGGGTCGCGCCGCGAGAAAAAGAGGCTTTTGATATTTGGCATTTCCTGTCTCATGAGATTCAGCGTTGTTCAAGAGATCGGCAACAGTCCTATATTGCTTATACAGCCAGTTGAGCCTTTTGCACAACTCTTTGCAAAAGGCCTAACAGTGGATCAGAAAAAACCTGAGAGAGAGGTGGTATCAAGAATGACGACCACCGGTTACGTTATAGAAGTGCGCATCCTTCCTCAACCATGGTAACATAAACGACTACAAGGTAGGCACCATGAAGATGCTCGCCCATTAAAGGCCCATGCCTCACCATGGGCCTTGGGCTCAGGAGGAAAAAAGCAATTGAAAAGAATATCAGCTCTGTTGGGTCTTATCAGTCTTGCCTTATGCGGCTGCGTAGGAATCCCGAAGGGCGTCACTCCGGTCAACAATTTCGAGCTGGAGAGATACTTGGGGAAGTGGTACGAAATTGCCAGGCTGGATCACTCCTTTGAACGTGGGTTGTCCAAGGTAACAGCAGAATACAGCTTACGGCCGGACGGTGAAGTGAGAGTGCTGAACCGTGGCTACTCCGAAAAAGAGGCGAAATGGAAAGAAGCTGAAGGAAGAGCCAAATTCATAAATCAACCAGATCAAGGATTGCTGAAGGTCTCATTTTTTGGGCCTTTCTATGGTTCGTACGTCATATTTGAACTTGACCATGAAGGATACCAATATTCACTCGTGTGCGGTCCGAATACATCGTACTTGTGGCTTCTGGCCAGAAGCCCGAAAATTGATGCTGACCTGAAAAAGGCCCTCATAGAAAAAGCTGCGAACCTTGGCTTTGATACGAACAAACTGATCTTTGTTGAACATCAGTAGACGCCAAACAAGATAATGAACCGGACGCGCAGACTCGCAGTGGGAGTATTTGACGATAGCTAATCAAGAAGTAACTAAAAATCTCAACACATAGGAGTGCAAAATGGATAAGCGGACCTATCTCGAAAACGCTAAAGAGGTGATGGCGCAGATTACCAACGGTGCCTTTCTGACCGTCAAATCCGGTGACAAAGTCAATACCATGACCATAGGCTGGGCGACGATAGGATTTGTATGGAAACGTGAGGTGTTCATGGTGGCGGTCAGGAATTCGAGATACACCTTTCAGCTACTGGAACAGACGGACAACTTTACCGTCAGCATACCCATAGACTCAGCCTTCAAGGATGCAGTGATGTTCTGTGGGACAAAATCCGGCAAGGATTTCGACAAGTTCAAGGAGTGCAACCTGAAGCAGCGAGCGGCTCGGCACGTTGACTCACCCATCGTTGACATACCCGGCGTCCACTACGAGTGCAAAATCGTCTACAAGTCGGCCATGGATAGTGCCTTTCTCGATTCTAAGCTGGAAAAACTCTACCCGCAAAAGGACTACCACACGTTATATTTCGGCGAGATTCTGGATTGTTATGATGTTGAAAGGTAGACCCTGTCAGAGGGCTGGTCGAGGTTTAGAGATTCTTGGGGTTCACGTATGCCCCAACGTGAACTCCGTCGGCCTCTTCTTGCCAAGGCCGAGACAAGTATCATGCGCTATGCTTTTACGGGGCCAAAGGGCAGGCCGTAGGTTGGCTTGGAGATCAATGAAGACGGCTGCTCCATACAGAAACTCCTTGCCGATGATTCCTTCGGTTGAGAGGCCGAGATCGTCTCGATAGAAGTGGAGTGGCTTCTCAAGATTGTCAACGCCGATGGTGATTGCAGTGCGCCTTGGTTTCAAGCTCTGGTTCCTCTTGGGGAATAACCTTGACTTCAGTGGGCCGGGGCTGTTTGCCGGGTCAAACGACAGGAGCTACCTGGGTGGTTGAAGACTGAAGGTTACTATCCGCAGGGATTATGGCGATTGGTCGGAAGAGTACAACCCCTCCTTGCCCTATAGCTTTAGAACAATTGCACATACAGGTTCATATTTGACCAAGCGGTTAAATATAACCTTTCATTTGCAGGAAAGTCTTCCATTTGAATTTCTTCCTAAGAAAATTACCATTATAATTCGATACGTTATACAATAATTTATGGTCAGATAATCCTGGAGCAAAAATTGTATAACGATTATGCCGGAGGTGAGGTGGAGTCGAAAGGCTCCGCCTTTTTGGTCTCCTCTCACAAATCGGTGCAAAAAGATCTTTATATTGGTTCACAGGGGGGTTGGCAACCAACCATATTCAATATTTTCTTCGACGGATATCCACCCTAATCACCTGGTTTGGAGGATCATTGATTCGGCAAACCGCAATCTTGAAAAGGAGACTGAAATGAAAAAAATACTGTATTTACTCTTTTTTGCTTTACTTTTTGGCATATCGACCGCTGTCGCGGAAGTCAAGGACTATTCGAGTACCATCAGTATGTTCCGGGATTCACCGGCATTGACGAAATTCTTCAGCAATTCATACGGCTACGCAGTATTCCCAACTATCGCTAAGGCCGGCTACATTATCGGAGGTTCCTACGGCGAAGGTCAGGTCTACTTGAGTGGCAAACCAACGGGGATGACAACGGTGATGGAGGGATCCATCGGTTTACAGCTGGGTGGCAAGGCTTTCAGTGAAATCATATTCTTCCAGGACAAGCGGTCCTATGATGAATTCACCAGCGGCAATTTTGAATTCGGCGCTACCGCCCAGGTTATCGCTATTACGGCAGGCGCAGAGGCTCGGGCCGGAACCGGAGGTGCCAGTGCCGGCGCCAGTGCTGGTCCGAAAACGGGCGTCCAGGCTGAAGCCGATTATGTCCAAGGCATGGCCACCTTTGTGCATGGCAAAGGCGGCCTCATGTATGAGTTTTCCGTAGGGGGCCAAAAATTCACTTTTACACCTTTCTCTATCTGAGGAGAAAGTGGGACGAATCAGCAGAGAACCTCTGCTGCAGACCAAAGAATACGATCCTGGCCAGAAGTGACGCCAAAACGTAAACCACCCAGCCCTGTAGTATAGTTGTGCAACACCACCACCGCCCTCACTGCTCCCCCATGGGGGAGCAGTGGTCTTGACCTTCTTGTCGTGATACAATTCTGGCAGATTCGCCCCATCGTATATTCACAATATGGAGGTAGATGATATAGGAGCCTTTGGCCTGCATGGAACGGATCAGGGCATCCTTGCCCCGGCAGAGAATGATGCCATTGTCATACGGGGCGTTCAGTGTCTTATGGGCATCAACCGACCAGGAATCGGCCAGGTCGATACCATCGGCCAGATGACGCGTAGACCTTGAACAGGCAGCCCAAAGGCCGAACGCACCGTCAATGTCGACCGAAGCCCCCCATCACCCTTTTTTCCCTAATTTCAGGGTGGTCAATTTTCGGTGATCACAGGTGGTCAATTTTCGGTTGTCATTCGCAGGCGGTGGTAATACTTTCGACTGCTATTTGTATTTACTGCCATATTTCATACCATCTGGCTAGTTCTGACTATCTGATCTATCATCTTACTTTTGGTGGTGGAGGCGTTTCGTGCTGTCCTTTTTAAGGAAATACTGTTTACTATTCGATATAGCTAATGGCGACTCTTAGGGTGACCGAAAAATGATCATTTTTTATGTATCGAATATATCGATATAACTCATTTAAAGTGTACATTTTGGGTTAGCTGTACATACCCGGAAAACATGAACTCATATGTCTTTATTCTTACAATAATAGGCCTGGCAGCCCTGTCTATGGCATGGTTGCCTTCGCTCCTCGACAAAAGTTTCTTATCTTACCCTATCTTGTTCATGGCGGTCGGGGGGGTGCTTTACCTTTTTCCATTTGAACTCCCCTCGCCCAATCCCCTGTGGCAGGAAGAATACGTTGTGCGCCTTACCGAATTACTTGTGATTATATCGCTGATGGGCACCGGGCTCAAAATCAGGCGAAAAATCAGCTGGAAGAACTGGCATATACCATTCAGACTGGTAAGCATAACGATGCTGTTGAGTATCGCCATGCTCGGATTTATCGGCTGGGGGATATTAGGGTTGACGCCGGCTGCGGCTGTTTTGCTGGGAGCCGTGCTCGCCCCCACCGATCCCGTGCTGGCCGAACAGGTGCAGGTTGGCCCTCCCCACGATACCAGAGAAGATGACGTACGTTTTTCTCTTACCGCTGAGGCCGGGTTGAACGATGGCATGGCCTTCCCGTTTACCTGGCTAGCTGTAGTTATAGCAGTGGGCTCCGGCACCTCGGACCCCTGGCTGACAGACTGGCTCTGGCGCGACCTGCTTTACCGTATTGTCGCTGGTATAATTATTGGCTACCTGGTTGGCCGTCTGCTTGTTTTCCTATTGTTCCAATTGCCGCAAAAAACTAGTTTTCCAAAAGCCGAAGGTGCTTTTGTTTCCCTTTCAACTACGCTGGTATCATATGGTGTCACCGAGTTGGCGTATGGTTATGGTTTCCTGGCAGTTTTTGTAACGGCCATTACCATGAGCAGCTTTGAGGTTGAGAACATGTACCACACCGAAATGCATGATTTTGTGCACCAGCTTGAGCATATCCTGTTGGTGGTTTTGCTGATGGTGTTTGGCGGTAGCCTGGTACACGGCCTCCTCGACCACCTGACCTGGAACGGGGCACTGATTGGCTTGGCTTTTCTTTTCATAATCAGGCCAATAGCTGCCCTTATTGGCCTGACAGGGGTCAAAGTACCCATCCATGAGAAATTAGCCATCAGTTTTATTGGTATTCGCGGCATAGGCTCATTCTTCTATCTTTCGTTTGCACTTGATAAGATTGATTTTGCTGACGCCAATGAACTTTGGTCAATAGTAGGTTTTATCGTGATGGTATCGATCATATTGCATGGTGTATCGGCCTCGCGCGTGATGCGCTACCTCGATTGGACTCGTGCGCGTGCCACCCGGAAGAAAAAGGCAGCAGTTACAGCCGCTAAGCGGTGAAGGTGTCGCAGGAGGGCTGTCAGCCTGCAGTTCCAGCTTGACCGACAGGCCCAGCCCCACCGGAGCAACAAGGCAGTTCCGGATGCCAGGGAAAATGGCGGCCAGTCGGATAGTCAACGTTCAGTAGATTGCTGCCCATTCCAAGAGGCGTGACAAGGGCCGGTGCAAAGTGCTGCGCTTCACGGCAAAGGCGGTCGACGACGGGCGAGAAGATCGAGGTTGCGAGCCAAAAACGTCAAGGTACCCATATCCACCTGTTGATGCCGAGTACGGGCCCAGGCGGCTAAACCCGCCGGCGCCGGACCACTTTTCCCGGCAAGTTCCTGTTCCACGGTGGCAATGAGGGCATGGAGGAACACCACCTCATCTCCGGAGTAGGTCGTGTTCCGGGGGTGGATGAGCCAGTCGGAACTGCCGGCGGCCAGAAGCTCGAGGCCCGGCCCCTGCAGCATGTTCAGCAGTCTTCGGCCGGTGTTGCTTGCCCCGGTCAACCGCGCCTCCATGGAGGCATGGTAGCGCCTCAGTATTTCCTCTTCTTCCCCGCCCGGGTATTCTGGCAGAAAATAGGTGGCGCCGTCGAAGTGGCAGGTGAAATAGGCCAACCCGTTGCTGGTGAGTTGCGACAGTATGCCGGGCAACACGGCCGGCAGGTCGATCAGGTCCAGCACGGCATGGGCGACGGCCAGGTGAAAGGTGCCCCTGGACTCAGTCCGGCAGGCCATTTCTTCGGCCCGGACAGTCTCAAAAACCAGGGCAATTTCAGCCTGTGTGGTGCATAAGCGGCTGCGCTGCTTTTCCAGCCAGTGCAACGGATAGCCCCGTTCATCGGCCCAGGCGGCAAGGTAGCGCCGGGCCAGCGGCAGGTGGTCGCCATCGCAATCGGTGGCCAGGTAGGTTGCCGGTCCGGTCAGCAACCCCCAATCGACCATTCGCGTCAGCATGGTGCCGATGCCGGCGCCGATCTCAACAATGTTCGCCGGTTCAGTTCCGGTTGTCTGCGGCAGGGCCTGGCAGAGTGCGGTCCAGACGTATCGATTCAAGGCCCGGTCATCAATGGACTTCTTGGCCGCCAGGTAAGAGGGATCAAAACACGTCTCGGGTCCATCCGCCAAGGGTGAATACAGCCGCCCGCCGGCACAATTATCCGCATCCATGGCCAGTTCCCGGTCCCGCGGTTTCTGCCGATCGAAGCGGCGTGATAATTTTTCCTTGCACTTGCCCACTCTTCATCTCCAGCAGAAAGGCGTTAATTGCGGTCACGTTGTCCTGCCAGCCTGGCCGACCGGCATAGGTCTGGCGGGCGGCAAGGCTCAGCCGCAGCAACGCATCACGATCGTGCTGCAGTTGCACCACAAGCGGCGCCAATCCGGCCAGGTCCTCGGCCGCCATCAGAAAGCCGTTGATCCCATGGCTGATGGTCTCGTCCGCCGCTCCATCCCGGCAGCCGATGGCCGGCAAGCCAAAGGCCATGGCCTCCAGAAGGGCAATGCCAAACCCCTCATAGGCATAGGGCATGCAGAACAGATGGCTGGTGCGCATGATCTCCACCAGGTGATCATCCGAGCACGGGCCGATGAACTGAACCGAATCGGCCAGACCCAGTTGATCGACCTGTTCCCGGACCGCGCCGACATGGGCGGGGTCGAAGTCGAGGCTACCCACCACAGTCAGACGCCAGAGTCCGTGGTCCACTCCGGCCAGCGCTCTGAGCAGGGGCAGCAAACCTTTCCGGGGGATGACGATGCCCAGAAAGAGCAATTGCAAAGGCCCGGGTTGGCGGGCCCTCTGGCAGATGCTGTCGGCGGAAAGGGGGCAGCCGAAGCGGTCTCCCGCAGGGTAGGCGATAACGTGGGGCTGCTGCTCGCCCACCAGGGCCTTCACCGTCCTGCCAGTGGTCTTCGAGTTGAAGATGAAGCCATCAACCGAGGCCAGATACCGTCGTTCAACCAGGGTCAGGAGCCAGTTCTGCCACCAAGGCCGTCGTTCCCGGCACATGAGGTGGTGGACGATGGCGACCAGCGGCGGCCCGTGCTGGCGGCGCAACCGTTGGTTCAGCCAAAAAAGAGAGGGGTGGCAGAGTTCGTCCTGCAGGAGGGTATCGAAGCGGCCAGCCAGCAACCGCCGGCAGAGGTCGGACGTCAGACCATGGCCGAGTCGGCGGAGATACGGGCCGCTGGCGAGACTGATCACCTCCACCTCATGGCCCAGCCGCTCCAGGCCTTCGACGACGATCCGGTCATAGAGGTAGCCGCCGGTCAGGGTCTCCAGGCTGCCGTAGATGATCAGGCCGATGCGCATCAGAGGGGTGCGCGGTAGGAGGTCCAGGCAATATCATCCTCCCAGAGGGTGACGGTCAGGGCCTCGAGCCGAAGATGGCTGAAACGTGTCCGAAAAGCAGCATGGAGAATGGTGGCCAAACGTTCGATGCTGGGGTTGAGGCCGGCAAAGACGGCAAGATCGTTGAGGGTGTGGCCGGCAAAATCGGCAACCACCGCCTCCAGGTGCTGTTCCACCTCGACAATATCGACCAGATAGCCGTGACGATCCAGGGTCGGGGCCTCGAGGACCAGTTCCATCCGATAGCGATGGGCATGCTCGCTGTTTTCCGGGCCCCAGTCACCGCCGATCAGATAATGCCGGGAGCTGAATTCGCGCCGTATCCCAAGACTGTACATGCTTTTTTACTCCTTGCAAAATTTCATTGCCTGTCTGCGGCGGGGTGTTCGAAGATGACCTGAATGGTCTCGCCCGGGCTCCGGTCAATAAGCGCATAGGCTACGGCGGCATCCGCCAGGGCGAAGCGATGGGTGATACAGGCCCGGGGCCGCACCTGGCGCAGCATTTCCCAGGCCACATCCAGACGACGGCCGGCCGGCCACCGGCCCGAGAGGGCGGGGGCAATACTGCTCACCTGGGAACTGAGCAGGGTAAGACGGCCACGATGGAAGAAAGAACCCAAGTCCAGGTCAACCCTTTTACTGCCATACCAGGAGCCGACCACCACTCGACCGGTTGGCCGTGTCAGGGCCAGCGCCGTGTCCAGGCCTGCCGGGCTGCCGGAAAGCTCAAAGACCAGATCAGCCTGACCGCCCTGGCCGGCAAGAGCGCCCAGCCGGGCAAAAAGGTCCGGTGCCGCCGGATCAAGGCAGAGCGCGGCACCAAAACGGATTGAGGCCTCGCGCCGCAAAGAGTGCGATTCAAGGGTGGTGAGGGATGCCAGCGGAAAACGGGCAAGCAGGGCGGTGGCAAGCAGCCCGACGATGCCCTGGCCGATGACGATCACCTGTTCGCCGATCAGGGGAGCGCCATCCAGCAGGAGGTTGACCGCGGTCTCCATGTTGGCCAGGAAGAGGGCGTTCTCATCGTCCAGATCATCGGGGATGGCATGCAGAATCGAGGGTTGAGCGCAGAAGAGGTTTTCATGGGGATGGAAGGCAAAGACCCGGCGACCCAGCCAGTCGTCGGTCACCGCCGATCCTGCCGCAATCACCCGGCCGACCGTGCAATAGCCGTAGGCCAGGGGATAGGCAAAGGTGCCGGCCAGGGCCTCAAAGGTGGCGTCGACCGTGGCCCCCTGCGGCCACTGACCCCGATACACCAGCATCTCCGTCCCTGAACTGATCGCGGAGAACCTGGTCTGCACCAGGACCTGATCCGCAGCCGGCTGCGGCGCCGGTCCTTCGTGCACCGCCACCCGGCCGGGGGCAACAAACTCCAGCCGATGCCGCCTCATGGGCCCTGCCATTGCGGCTGGGCCCAGAGAATGATGTCCGGCTCGCAAGGTTGGTAGGTCACGGCGGTCAGATGCAACGGGGCGCCTTTGCGCATGACAGGTCGGTCCAGCACCGGCAGGCCGCCAACCATACGGGGGGCGATGGTGATGATCATCTGATCGGCCAGGCGCGCCTCGATGAAGCTCGAAATCACCTGACCGCCCCCTTCTACCATAATGCTGCCGATCCCTCTCTCGCCAAGCTGCTGGAGCAGATGCGGCAGATTTACCCGGCCTTGTCGGTCGTGGCGGCAGCGGATAACCTCGGCCCCCTGGCTTTCCACCGCGCTGATGCGCTCGGGATCACCCTTTTCGGTACAGGCGACCCAGCAACCAAGGTCGGTCCGTTCAAGTAGACGGGCCTGCAAGGGGATGCGCATTTGGCTGTCAAGCACGATGGGCTGGGGGCTCGGCCCATCGACGAGACGGACGGTGAGCAAGGGGTTGTCGATCAGCAGGGTGTTGATGCCGATAACAATGGCGTCGCAGGCGGCGCGGATGCGATGGGTTACCACCATCGACTGGTGGCCGCTCAGTCGGAGCTGTTCTCGATTCCGGGTGGCGATACTGCCGTCCACGCTTTGCGCATAGGTAACCGTGACCAGCGGCCGGCGATGCTCGGCCAGGAATTGCGCGGCCAGGAGCGGCAATTGATCAAACCATTGTTCCGGGTCGACCTTGCCGACACTGGGGCCGGAAAGAGAGGGAGGGTGGTCTTGACGACGCATGGTTTGTTCCAGAATGCCCTCCTTGCAAAGGGGCAGAGGATACGGTGCGCCGCCCGAGAAAAAGGTGCCGGCGCACAGAGATATATGTCCTGAAATTCAAAATAGTTAATGGAGATTTGTTGTTCACCTACCTCATGTTATCCAGCTTTTCTATCCACAGTACCGGCCATGCCCGGCCAAGTCAAATATTTCATGGTCAATCCTAACCCGGCCAGGCTGAAGAGGATATCGCGAACCCGGATGAGCAGGCAGAGGCTGAGGCCAAGGACACTCCCCAGGCCTAGAGTTGCGGTTACCCAGGGCAGCGCGGCTTCGAGGACACCGAGACCCGCCGGCAAGGGGGTGAGAAAGGCAAGACGGGCGGCAATCACGACTGTCAGCAATTGCAGGAACGACAACGAATACCCCAGCAAGGCCGCCATCAGCCAAAATTCAACGAATACTCCGAGCCAGTGGCCAAGGGAAGCCGGCAGCAGATGATGTGGCGCGCTCGTTCATGCCTTCTCGTTCCCTGCCGAGGATCCAGCCGGACTGCGGCGATAGAGGATTTCCTCTTCCGGGGACCAGAGGGACAGCGGGCCGGTGCCGGTCAGCATCAGGGTGGCGGCAATGCCGAACATGACCAACACCGGAAGGCCAGTCCCGTAAGGGGCCAGGCCGCAACTCAGCAACAGGACGAGCAACAGCGATGCAGATCGGCCCAGCCAACCAACTCCGGCCAGCAGACAGCAGAGGCTCTGGGCCCACAGCCAGACTGAATGCGGCAGGGACGCAGCGCCCTGAACAAGGGTGCCGATGCCACCGGCGATAAGAAGCGGGCGCAACACCAGGGGAAGAAAACGGGCAGACAGCAGGCCTGCCCAATAATCCAAAGAGGTGCGCTGGTTGCTATCGCCGCACAGCCGGCAGGAAACCACCAGCCAGTCACGGCCAAAACCAATCAGCAGTGGCGTCATGACGAGAGCAGCGGCGATGAAGGTGAAGGGCGGATTAAAGAGCGGCAGCAGCGCCATGGCCACCAATCCCATCTGGATGCCGGCGACGATGCGCGCGTAGGGCCGCGGTTGCAGGGTGG